>DAHWLW010000089.1:0-1600 GCA_027343465.1 Thermoplasmatales archaeon | reverse complement strand
TCCCAGATCATTGCGGATGTCTCAATGTAGCCCACTCTTTTGGCAAAATCCCTTAGAGTCTGCATTCCCTGATCCATGCCGTTTATTTTCATTTCCAGGACTATGCGGGTAAGTTCCACATTGTCCTTTATCTCTGCTTCTAGATTTTCGTCGTATTCAGTGTTTAACTCGCCAAGTGCTTTTTCATATTCCCCTATTCCATAGAGTCTTCTTGCGACATACACCCTTGTTAATGCATTACCATCGGGAGTAAGATTCTCGTAGTTTGATCTCACCGATTCCAGTGATTCGTTCATCATTCCATCGGACAGAAGAACACTGAACTTGAGAATAAGAGCGATTTCCAGGTGTCCGCTCTTTTCAAACCAGAGGTCACAGATAGACAGCACATCATCAGTATTCTTTGTTTCTGTATATATGCCCAGAATTTCAAGGATATCTTCCAGCTTCAATGTATCAAGGTGATCCTTCACCAGTTCAACTGACCTATCCTTCATTCCTTCCGTTATCAATGCCTCAACATAGGTTGGAAAAACATTAAATGACCCGTCAAGGAGATTTGGGTTTTTTGAGACTGTTTCAATGACCTCCTGGAATCGCCCCATGTATCCAAGCAGCTGTGTCCTTTCCTCTTCATACCTGATCTCTTTTCGGATTGCCAGAGCCCGGTCTATGAGTTCAAGAGCCTCTTCATCGTTTTCGTCATCGGAAAGAATGATGCTCTCTATGTACATGAAATCAGGCTCTTGTGGCCATTTCCTGATGGCGTAATCACATGTTTTCAGTGCTTCGTAATTTTCATAATATTCAAAAAGCAGTATTATTTTCTCAATATAGGATTCTTTATAATTACCCATTTTTGTTGTGAGTTTTTCCAGTTCCTGCAATGCTTTCTCTCTCTCATCATCATCGAATAAATTCTCTGCAAATTTTATGCGGTATTCTATGTTCTCCGAATCGTACTTTATTGCGGCCTGAAGTTCTTTTAAGGATTTATTATGGTCTTCCATGGAATCATAAATTCTGTAAAGGAGGTAGTGGGTTTCTGCATCCTTTGGATCTATTTTCAAGGTTTTATTTGCAAATTCAAGTGCCATGGAGTAGTTTCCAGTCTCAAGATAGCTGGATGATATCAGATAGGTTGTTGTTGAATCGCTGCTGTCCTTTGAAAATGATCTTTCAAGGACCTTAGTTGCTTCATCATATTTGCCCGTATCGTATAGGACCACTCCCTTGTTTTTCAGATAAATGACATCATCAGGTTCCATTTTCAAGCATCTTTCAATCTGTTCAAGAGCCTCTTCCTCCCGTCCCGCTTTGTGCAGGGCAGCCGCCCTTATGTTAATGAATTCCGGGTCTTCCGGTGAGACTCTAAGAACATCCTCTATGAGTTTCAAGGCCTCTTGAGGTTTTCCATCCTTAATGAGATGTATTGAATGAGATGCTTTAGATGCCAGAAGATTTCTATAATCTGCCATTTTATCGGATAGAACATATGTCGGAAATACTTAAATTTTAACGAATTCTGAAATTCTCCTGGTTGGTTATAAAACTCTGTGTATTCATGACCTGCTCCTGAATTTTTGAGTTGCCTTCTGCT
>DAHWLW010000099.1:0-2683 GCA_027343465.1 Thermoplasmatales archaeon | reverse complement strand
GATGAAAAACGGGAATCCTGCCGTCCACTTACAGTGCGATGAGTGCGGTTATGAGTGGGATTACACGGGATTCAGGTCCACTGCACGCTGCCCCAGCTGTGATCACCGTGTGTATGTATCAAAGCTCGAGGAAAAGGAATCTTCCGGCATCAGGGTGAAATGCAGGCATTGCGGATACTCATGGACATACACAGGAGGGGCGAAGAGAACGGTATGCCCGAACTGCGAGGGTTACGTGAACACCGGCAAGGACATTGTGGAGGTGAAACAGGATCCTGACCCGTTCGATCCCATGAATACGCCGGCAAGGGCTGGCATGACAAATGAGGAGATCTTCGACCTGATGGCTGAGAAACTGATACGCAAGGGTGAGAAGATCACCCCTGAGATGAAGCAACTGATGGAGATGCTTGCAGAGAAGGCGGCAATGGAACTTGGGAAGAATGATGACAAAGGCAGTAATGGGAACACAGACCAGGAGGAAGGGAGATGATGTCATGCAGAGTGTCATGTGACAATGGCATGACATCCCAGCTGAATTCGGGCAATGCAGCTTCCAATGGGAAATATGTCATGTGGCGGCGGCTGTTCTCCTATTATTATACACACATGATTCAAGTGGGGGCAGTCTGGCCGATTTTTGCCCGCTTTAAATACCGGAGCTGAAAAGAGATGAATCAGGAAGATGAAAAATACAGGATAAAACCGAGAAAGAAGTATGCAAGGCAGGTATGGCTCCGTAATGGTAAGGCCATAATCGTGGATCCGATTGAAAAGAAGAATGCTGAAACTGAAAATATAAGAAAGGAGGAATGAGAAATGGTGCAGAAATGGATAACGAAGAAGGATGGAAATGAGAACAAGCACATAAGGATTGAAACTGAGAGGAAAGCCAGGGAAGTTCAGATACAGGATATGGGGCCCACACCTGCGCAGCTCGAGAAGCAGGCCTGGAATCTCCTTGGAGACCTCAGCAAAATAACAACAGTTGATCAGCTCCTGCTGCAGATGAGAAAGTATTCCGGCACACTTGGAGACTATTCAGGTTTCAATTCCCTTCTCATAGGGATGCAGGATCCCAATGCAACCATAGTCAGGTCAGGGAATGAATGGAAATACTTCGGCAGGGAAGTGAATGATGGTGCACTGCCAATCAGTGTTCTCTATCCTGTCGGGGTTGCACATAAAGATGGTCCGGGAAAGGTGAAGGACTTCATTGAAAAGAAGAGGAAAGAAGGGCTCAGCGATGAGGCAATAGAGGAACTCGTCAGGGATAAGTTCAACCTTTCCGGCGGAGGCTTTACCAAGGTCTTCAGCACAGGAAAAGTCTATGACATTTCACAGACCACACCAATACCTGGAAAAGCAAAGCCAGTTGAAGAGGACATTAAGGCCGCATCTCTGTACAACACTCTGAAAAAGATTGCAAGAGAGCATTATACGGTGGAGGAATCCACAATTGACAATGGAGCCAGAGGATATACAGCACACTCAGGTGAAGGGCAGAAGATAGTGGTTATGAAGATCCCGGGTGAAGATGTAAACGTGCTGCATACCCTGATTCATGAAATGTCCCATGCAAGGCTTGAACATCTTTACAGGGAGGATCTTCCAAGAGGACTTGCTGAATCTGAAGCGGAACTTTCAACTTACCTGGTTGGAGCTCATTTCGGCTTTGACTTCAGGGAGGATTCATCTGCCTATATCAAGGGATGGCTTGATGATGCGAAAAAGAATGGAAAGGGGCTTGGAAAGGAGAACCTTGATCGTGTGATGAACAATGCCAGGTGGCTGATTAATGAGGTATCGCATTACATATGAGACATAATTTATTGGAAATATTATTATACGGCCTAAATTAATACCAAAGGTGGTTGTAAAATATTTAGGTTACATAAAAAAGCAAACACTAGGAAATCTAGGCGCTATCTTCTCCATTTCCATCCTTTCGGTAATCCTAGTATTTATTGTAAAAGTATTTTATAGTAATAGTTTTGTAATCTTAGGATTTGTTTCTTCTTTTGCAGGTGTTATTACTGCAATTGTGTCAAGGATGAACCTAGTCGCGGTATTTGTGCCTACTAAGTTGGTAATAAATGAAAACGGAAGCGAGGCTGAGTTAATATTAAGGATTAGAAATGAATCAAGGAAAGCTGCATTTGATTCTTTAGTTTCTATTTCTGGTTTCTCATCAGGTGTTTTTGATACAGCTACCATTTCGCCGTCGAGAGTAGCTAAGATAAACGGAGAATTGAGTGACAAAGATTTCGCAAAAATTCAAAAATTTTGGGAGGGTTCACACTCAAACTTTTATGCTAGAAAAGACCAGATAAATGACCTCAATGGTCTATTTTTGAGCTGGGCTTCCGTAAATCATGATAAAAATGGCAGGCAACTTACTGATTTGCCCCCGCATGCCCTTAATGAAATCAAACTATTTGACATGGGGATCACGGAGACGGATAACATTGTACTATTAAGCGTAGAACTGCCTTCTGAATCTAGAGGAATCAATAGGATAGCATTTACCAAAGTAATCAGATTTGGAATGGAGATGGATATAGGTATTTCAGTCCGAATCTCATCCAAGGATAGTATCCCAACTAACATTCCTATTCCGATCAAAGTTAAAATACAGGAGGCAGATAAAATAAACGAATCGGCCCATGTAATAAGATTAATC
>DAHWLW010000080.1:0-10518 GCA_027343465.1 Thermoplasmatales archaeon | reverse complement strand
TTGATTGGGGCAGCCCTCGGTTTTTCATCCGTGTATGTTGTTTCTTTCATCATTCTTTATAGATTAGCAAGGAAAGAGGATCTGGTTCAATACAACGTATCCGGTACCATGAAGATCTGGGCATCATCCATAGTCATGTTCATGATAGTGTATATGGCACTTCATTTCATGGTGGAAAGGTTTGGTTACTCTCTGTTTGTTCTTCCCTCACTTATTCTTCTGGGGGGAATAATTTATCTTGGACTCGCATCAAGATTAAGGGTGTTCTCAAGGGAAGAGAGGGAATTCATTCTGTCCATGTTTCCAGACAGGTTGAATTCCATAAAGAAGCTGATCAGTTTTCTGGTTCTTGGAAACGAGAAGGAAGTATTTAGTTAACTAAACAGGCTGAGGAATTTCAGGAAATCTAAGATTTCGTTGTATTCCTTTAATATAAGATCACATAGATATATTTACTTTGTGAATCGTATTAATCTACTTGTTAATTTAATAATACATTAGGTTTATATATTGGCAATCCTTATTATTCGTATGGACTTAAAAAAATTGATAGTTATATCCATAGCTATTATGTCTGTAATAGGCTTTTCAATGGCTGTAATTGGAACTAATCCTACCATTCAAAGTACAGCAAGCAATAGTAGCAGAGGAACTACAGGAACGCAGTTTACTTCCTCGGGAAGTCAGAATGCAACCGCTATTTCGCAGTTTCATAGCTTTGAAAATAGCCTGAATAGTACTGCCAGCTCAAAGGTAAGTGGTTCAAATCTAAGTGCAATAGGCACTCCTAACTCATCTTTTGGTACTAATGCATCAAATAATCTGAAAAATAGTCTTTTCCTTCCAAATTACAAGGCAGCTCAGGATTATAAAATGGTTGATGGACACGTATCCCCATCTTATGTTTCAGCTCCAGCACCAATGGGGATAGGAGATTTCGGACTTAAGAACGTAAGTGGAATTCTTACCCCATACCAGCTGTCTACGAACAGTTTTGAGGGTACCGTATCCATAAGTAACCTGACTGCTCTTTATGCTTTAAATGAAGACCCAAGCAATATAACTATACAGCTTAACACAGTTCTGAACAACGTTACATTATTTGGAAACTCCACCTATTCATTCTGGACACAGAATGTATTGCTTTATTCATCTACCCATCACACTATTCAGTTTGAAGATAATTTATGGAATTTTTCAAGCCCATCAGCCTTTCTCACGTCTAATGCAATATATCAGTCAACTGGTAAAGTCATATCATATCCAGGTGTACATATTGCATATGGACCAAGTTTTGCAGTTAAAACACCATTTACGGTACATCTTTACCTGAACTCAACTCTCATTGGCAACAGGAACGCAGTTTATTTCAACTATTCCGTTCCACAGCTCTCAGTACACGGTACATACGACCTGGTAATATTCAATTCCACATATAACCCCCCAACCACATTCAAGACTCCACAGGCTAATTTCCTCATAAGTGGTACACATGTCACACCAACAGGATACCTTCTTTATGATGCAGAAATAATGATAGGTGGACCTGGTGGAGGAAGTACAACAACTCTTTACAACATCAATGCAAACATGACACTGAAATATTATAATTCAACAACTAGCGGTTACATGAACATTCCAAGTGCGTATGATTATGGAACTGATACGGGAGAAACATCATCGGGTGAATCAATATACTGGAATTCTAATGATGTTGCAGAAATCAACACAGGACCAAGCATACTTCAGGGAATGTGGGGAATACAATCATCATCAAAGATGGGTGATCTGAAGATAACAGGACAGATTGAGCCTTCAAACGCCTTTCTCTTTGTAAATCTTGGAACAAGGGTAAATAACCTGACTGCTCAGTGGGCACCAGTGCAGCAGAATGGAAAGTTCATGCTGTTCCTGACCCCTGGAACATACAGCATGCAGGTTCTTCTTTCCAACTATGCACCAATGTATATGCAGGACATCTCCGGTTCTTCCAGCAACACCGTCAAGATGAGCACTATGAAACTGATGTTCAATGAGACATACGGTGGGTATACGCCATTGTATGCATTCAACAATGAACAGATGGCGAATATATCCGTACATGGTCAGGGATCAGCAAGTGAACCTTATATACTCGCAGAGCAGAATTTCGTTGATCCTGTATTTGGTCAGGTAAACGATTTCGGTTTCCCTGTGTTTATGGCTGTTTTCCTAAGCAGAACCTCCATGTATGTGAGCTCATTCGGAGGGTACCAACCTTTTACTGACTTGAGCTATAACACTGCCTTTGTGACCTGCGATACAATGCCACTTGCCTTCTACAAGGTCCAGAACTATTCCATGATCGGAATGCAGATAAGCGGGTACTTATTCCCCGGTGTTTTCGGTTTCGTCGCAGGAGAAATAACTTTCTGGGATTCTTCCAACGACTTCATAACTCAAACCACCTTCGACACATCCTACCCGATTGCAGCTGTGAATTCTACAGATATCACCGTATCTAACAGTGAATTAACATATTCAGGAAGCAGTGTTTATTTATATTGTGGAAGTGTTATTTTTGCAAATGATCAGATAGGAGGCGGTCTTTTGTTCGAAGTAAACGGAACTGCAAATTTGGTCAACAGCAGGATAGTGGGCACTCTCTTAGTTACTGAGGATGGTGCAACCTTAAATCTGCGTGGAGATATAATGGAATATAACTTGGTGTTTGCTTTTGATTCAAAAATCACGAATACAGATAACATTGCAGTCCAGAGTCAGTATATCTACTTCTTTTCTTCGATCAATTCACTGAATGACAACCAAGCAGACAACATGATAACTGCGTATAATTCCACATCAAGCAGTGTAGGTGGTCAATATATAGATATGACAGTGGATACAGTGAATTCATCATTTTCATTTACTGGTTCTTATGTAAACTACACACAAATAGAAACACAGAGTTCCATGTTAGATCTAAATTCAGTAAACTTATTTGATAGTGAAATTCTGTCTATGCAGGGCTTAAATGATATTGAAGGGATCTCTGGTTTAGGATTGTTTGTTATTTCGTTGAACAGCAATTCCATGATCAGCGCCTCTCAGATATGCTTTTTTGAGGCAGTATCAGTATTTGGTAATTTCTCGGTTTCTGGATCAATGTTAAGCGGTGTTGAATTCGAATCATTATATTCAAACAATACTTTCTCCAACAGTGCAATCCAGAGTATACCAACCAGCACAGGTCTCGGTTATGACGTTCCAACATTCATCTGGACATACGATGGTACGAATGTTTTATCAGGAGTAATATTTACTGTAAACAATTTCCAGAATAATCTTGAAACACTGTTGAACTCATTTTATGTAAATATTAACAGTGTTACTTTCCTTGATGGTATCAATACGGTTACAGGCTCAACGTTCAGTACTATAGGAGGAGATTCTTCAGCCAACCTCATTGTGCAATATGGAATAAACAACGTTCAGGGCAATACATTCGAATCCAAGCATGTTAATCTTCTGGGAAATCAGTATGGAGCTGGTAGTTCCCTGATCATTTACGGTGGTGTGAATGTAATCGGACATAATAAGTTCATAAGCATAAATTCACCTGCAACCAGTTCAATCATAAAATATGGAGATGTGTCAACGCAGACCAGTAACCAGTACCTATACTCTGTCAACTTCACAGAATCAGGATTGCCAAAAGGAACAACATGGAGTGTGGATATAAACGGAACAACGTATTCAACAAATGCCTCATACATTGATGTACTTCTGTCACCTGGAACATACACATACAGTGCTGATTCTTATGGCTATGGCTCTTTGTCAGGTTCTGTAAATGTTGTATCATCTTCAGTCAATGAACTTCTCACATTCAGCAAATTGCCCCAGTACTCCGTGACATTTATGAGTAGCGGATTACCGGCTGGTGTTGAATGGAACGTGACCATGGATCATATGACAATGTCCAGCTATGGAAACACACTCACATTCGTAAACATTCCAAAGGGCACCTACACATACACAGTATCAGACTCTAACGGCCACTATTCACCGGTATCAACAACCGGAACAGTAGTTGTCAGTTCAAACATGACCCAGACAGTTTCGTTCAAGGGCGTGACCTATACAGTAATATTCAACGAGAACGGTCTTTCTTCAGGAACAAACTGGACAGTAACGGTCAACGGACATGTGTACTCAAGCAATGGAAAATCGTCAATAACACTCACCATGCCCATAGGTTCAAACCTTACGTACAAGGTAAGCAATGAAACAGGATATATCTCATCTGTTAGATCAGGAAACTTCCCGGTATTCGGTAATTACAGTGTAACTGTAAATTACGCAAAACCAGGTGTATCTCCAACATTAACGTACGTGGGCATAGCCGTTGCAGCAATAGCTGGTCTTGCAGTGGGTGCAGGTGTAATGCTGACACTCAGGAAGAAGACAGTACCATAATTTTTTACAACTAAAATACAGAAAAATATTTTTTAAATCCCAATAATTTTATTTCTTTTCAATCATACTGTGGAATTCTCTGAGCATCTCGATAGAATATGGCATATTTGACTTTGTTAACTGCTCCACGTTTATCCCAATGCTTATTTCGGGATAATTTTCCTTTCTGTCCTTCACTATAACCTGCAGAACGTCCAGAGCATTCTTTATAGACCTTTTGTAAACCCTGGAAACCTGCTCATTCTCAAGAATGTAATCCTTGGTCTCGTCTGGAAGGTCTACACCCAGGAAATCAAGTAAATTCAGGTCAGCAACACTCTTTAGTGGTGCAAAACTCAGGATCACTGTTGCAGGACTGACTTCTGCCTTTTTGCATAATTCACTGTATTCCTTCAGGAGATGTGTTATGTGATCACTTTCAAACAACATCT
Organism: Thermoplasmatales archaeon; assembly: GCA_027343465.1. GTDB lineage: Archaea > Thermoplasmatota > Thermoplasmata > Thermoplasmatales > Thermoplasmataceae > UBA447. The sequence goes on along the minus strand of DAHWLW010000080.1, from coordinate 5,629 downwards.
GTGTTGTAAAGAAATCTGCCCCGGATATGGTCTTGTACAACATCCTCCTTGCCTCCCCACTTCTCTCAGGAAGGCATATGTTCCCGATTGTAAGATCATCTAATTCCTTAATTTTCATCAAATGTCTTGCAATGAGGTTTGCCTCAGATACATTTGGACCGGTATACCGATGATGCCTTGTATTCCCTCCCACAAGAACAATATTCCTTATGCCCTGTGATTCAGTTTCTATTATCCAGTTAGCAAACTCATCGTAGGATTCCATATGGGCTACGACCTTGTTGATGATCGCCTCTCTTCCTATTCCATCTGCAATGCCCTTCGCAAGCTTCCTCGTATATATGCTGTTATACCTGGGCCTTCCCTCATGATTTTCCTCAACCAGTTCGGGAACATTAACAGCCGTTAATTTAGGAAAATCTGAGAGTGTGTGAGAAATTTCCATGATACGGGATTCAATATTCTTCACGATCCTGTTATCATGTTCTGGATCTCCAGTCTTACTATCCCTCAAGGGTACCACAGTGAATATGAGAGGTACACTTCTCAGTGTTTCCCTGAAACTCTCCCTGTTCTGAATCATTGTCCTTGTAACATTAGATTGCTTTTAAGCTTTAGGAATATTCCAATGATGTCTGTAAGTTGTAAAAGAGATTTCAACAACACTGAAAATAAATCAAATTCCGTTCAATTCTATCCCTGGAAACAGAAATTATGACATAAAACTAAAGTATCCTGAATCTCAATGGCGGCTTTAACAGCTCTCATGGCAACCATGGAAAGGATTCTGCAAGTTTTCTTTCTCGTAACAGTTAATGGACATTCTGTTAAATACACATTAATTCTTCACAGCGATGAATTATTCGAATGTATTTGCTCACCTGCAATAGATTTGCATAAAATTTGCATCTGATCTTGAAAAATTGACTTTAATACACACTACATGCTTGATTGATCTAAATGAATTCAACAAAGTTAATCGCAGTTGTTCTTGGGGTCCTGATGATCGGGTTTGCAGGCGCATTTGCTTATACATACTCAGATCTTGCAGCCCATCCACAGGTAAGTTCCAGCACACAGCAATCAGCAGTCCTTGGCGATGCCTTCTCCCACTGGGATGACATATCCATAGAAAATTCAACACTGCTCAGCAGCCAGTATGCAACTAATGCCACACTTCAGTGGATCGGTGGTCCCCTTACAGGCACATATCATAATGTGGGAAATATAACGGCAACATGGAACAAGTTCTTCGGCCTCTGGAGTGCAGTTTGGTTTTATACAGTCAGTCCACCGGTAGTCTCCATTAGCGGTAATTACGCAACGGTAACATCTGAAAACCAGTTTGTCCTCACACCCGTAAACGCTGAGAACCAGGCACAGTACATTAATGTGAGTTACACACTGGAATACAGTCTCGAAAAGGTTTCATCATCCTCTAGTACCGGTGTAACTGCCTATACATCAGCTACTGCATCTGCTTCCGGTGCAATGATCCAGAAGGAAATCTGGAAGATCACTGGTTCAGGATTTGTGACATCCACAGAGAGGAGTTCACAGCAGAACCAGATCAGCTCACTTGCATTCAGCCACTGGAACAACATCGCAATTGAAAACACCACATCAGTCATGCAACAGTATGCATCCAACGCAACACTGCACTGGGCAAGTGGTCCACTGAAGGGAAATTACGCAGGAACAACATCCATAACCAGCACATGGAACAAGTTCTTTGGACTGTGGAATGCGGTATGGTTTTACAGTGAGGCACCGCCAGTGATAAGCATCCATGGCAGCACTGCAACTGTAAATGCAACTGTGCAGTTCATCGTACAGAGCAGTTCGAACCTTTCAAAGTTCATGTACATCAATGTTACATATGGAATTGAGTACTACAACATGGGATTCAATTTCCATACTGGAACATTCAACTATGAGATTGTATATGAGAACTTTGATAATACGGCAACAGGTCCCATAAACAAGGTTTGAAATCTAAAACCTTTTTATTCCTGTTTTCATGTGTTCAAGGTAGTGTAGTAATTGGACAGGGAAACTGAGAGGCTTGTATGGTATGTTCTTGGGGCGACCAGGGGAGGACCAATGAGGATGAGAATACTTAGTAATATAATGGAAAAACCTCAAAATAAGAACAGTCTTGCAAGGACATTGAATGTGAACTACCGCACGATTGAACATCACGTGGAAATACTGCTTGAGAATGGCTTCATAATTGAGGAGGGAGAGGGTTATGGCAGGATATACTTTCTTTCAGCAGTTATTGAGCATGGATTTGGAGAAATAGTTGAAATGTTGAAAAGGAAGGGGATTGAATATGACTGAAATAATGTGGGACCTTAACATAACAGTTCTTTCAGTAGAACTGATAATATCAATGATCATAATTTACACGTTTTCCTCTGAGATGAGGAAGAACAATGTAAGAGTATACAGGCCTGTGATAGCTCTTGGGTTGCTTATACTTGTACAGGAGATGGTTTCCATTTATGTCTACTACGGATTCTCCTTAAAATATGGTCTTGCCCTTTCCATCCCACTGTTTATAATCAATCTTTTCAGTATTGCTGTGCTTGCAATCTTGTACAGGATACTTTCCCTATGATATTTTCCCGAAATGGCGTTTTGGTCATATGGGAAAGGATATTAAGAATATCTACAGGCAACATTAATATATTGCGTGATACTCATTTGATGAAATGACCAGTTATCTTGATGAGGAAGAGTATAACAGATGGATGAAGAATGCACAAACAACTCTTAGATCTGCAATAAACGACAAATCATCACAGTTCTACAACTGGGCATGCTTTAAAGCCCAGCAGGCTGCAGAGTATGCAGTTAAGGCCTATTTGCGTGGGATCGGTAAAGGTTCTTTCGGCCACTCTATTTCTCTCCTTCTGGTTGATCTACATTTTAGTAAGGAAATCGTAGATTTAGCCAAAAAGATAGATAAATATTACATTCCAACAAGATATACTGATGTTTGGTCTGAAGGTACTCCAGAAGATTATTATACGCTGGAAGACGCGAGTGAAGCTATAGAATGCACTGAAAGAATAATTAATGAGGTTGAAGCGAAGTGGAAATCATTGAAGGAAGGATAACCAAAAGAAATGATGTGATAAGGGATTCAGGCATATATGCAAATACTCTTCAGTTCAATTGCTCAGTTCTCCTTATAGGTTCATACGCAAGGGGTGACTTCAATCTTTGGAGTGATGTAGATATTCTAATTATCGGTCAGTTCAGGGGAACTATTCTTGAAAGACTCAAAAACATTGATTTTCCCCCAGGTTATGAAACAATCCTGTTAACACCAGAAGAGGTGAACAAGATGAAAGTGAAGAATGACAAATTCATAATGGATGCACTTAAGGATGGGGTTGTTTTAAGGGATGATCTTAATCTGTTCCGTAATGTGAAAGAAAGAGCAGTTCGGTAGGAATAGGCAGTTGAATAATATCCGCCCTTTTAAAAAATCCAGAAATCAAGTCGAGCCTGATTTATCAGTGTTCAGCAACCAGTAACAGAGTGGAATATAATTTATATCCCCTTCCTTCCAGTAGTCTCATGTTATGATCGTTATCTTACGGCGGTTCAACTGTTTTGAAGCTTTCATGAGAGATTTCCTCTCTATATCCCTTATATCATTCTCAGAGCCTGCAGATTTTACATTGATTAATTCAATAACTATGGAAGCAGAACTGAGGACAAAATATACTTCCATGCCATCTGTGTAGCCGTATTCCTTCCATTAATTGATCTGTAAGTTGTCGTTCTGATACTGCTTTTATCATGTCATGTCTATCAATCAGGATCTACCATAAAATGTTTGTATCTGACATCCTCTCCACGCTAAAGCACCGGAGCTTCTTCCTTCACCGACAGTGCCTACTTCATGCCAAGCGTGAAAATCGTCTATACCCCTACAGAAAGTCATGACAACAAATTTATTGCCCTCATTTGGTCGCAATATGTCATTTCTTACAAAGCCTGGAAAGTTATCAGCGTCCCCGTTTCTCTTGCTGAATCTCTGTTCAAACTCCTCCCTGAAATTCTCGTTAACCGGAATATGGTTCTGCACTACAATCATAGTCGTAAATAATAAAGTGCATTATTAAAGTCATTGATTGTCAGGTTCTAATTACGTATTATTCCCGAACAGATAATTATTTAATCTATTTCAAAATAGTATTCTATGGATTTTGGCGACATTGACAGGGTACTAGATAGAAGAATGGTTTTGACAATGAAGCAGGACAATGAAATTTTTCAGGCATCCAGAGAGGTCAATGCAAGAATACCCGTAACAATATCCGATGAGGAAGGAAAGAAATTCCTATATATCAATTTTCCAGGGTCTTTTGGCGAACCACAGAAGAACAGGATATTCCTGAAGAGGTATGATGCAAAGAACATAGGGTCTCATTATGTTATAAAATCAAGGATAAACCATGTAGATAAGTGGAGATACATCAACGATCTTATAAATGTGCCATCTGTTGTGGTGAACAGGATCAACCTTAAGGATGGGCTGCTGGCATTTTACTTCAGGTATCATCATTCTGTAAAGAACAGAATTTCATGCATCCTTTCAAAATACACTGACGGCGAAGAAGGCCAGATCGAAAGCATAGGCCCTTCACCAGGATTGCTTAGCATACTGGACAGAATGCAAGAAGTTTTCACTCTTGGTATGATCCAGATATCCATGCCTGTTGATGACAATAAAGATTTCAGTGAACATTTTCTCAAGGAGGGTTATATCAGCGAGAGTGCGAGTAATATCCACTTAGACCATGGACTTAAGGCAGTCATATATACCGGTTCAAGAGTGGACGATAAAACACTTGTCGAGATCGATGGTAACAGTGGTATATATTCCGTGAATTTTGAAGACCCTATACTCACAGAATGGAGGAACAGGATGATGGAAATACCGGTGATAAGATTCAGGCAGTTCATGAGAGTGGAAGGTAATGAGTTAAAGGTTATCACACTGCTTCCATATTCCCAGATGGATCAGGCATACAGATCATTCTTCCAGACAATGGAAGGGACAGGAAGGGATGATATAAGCCTCGATTTTTCGTTGAAGTACAACAGGGAGATCATGTTATCTTTTTAAATTCATATAGATTGAGGATCAAGGACTTAATAGTCAATGGATTTTAAACTGTAAACTGAAGGAAAATACCGTCTCAAGCCCTATTCTTATTCAAAATTTCAAAAATCAACTGATTCTCAATATATAGAATGATGAATCAGCGTTGAAGTCAAATTTCATAAGCCTCTTTTAGTTGAATTTCAAATATTCTACCATAACCTGCTGAGCTTCTTCAGTCCTTCAATCCAGTCAGATGACAGTATGTCAACATCTTTCATTGCCTCCCTTCCGCTGACTGTGATCATGTATACCTGCCTTATCCTGTTTCCCTGGTTCATTTCCTTCCTCTCTATATATCCCTCCTCCTCAAGGGAGCTCAGGGCCGGATAGATTGAACCTGCTGTTGGCCTCCAGAGTCCATCTGTCCTCATGGAAATCTCCTTCATTATCTCGTAACCGTGCATGGGTTTTCCCTGAAGGATTCTCAGTATAAGTGGTTTA
>DAHWLW010000065.1:0-4821 GCA_027343465.1 Thermoplasmatales archaeon | reverse complement strand
AGTTGTCAACCCTGGCTTTTTCCAGGAACCTTACAGTTAGAGCAAGACCATCCTGGAAATATTCGTAAGGGCATTTATTGAGTTCCTGATCAGTGTTCTTGCCCCAAAGTGCAGTATAACATCATATTTTCTCTCTGGAATGGTATCTCCGAGATCCACACCATCTATGTCAAAGCCGGAATCACTGGATTTTAGACTTTCCCGGAGTCCTTTTTTCCACAATATGCCTTCAATATTAATTCGTCCACATCAATTCTGTTCTCTGATTCTATTATTCTATTATACAGTTTTTCAGCGTTAACTGACATCTCCTTGATCTTTTTCCTGTTTTCTGATAGTCTCTTTATATTTTCATAGAACTCATCCGGTTCGCAAATGACAATGGAATCTGATATATTGTAATCCTCAAATCCTCTTACACCTATGGGTGTGCTTAATATGGGCAACCCATGGGCAAGGTAGTCGACCATCTTTAGATTTCTCCCGCTACCTTCAGTCACCGGGTTCAATGCAAGGAAGCACCGGTTCATGATCCCACTTTTTTTTGCATCGTCAACCACCCCATGAAAAACCATGTTTTTCAATCTGGTTCCTCTGGTTGGTTTTGCACTACCAATTATTTCGAATGTGAATTTTGGATTTTTCGATGCCATATCCTGAATTCTGTCGAGAGCTGCGTTATTGGGAGAATAAACGGAACCTATAAACACAATGCTATTCGAATCCTCTCCTCTCCATTGCGTTGCGCCTTTGTCAATTTCAAGGGGTGCATAAAACAATTTCTTTTCATCGACTCCGTAGATTTCAATGAAACTTTTCATGTCTTTTTTAGTTACGGAAAGTACTATGTCCGATCTTGCAAGAAGTTCACCCTCTATCCTTTTGCATTCGTCCTGATAGACATTACCATTTCGGAGTACGTATTCAATATTATGGGCATCGTAAACTACAAGCTTGTCATGTAAATCCCTTTTTACAAGCGGATATTGCCATGGACCTTCGAAAATGATTATTTCGGATGATTTTACCAATTCCTTCAATCGATTCACGTATTTCTTCCTCAGATATTTTCCCCTTGAGATTAAAATTTCAAGTGAACGGTTTCCTTTTATAAATGCCAGTCCAGTTAGTATAAGTGACTTGTACTGTTCTGCGTATTCGGATTTTTCGTCCTTTAAAATGGCACCTGCACATGCAATTATCTGCCTATTAAGTTTCTTTGTAATTGAATAGCAACGTAACGAATATGCGCTTGAATAGGCTGGAATGATTTTACCATGTGCTATTTGTATGGTAAATTGAGAAAGGATTTGTTTTCCATTTTGAACGTGATTTTGCATTAGCTTTGGATCACTTGAACCATATTTAAAACATTATGAAAAAACTTAAGTTAAAACTTGGCTAATAATTTAAATTCCCGAACTCCCCCAATTTAACCCATAGTTACCGTTTCCCATAACCACGTCAACAATCATTTCAACCTTTCTCTGAGATGCAGCGAAGTACTATATTTCACTCTTTTCTACTACCCCCTCCATCTTTGGCGGTTAAACCCAATATCCTGATCCCTGAAGCGGTCTATGAAATAACCGAGGGATTCGATATCCTTTATTGAACCGTAGAACACATCCACTGCAACAGGAATCCATGACTTCACGGAGAATGCCATTATGACTGTGACCTGATTCTCATATTCATGATCAGGATTGTAACCCTTCTCTGCAAGTTTCAAATTCCTTGAGTAAGGTATTATGGATGTCATGTCGTAAAACAGCAAACCGCCGGGTTCCATCAGCTTCTTGAAAATATCGTACAGATCGGGGAAGTGATTCCCGACATATCCCAAAATCCTTGAGAGTTCATCCGGATCCAGATCCGGTTTTAATGATCTCCATACATACAGCTACTGGAATCTTGATGCAGCCAGCCTCAACGGCATGGGATCAATTGCCTTACCATGGCCATTGCAATGATTTTATCTCTGTATGGATGCTTTTCAATGATATTGTACATGTCCTGGCACAGATTCCATACAAGCTGTGAATTGCCATATTCATAAACACTGGAAGAGGAGAATATCCTCTTTGCTTTCTTCTTCGTGAATGTTCCATTCTCATCTATTGAACCAAGAAGGACAGTTTTCTCCACTGGTTTCTTTTTCTTTTTGTCCCATATGCCCTTCGCAATATAGAGATAGTAATTTCCACCTATGACCTTCAGTTCAAGCTTCTTTCCATGTTCCGATCTCATCCTGAGGTATGTCTCCTTCACTGGATCTGGAATGTTAACTATAACTGCCATACTTATTCGTATTTGTGTTAATAGTATCTACATGTTTCCACTGAAAATGGCTGGAACAGAGAATTTGTGAAGAATCAATGAAATTCAATGGAGATTCTGATGAAGCTTTAAAATATAGTCATAATAAGATGTGCCAGCGGAATAAAAAAATATGTGTTAAGCTGGAATTGTTCAGGCTAAACAATACCGCTTTTTTAGTCGGTAAATCCATGTTACTATAGTTTTGCGAATTAACCTCCCAATACGCCAATCGTCGACAAGTAGGGTTTCCCAATGGAAACCAGAATAGCATCCATGAGTTTCGATCCGTTGTTCTTCAGTGCCACAAACAGATCCTGCAGAAGCCTTAGAGTCATGGATCTGAATCTCAGACCGGGTGTTCCTTTCCCTATCTTTAGCTGGGTTCCAAGAGACACCATGGCAGAGATTTCGAGAAGCAGATCACCCAGCAAGCTCAACTTTGTCGTGCTGACAATGCCTGCAAACACCCGCTGGTAGATTCTCTCTAACCCGTCCTGCTTGATTTCTCTGTGCATTATTTCGATATCCCAGCGCCTGAGATACATCTCCATGACACGTTTTGGCTTCCATGAGACCATGTTTGTGACAAAGAACTTTTTCCCCTCTGTTCCACGGGATACAACTATTCTCACTTCACCGATCTTCTTCATCCTTGTAATGATGCTCTTTGTGAAATACTGCTTCCCGTCTATGGTGTAGCATTTCATGCTCTTTATATCCAGGGATTCCTCATATTCACCGATGCGAATCCATTTCCCGTCAACCAGTATCTTCCTGTTGCTCTTCGCCTCGGAGATCCAGTCTTTGCCCAGAGACTCAAGGAATCCTGTGAGCTTTGATGCAAAGTACCAGGAATCGAAGAGTGCAATGGAGAAGTTCAGGCCTGCCGTCACAGATCTCTTGATCACGGCCATCTGCATGGTGATCTTTGACATTGACATGTGGGGTGATTCATCCTCTCTATTGTCACTCTTCTTCATGCTTATGGGTTTTATGTCCATGTTGAGGGGAAATATTCCCTCGCTGCCAGATATAGCAGCAGAGATGGCAGACATGCCCCATACAGTCTTGCCCTCGGAATGATCATAGACCCATCCTATGCCTTCAATGTGTTTTCCACTCCTCTGTAAAACAGTATCATCAAGAACAAGAACAGGATCTGTGCAATACCTGTTGATAAGTTCCACTGACCTGCGGAATATGTCCAGTGTGTTCAAGTTCCTGACAAACCGGTTCAGGTTGCTCTGGTTTGTGTGCTCCACTGTGATTCCATTGAGATGTGCCACCGATCTGGTGGGAGATACCCATGAGGCGGTGATGTATCTGCAGAATTGTCTGTATTGTCTCCGATCGAACATAGGCCTGAATTCCGTGAGCAGATCCTGAAGAATATCGGGTGGCTGGAGAATGGGCATCTCTATCATTGTCAGACTATGTCCGGCAATTGCTTATACTTTTCCAAAAACGCAAAACTATAGTTATTTACATGAATTTGATACACTTTTGAATGCGAAAAGGGCGAAACACCTCTTAATTATTTTACTTTATCTGAGTTTTCAATAAGTTCACTGAGTTTCTTGTTTTATACAGTCCATTGATGTATTTACTAGGAAGTGGAAATGGATGAGATCCCCAGAGGAATAACTATATAACCTTATCAGTGTCTTATGGAAACTCCGTACATGGTGGAGGCGTTTGTTAATTCGTCCACTTTGTAATGTCAAACACTATAATTCATAGATTGGCATAGAAGTCGCATGAATATTTAAATAAATGATCACAGTATCCTTTTAAATAATGAAAAAAGCTTTAATAACAGGAATAACAGGTCAGGATGGTGCATATCTTGCCGATTTCCTTCTAAAGAAAGGATACAAGGTTTTTGGCCTTTACAGGCGCACTAGTACGCCAAATTTTTGGAGACTCTATTCCTTGGACATTTTCAAGCAAGTGAGTCTCATATCTGGTGATCTGAACGACGTGGGTTCACTCTCTGAGGCTCTCGATGTTTCGGATCCAGACGAAGTGTATCACCTGGCTGCGCAGTCATTTGTTGAAGCTAGTTTTCAATCGCCGTATTCTACTGGAATGATCACGGGACTTTCCACAACCTCGCTACTTGAGGCTATCAGGCACCGTAACTCAAGTATAAAGTTTTATTTTGCAGGAACAAGTGAAATGTTTGGAGAATACGGAAATGACGGAAAATCCCTAAGCGAGAGAAGTATTTTTGTACCCATGAGTCCCTATGCTGCCGCCAAATTATACAGTTTCTGGTTAACAAAAATATATAGGAACGCATATGGTATCTTCGCATCATGTGGTCTGCTTTTCAATCACGAATCTAGTCTTAGAGGTCTTGAATTTGTTACAAGAAAGATAGCTAACGAAGTCTCCAAAGTTGCGTGCGGTCTCTCCAAGGAGATAAGGTTAGGAAACCTAGATTCACGGAGAGATGGGAAGTCCGGATAGGTGATGTAACCGCCGGAAAATACTTCG
>DAHWLW010000058.1:0-13179 GCA_027343465.1 Thermoplasmatales archaeon | reverse complement strand
CTCCATAACACTTTACTCCAATAGTTGGGTAAGGTTGTTAGGTCAGAACTATTTTTCAGTTATTTCAGAGAATTCCACTTATTACTTCAGGAATTCTTCTACAGACTTTAATGAGAATTCCTTTAAATTGATTGATGGGGCCCAGTCTTATGGAAAATCTTATCTGAGTCTGGATAACTCAGCGGCAATTTTTGTGGATACTTCTATAGAAGGACATGAAGGGGTCTATTCACCCATATTCGAGAAGAATTCCACATTCGTTTTAGCAAGAATAGCAAAAATTTCAGCCATTGATCAGGGATATCCGTATCCTGTTCAGAATATCACTATAAAACCATTATACAACAAAACAGTTTCAATTCAATTTGAGAATGTGGTAAGCCTGCTTTCTCGTTTCGAAACTTACGGATTTCAGCAGAAGCTAGATAATATGATTATAGTACCTTACTATTATAATAACGAAGGTCACTCTTACAATTTTACAGATTTCAATTATACTGTAGATGAAGGATTATTTGGAGGAGTAATTTCTTTTGAGCCTTATCCGTACATGTCAAACAATGCCAGCCTTTTCTCCAAAACAGTTAATATACCTATTGAAGAGGTAACTCTCAGATCTGCCGACATTAAACTCGCAGGAGTAAGCTCTTTCGAACTGAGTTTTTCTGGCAAATATAATCTTGGGTATCCATTGAAAATTCTGATTAGTGTGAAAAACCTCACTGAGGGATTCAACGAAACTTTCAGTACAATTGCTTACCCGGGTGCAAATAACACTTCGTTTGCTTACAATAACCTTACTGGAATAATTCCTGGAAGAGAATACAAATGCTCAATCTATGTTTTGTCCAGTCCTGTGAATGAATTAATGGTGGCAAGTAACACCTCAATTAAAAGTATTGCAGTCCTAAATGGGAACGTATGGATTACTGGAGCAAGTGTTCTACATACAAGAAATGGGTCAGGCTTTCTAAATGCTTCAGTTTTATTGAATGCCTCTAATTCTGTACCGGGCAATATTATCATAACTAATGGAAACTCTAAAATTTCGGCGGTCAATGTTACTTTTCTTCCAGGTAGGAATAATTTTTCTCTGCCCATTAAAAAATCATGGGATTACGCAAATCTTTCAGTTCAGGCGAAAGCTGCTATGCTTTCAGATAACACTTCCAATTCTTTTTCAGTTGTGTTTGCTGGACCCTACATTCCTAAGTCATACAATATTACATTCATGGAAAATGGCTTGGTGAATCAGCCCATGTGGGGCGTGAAGATCAATGATAGCTCATATATGTTCTATGGAAAGGAGGGAAACGTTTCGCTTAACTCCGGAAATTATACTCTTATGGCTTTGAATCCAGCGGGGTACAGATCTAACATTTTAAATTTTTTTTTGGTAAGAAATTCCTCCATTGCTATTAGTGTCAATTTCACGGAGATTCTCTTCCTAGCGGAATTCATTAATTTTGGAGCAGACGGCCATAATTGGGGCCTTCTTATAGACGGTGCAATTTTTGAGACAAATCAGGCCACGTTAAACATCAGTCTGCCAGCTGGCACATACAATTACGAATTAATTGAACCGAGAGGATATATAGCCATTAGGAGTAGTTCTATTATAAATTTGACAGGAAATGCGTCAATAATGATACATTCAAAGAAGGTTGAAACTACTTTTTTTTATTTGGAAAGTGTTGTTCAGACTGAGAAATTTGAGATTGGAAGCCCCATCATATTAGTCTCTTCAATCGCACTTCTGTTATACAGAAGGAAACACAGGTGGAAACTCAGATAACCCCTTGATCTTGTTCGACTCAGCGCATTAGTGTTTTAAACTTATGGTCTGAATACTTAAAATGAGAGAATTACATCAAAAATTTATGGTATCATAAGGAATTCTTCTTTCTCATAGTCCGATACCTTTTGCAGTTTATTTTCAAGATATCTGACTTCTTTTTCCGGGTCAAAAGCTTCCCCGTTTCCAATAGATTCTAATGTAGTGTAAACAGATCCCAAAACCGCGTGGTATCCGTATAGAGGCTTCACTGGTATCATGTCTGGATACGAATTCAGTACTTTCTCTTTTAGCGAATTCCAGTATAAATCACCTGCTCTGTAAACTCCACCATAACCGCTGAATTCAACACCACGGTCATTGAATAGTCTTTTTCTAAGTGCAAGGATACAGGAGGCCGCCTCATTTGCAGCCTCCTGTATAATGGATGTTGCTAGAGTGTCACCAATATCGGCCAGTCTCGATACTGTTTTGGCAAAACCTGCTATTTTCCTTATTTCTATCGGTTCAGTATAGATCTCATTTACAATCTGCCTGGGTTCAGTTGAATTGAAATATTTCATCGTAACTTCCGGAAGCTTACTTTCGCTTTCGTTTCTTCCATCATATACCTTGGCAGATTCCTGAATAGCTCTTCGGGCAATGTAAAATGCCCCCCCTTCATCGCCTATGAACCACCCCCAGCCACTGGCTCTATCAAAGATTTCTCCTTTCCTCGCATAAGCTATCATTCCTGTTCCTGGAGCGCCTATAATGCCGTCCTTACCCGGGAACCTGCAGTTAAATCCGGCTTCTCCGTCGTTGAGTATTGATACTTTCGTTCCAAGTTTCAATTCTCCTATGAATGATTCAATAATTTCTGTTGATCTTTTGGAGTCTTTCACACCAGCAAGCGCAAACGAATACTGTGCTACCTCACTCCTGTTTGACTCTGCCATTTTTAAGCTCCTGCCAATAGCGAAGTTAAGATTTTCCTGGGTTTTATTTATACCTATATTTCTAAAATTACTTGGTCCAGAGACTCCTACACCTTGTATTACACCGTCTTCTGTAAAGCAAACGGATATTGTCTTGGTTGCACCTCCATCAACAGATACGAATATCATTAGGGATAATTACTGGAACCCACATTAATTTAATCAGAAGAGGATAGCAATGAAAAAACTAAATTATGAAAGCGTTTTCTGAAGCTAAAAATACTGGGATTACTTCTAGAAGGATACACTCTGTTACTTAGAATGATCACATAGGTTCTGGCTTCATAATCAATGCAAAGCGAAGTCCCTGTAAAACCAGTATGACCGAATGAACCAATTGGTGCCAAGTCCCCCATGAAGCTACTATATTCAATTTCATTGGTCTGCAATGGCTTGTTTTTGACGCGGGTCATCCATCCAAGGCTAAAAATTCCTCCATTTTTTTCATTCTCAGGAGAGATCATTTTTTTAAGAGTTGCTTTTTCCAGTATGTGGTAGGATAGGATTGCCTCAACATACTTTGCTAGATCAGATATGTTGCTGAACAAACCCGCATTTCCAGCTATACCTCCGAGATAGTATGAAAGTTCATCGTGGACTTTCCCCCATATTAAACCTCCGCGATTATAGTCAAGTTCCGTAGGCGCAATATTTGGACTATTCTGTTCAGGATTGAAGCCAGTGCTTCTCATATTAAGTGGAGAAAATATCAGTTTATTAGCCAAATCTGAAAGTGAGTCACCAGTAATCTGCTCCAGGAGGAAGCCAACGAGAATGTAGTTGAGATCACTGTACTCTTCCCTTATGTTGACATTACTATCTCCATACACTAGGGAGATTGCTTTTAGGTAATCTTCTCTGTTTTTCCCAAAATTATAACCTGGGTATACTGATTTCAATCCAGATCTGTGGCTTAGTAAATCTCTTACTGTAATTTTACTGATCAACATTTCCTGTGGGTATAACCCAATTGAACCAAGTGAATCTTCCAAAGATAACACACCATTTTCTACAAGTTTCATAGCTAGAGTAGCAGTCACAATGGGTTTAGTAAGAGAAGCCAAGTCGTATATTGTATTTCGTGAGTAATTAAATCCAAGCTCTTTTATGGACCCATTCCAGTATTCAAATTCAAAATTATTCGATTTTACAAGAATATTGATTCCCGGTGAAACAGATGGGAAATTCGAGTCCAAAAACCTCCTTAGAAATTCTGAATCAACTGATAAGTTATTTGTCATCTATTTGAATATCTCCTTTTAAATGCATTATATCACTCTCTCACAACCTTTGTCAGATTCGTAGGATGATCCGGATCCATCTCCAGTGAAATGGCCTTGAAGTTAGCCATCAGCTGCATGACTGTGAGATATAGAATTGGCCTTTCCGTGATTCCAGCTTCTGGGATCACTATGTCAGAATCGGATTGACCTATGGTGATGATATTGTCTGTTACCTCTGATATCCTCCTGATAACTGTACTGTCTCTGTCCTCATTTCCTCTCAACAGTATCACGGTTGATTTTTCATCAAGCCTGTGTATTGGCCCATGTAGGTATTCCCTTGTTGAGTGGGATTCCACGTGTATACCGGAAGTCTCCTTAAATTTCAGATCAGCTTCCATAGCAACAGGAAAGTTCAGTCCTGACCCAAGAATTACAATTTTCCCACAAGTTTTCTCTGAAATCCTCTGGATATATTTTTCCTTATTCAGTATCATCTGTATCCCATCATGAATGCTTTTCAGTTTACCTTCTGGCTCAATGCCATTAAGTTTACAGTAAAGAAGAATTGATACAACTAGCTGTGCTGTATGGCTCTTTGTCGCCGCCACTGATCTTTCTCTTCCTGCCAATGAGACAATGGCAATATCTGATTCTCTAGAGAGCCTGCTATCCTTTTCGTTTGTTATGCCAATCACTTTGATTCCATGTTTTCTGGATGTGTTAAGATCCGAGAGTGCATCTGCACTCTCACCTGACTGGCTGAAAATTATATTTAAAGCTGTTCCTTTGAAACCTCCAGGAATTAGATCAGTGTAATCAGAAGCCCGAACGGCTACAGCGGGTACTCCGCTCTTCAGCAGGATCATACTCAGGAATTCTGCTGCATGAAAACTCGTTCCGCTTCCAGTGATATATACTATTGAGCTTTCCCTGATTATGGAACATGCCCTGATTATTGTTTCTCTATTGGATTCATGTGTCTGAATTATAATGTCGGGTTCTTCATGTATTTCGTCCAGCATTATGCTCATGTGTTAAAACATGGGATGATTCTGTATAAATATTTCATATTCCATGTTCTGAATATCTGGTCACATTAAATAACAGGATCAAATATACATCCCTCAGACCATGGATAAATACAGCATAGGAGCCAGGAAAATTGTCACATCGACTGGAATTCTGGAAGATAGGTTTGTTAATGTTTCTGGAAGAATGGTGGAAAGCATAACCTCCCAGCCCATGCATGATATGCTTGATGATTTCCACGCTGATCTTATGGTGCCAGGTTTTATCGATATTCACACACATGGTTACTTCGGTATAGATGCAATGAAATCCCCGGAAGAGGATATCCACAGATGGGCATCACTGATTGCAGGACATGGCGTAACATCTTTCATCCCGACATGTGTTTCCGCATCGGAAGTTGATCTGGCAGCTTTCATTCAGAAGATTGGAAAAATCAGATCAGAACAGTCTCCAGATGAGGCATATATACCTGGAGCCAGGAGTGAGGGTCCCTTCATCAGCGAGATCAGAAGGGGAGCCCACAATAGGTCATTTGTAAGGGGCATAAACATTCATGAAATTCATGATATAATTGAAAACTCTAGGGAAATACTGAAGATAGTGGATATTGCTCCAGAGCTGGATGGATTTAATGAGGCAATGTCAATGCTTCAGTCTTCAGGTATTAATGTTTCAATAGGGCATTCCAATGCAAATTACGAAACATCGAAGAATGCAATAAACTCCGGTGTCCGTCTCATGACACATTTCTACAATGCCATGACACAGTTTGACCACAGATCTCCTGGGATGGTTGGGGCCGGACTTCTTACACCGGGAGTATATCTGGAGATAATCGCAGACCTCTATCATGTTTCTAGGGAGGCCATACATGTCATGTCTGCCATGGCAGGCTGGGAAAGGATCATAGCCATCACAGATTCCGTGCCGATTGGAGGAAGCGACTTTAAGGAAATGGATATGGGTGGCATGATCACTGAAATTCATGATGGTGTTGCATGGATAAAGGGAACAAACACAATAGCAGGAAGTGTACTGACAATGGATAGAGCTTTCTCAAACCTCCACAGCTTGGGTGTTTCACTTCCGGATCTGGTTAAGGCCTTCTCCAGAAATCCAGCCGAATTCCTAGGACTTAAAGACAGAGGCGATATATCTCCAGGAAAGATCGCTGACATAAACTTAATGGATTCAGGAATGAATGTCACTGGAACCTTATTTGGCGGAATACCAATCAGAAAGTTCTAAATGAGCACCGATTTAAGGAATGAGATTATACCTTAATTGGTCAATGCAATGAATAATTCTACAGAAGATCTGAACACGTTCACTACAAATATTGATTCGTGGGGCCTTTCGGAAATAGCACACTTTATCCATCTTTCAGACATTGAATCTTATGAAGCTGTGGGAAGGGTAATTGATAAAATTGCTAAAGCCTCTGAGATAGCTTTAGAAGCATTGCGGAATGGCGGCAGAGTGATATATATCGGTGCCGGAACCAGCGGTAGAATTGCAGCACAGGATGTTGTGGAACTCAAACCTACATATGGCCTCGGTGAAGAGTCTTTCACATATATTATGGCTGGTGGTGAGAAAGCACTTATGCATTCCGTTGAAGGTTCAGAGGACATCGAAGGTGAAGCTGTCAGATCACTTGATAAAATTCATCTTACGAAAAAGGATTTAGTTGTCGGAATAACGGCATCAGGTACGACACCTTTCGTATTATCATCTTTGAATTATGCGCGAAGCACTGGTTGCCATACAATTGGAATTACTTGTAATCAAGATAAACCAATTACGAAATTATCAGACCTATGTATAGAGTTGCTTACAGGTCCGGAGGTTATACAGGGTTCTACACGTATGAAAGCTGGAACTGCACAGAAGATGACTCTCAATATTTTCTCTACTGCTATAGCCATCAACCTTGGAAGAACCTATCGAAATACAATGTCAAACATGGGTTCTTGGTATAATCAGAAACTTAAGAGAAGGGCCATTAATATACTATGTGAGCAATTTGAATTATCAGAAAGAGAAGCAAAAAGGATCTTGTCATCAGTAGATTACAATATATCTAAGGCCATAGATATTGTGAAATCAAAGACTAAACAGCGGTGAATTCATCATTGAATTATTTATAACTACTTTAAGAAATCTTTACATGTTTTGATTCATCTGCTGGGCTTAGGTCTATCTATAGGTCTGACTGGATTAACTCAAATGTTATGTTGTTTAATTAGATTTATGAATTAATGGCACAATTCTCCTGATGAAATGTTAGTTATATAATTGAGTATTTACATGGATGGAAATCAAATCCTGTTTATCTCCAGATGACTGGCACTATTTAGAAGATAATTTGCCTTTCTCACTAAATGCTTTAAATTCTCTGGCCCATTATCCTGATAGAACTCAAGTCTATTACAGTAAATCTCAAAGGGAAGCGATCTATGTAATAGAGTTTAAATCCGGGTATAATAAACACATCTGGTATTCACCCATAATCTGGATAATCTCCGATATTGATGACATAGACTTCCTTAGAAATTCCTTGAGAGAACAGATGAATAATAATTCCAGTTTTATAGCCCTGGCCCGCCCATTTGCTGAAAATCCAGATGTCTCAGGGATTTTAACTTACAGGGAGAAATTAATGGTAAATGACAAGTTTGAGGATTTAATAATCCCAGAATTTAAAGTAGTAAGACTTGATGAGTCCGCTGCAGAACAGTCCCTTTTACTCTCTATCCCTTCAAAAAAAGGCAATTTTACGAATGAAGAGATTTCCAGGGAAAGATTATTCATACGCGAGAGAGAAACTTATGGTATTTTCCTTGATAATAGGCTTGTGTGTCGAGGTTCCATAATGGCTGAATATGGCAAATATTTTTCCGTAGGTGGTTTTATTACCCACACAGATTACAGGAAAATGGGTCTTGCAACTTCTCTGGTTGGTTTCACCTGTAAGAGAATTATGGAAATGGGAGGAATAGCAACACTGACAGTACGTAATGACAATGTAGGAGCTTTATCACTCTACAGGAAACTTGGATTCATGGATACAGAAGAGATAATGTTTTTAGATTGGGGTTCCGGTGTAGTCCCATAGAATTGAATAATGCTCTACTATTTGAACACATCCTTCAGGTAATTCTTATTTTAGAGTAAAGGTAAAAGATTCTAATAAATCACTTAAATCAGCAAATGTTGAGCCATTACCATGAACGATCTGGGCTTCAGGCGCACTTCTACAGTAGTTCACGGTGGGAAAGTGACCAAAGATCTGACTTCGACAGGAAACTTGCTGAGAGGACCCCAGAAACAAAGTTGCTGAACTGGAAAGGAAATTGAAGCAGAAAGACATACCTGAGGCGCTTGAGAAGTTATCTTCGTTGCAAGGCAGTGAGAACAGGATTATATCTATTATTTACAAATCAAATTTTCAGTATTAACTTTATTTACACCCACTTTTATGAAAGAAAAACAAAATTGGTGGTAAAATGAAATATTCTAATTCCGCATCATTCTACCCTATTAAAGTTCAGTTCCAGCTTTCCTCTGTGCTTGTATGAAATATAAAATACAGCAATCAGTGCATATATTAATATTGCTATTGGTGCCACAATGTATGGGAATGCAATTCCTAGTAGAGAATAATAAAGTGCAACAATGAATACGACTATAGTTGCAGCCGGTGCCACTACCTGCTTCATGTACGACAGTTGCCCTAACTTTTTGAAAAACACTGGCATTGATATTCCCGATAGAATGTGGATGACCATAGAGGCAATGGTTAGCATTGTAGCAAGAACAAGTACGGCATAGTAAATCCCATCGGAGTACCCATAGGCGATTATCATAGGGATTGTTGCGATGACAATAATTACTGCTCCTATTATCGAACTGAAGGAAGCCGCTGTTGAAGGAGCTTTCTTCCCGTTCAATTTGCTGAGTGCTTTAGGCAATCCCCCGTCTCTGGCCAGAGCAAAAATGACCCGGCTCCCAGAGCTTCCAGCCATCATAGGTGATATGTACTGGGCCACCAGAATGAGTAGGAGAATAATTGTTGCAACAACGAGACCTAGATACTTCCCTATTACTGTAAAACCAGGTGCCGTCAGATTTACAAGAGTGGAAATGTCTTTCAGTCCCCAGCCAGCTAGGGTGATATATGTCCCCAATATGAAACAAACTGCTGCCAGTGTACTTGCAAGGACAAGTGCTTTGCGAACTGTTGACTTTGGGGTCTTTGCTTCTTCTGAAAGAGTTAGCATTCCCCCATAACCAGCATAACTTTCGAATGAGCCAACTATGAACCCGAGGAAAAATGGGTGAAGTCCGGCAACGCTCGGAAATGAAATCGCGGCCGCGGTATTCCTGGAACCTAGAATTACTATGACAGCCAAAGATACCGATATTACTGCTATAACCTCGATAATACCTACAGTTACTGCGGTTCTTACGGTAGATTTTACGCCCCTCACAGTTACAAGGTATGTTAATGCGCAAACCGAAAAATCAAGAAGTATAACAACATAAACAGGAACCGTATAGGCATAGAAGTAATGCATGTATATTGAAGCGAGCCATCCTATGGAAGCGGCTCCAGTGCTAAGAGTTAGCACTAAATATGCCATATATATCCATCCAGTTACAAGACCGGGCTTAGAGCCAAGTCCAGAGCCCACAAATGCGTAATATCCTCCGGCATGTGTAACTTTTTCACTGAATTGGTATACGATTGAAATTGCAAGCAAAGTTACAAGATAACCAACAACAAAGTCTATCACAGCATGTGTACTGAAAGTTATGACTGCTATAGCGGCCAGCCCAAATATACCCAAAGGTAATATTGTACCTAAAGAATAAAACACTAAACCCCAGAGCCCTACTTTATTCCTTTCCAAAGTTGCATTTTCTGTCATCCGCATATGATTATTATGCTCCTAATATATTTTGTGCGCAAAACTTTATTTTATAAGATATTTTATAACATTCCACTTGTAGTAGTTAACAAATTTATTATTTTTTCTTTAATTCGCCATGCCTAACTAGAGATATGTTCAATGCTCAGGGGTTTTAATTGCTGCCTTCTTTACCCGCATTCTTATCAGCCTTGATAGTATTTGTTCATTTTTTTTAAAAATTCTTACGCAAGGTGGTTATCCATAGGGTAATTCCACAGGGATATGTAGGAGAAAGCCTATAATCTGAATAGAGATTTGATTTCTTTAATCCGTAAATCCAGAATTCTACGAACCCTTTCGGATTGTGGAATCAACGAGTCCATACCATGAAACATCTTTGAGAATAAGTGAAAAGTTACGTCGTTACCATTCTCCGCCAATAATTTTACAAATTCTATAGTCTCATCTCTGAACAGGTCGATATTACCAACTTCCACATAAGTTACAGGGAACCCTTCAAGATCTTTTGCAGTAAATATATTAGAATAAGGATCCTGGTCGAATCGTTTCGTATCTGAGCCCAAATATGATGTCCATGCCGTAACATTGAATTCCCTAGGCCAGAAAGGCCACCCGTCTTTAAACTGATGACTTGACTTGGTTGTATTTCTCGGGTCTAGCATTGGTGATAAGAGAATAAGACCCCTAAGCCATTGCAAATCTTTGTCCTTAAGCATTAGCGCCAATGATGCAGCAAGTGCTCCACCAGCACTCTCCCCCATCAATATGATTCTATTTGTGTCGATTCCAAATCCAGATGCATTGTCCATTAACCAAGACAGTCCGGTGAAGCAATCTTGCAATGGTACAGGATATTGGAATTCTGGAGCTAATCTGTAGTCTATTGCGAACAAAGCTATTCCAAGTTTTAGACAAAGATCAGAAAGTTGCACCAGGTTATCATAGAAACTTCCCACCATAAGGCCACCTCCATGAATGAAGTAAATGCATGGGATTTGTTTTGTATATTCTCTGGGCCAGAGAATCAAACCATCTAATGCTTCATTTTGGACTTCAATTTTAATCTCCTTCATAATTACATTGTGAAAAATTTTATGCCTTGACTTCCCAGGATCTAATTCCCTCTTCAAATGAAGATATTTCTTTAGGATTTTTATTTTGTTTTCCCAAGAAGTCGTTTCCGACAACTCACACAGAACAGAATGAATTTCCTCTGCTCTCCTCTTATAAATCTCGGCGAACTCCTTATCTATCTGAAAACTTATATCTACAGGAACCTCCCTCATTTTTGATTATGTAAACATACTTGAAATGAATATCGATTAAAACCTTTTCATGTACATTATTGATTGTATTGGGATAATTATGCTTTATTAATATAATATATGTCAATTTCATTTCACAGTATTTGGAACGAAAATCTAATATATGGTGGTAATCTCAATTATTATGGAAAATAATGAATCAGAATCAATTTTTCCATATATAGACCGGTCTAAAGTTAAGACACTCTTTGCCCTGATTGCCATTTCTGGTGCCTTGGGTGGTTTTGCAGCAGGATATGACACTGGTATCATCGGAGATGCACTTGATGTAATAACAATCCCACTTACCACAGCTCAAGTTGGCTTAAGTGCTTCAGGCCTTCTTCTTGGAGCGTTGTTTAGCTCAATAATAGCCGGGCAGATATCAGATGTTCTAGGGAGAAAATGGATTCTTGTAATGGATGCAGTTCTATTTACTGTTATCCCGCTTTTCCTCGCTTTCCTGACATTTAATTTTGCCACCTTGATGGCATGGAGGGTGATAGAGGGATTTGCACTTGGTATGGATAATGTCCTTGCAGGAATATTTATAGGGGAAATGGTTCCAACTTCCAAGAAAAATAATTACATTGCGACACAACAGCTTATGACGGTAGTGGCGTCGTTTTTATCATTCTGGATTGGATACCTTTTAACCTCCTCCGCAGATTGGAGACTAATGTTTGGGCTAGGTGCAATCCCGGCAGTCATAATATTGGTTCTGAGGATAAAAATCCCAGAAAGTCCACGTTGGCTCCTTTCCAAAAACAAGGAAAGGGATACAAAGGACACACTTACAAAGTATTTCAAAGTAGATGTTGAAGATAACGAATTTTCCAAAGTCAAGGAGAACATCAAGAAATCATCAAAGGGTGAGGGAACATGGAAAGATGTTTTCTCAAAGAAGTTCAGGAAATATGCGTTTATAGCGATAATTGTTGGTTTGTTCATGCAGTTCAGTGGAATTAATGTATTCATCTTCTATTCTCCAGAAATCTTTGTACATCTTGGTTATACTAAAGTTCAGGCTGCATTCACAAGTGGATGGTCAACTGCAGTGGCAGAAATGTATCCTGTTTTCCTTGCTCAATTCCTCTTCATAGGAAGGCTTGGCACAAGGAAGGCATTTTTAATGGGATCTGCAGGAATGTTTCTTTCAACCATAGTGGGTTCCGTATTTCTATTAACTCTTCATGCCACTGCGTTGGGTATAACTGCAGTAATAGTGATATTCGTATTCCTTTTCTTCTTCGAAGCTGGGTACGGGGTAGCCTTGTGGGCATTCAGTCCAGAAGTCTTCCCAACTTCAATAAGAGGGAGAGGGACTACTCTGTTCATGACAGCTGACTCACTTGCCGGTTTTATAGTCACTTATACTTTCCCACTGATGTTGAACTCAATAGGACTCGGTTATTCGCTTGACATTTACGGAGTAATTACAATTGTTGCATTTGTCTTCATATACTTCTTTGTACCTGACAGAAGAAACAAACCTTTACTAGAAGGCATGTCAACAGTATCAGAGTGACCTCGTCCAACTCTTTTTTTTATCTATTTTTTGTCTACACTATAAGAATTAAGAATAGAAAATATAATTTTTGAAAAATGGTTATCCCATCCACAGATTAGATTTGGGGAAGTTCAATTGATTTGAAACATCACAGTTCACTTCCGAGAAATGTTTAAAACATTTTTTAAAAGGAAGTGATATTATGGCTCATGATCGTTGCAGATGTAACATTTTATCCAATAGGCAAGGGAATATCGGTATCTGATGCAATAAAAGGAGTCATTTCCAAGCTTAGAGAGAGCGGGCTAAAAGTTTATCCTAACAGCATGGCTACGGTGATTGAATCACCGGACATGGAGAAACTGCTGGATGCAGTTCGAAAGGGAGAGAAATATCTC
>DAHWLW010000043.1:0-15874 GCA_027343465.1 Thermoplasmatales archaeon | reverse complement strand
TCGTTTGGATGGACGAAGATGGGCATTCCCTGTGCCTGAAGTTCTTCATAGACAGGGTACAGGCTTTCATCATCAAGGTTTCTACCGGCTATGTTTGTTCCGAATTCAACTCCTGACATTTCAAGATCAGAACTGACTCTCTGAATCTCGCCAACTGCCATCTCTGGATCCTGAAGTGGAAGTGTTGCATTTCCACTGAAGTGATCCGGATCATTTCTGCAAATTTCAGCGATCCCATTGTTCTGTAATGCGCATATCCTGTGCGTCTGATCAGATGGCAGATCATATGAAAACAAATGATGTGTCGGTGAGAGAATCTGATGATCTATTCCAAGGGCGCTCATTTCTCTTATTCTTGGGGCCTGCCTGAAAAAACCCTCGGGCATTGGAGCAATAACCTTTTTGAGAACCTCTATTCTGTAAAGCCCCTCTTTTTTTCCTGCTGACACTGTTCCATTCAGATCTTTAATGGTTGATTCCGGCAGGTAATGTGAGTGCACATCGATGTTTTTCATGAAACATTATTAATCATTTTACTATAACACTTTTGATTTTATAATATAATCTTACTCAAACATTACAAATATAAATATACTAAATCTATTCATATATTAATTTATTAATGTTTCAAGTTAAATGAAATTGATAATAAATACTATTTATGTAAATGGAACTTCTATTGTTACTTTCAGATATGTTTATCTAAAGTAAACCAATTATCATAAGTTTACTATGGTTGACAAAATAGTTGAAAAATTGACATCAGAAGGGGTCGATATTACTTTTAACAGAGAACAGGGAAATATTAAGGAAAATATTGAACGCAGAACATCTTACGTAGACACAGGTGGGCTTCTTCCTCCAAACATGCTTAAAAACTCCGGACCGACTCTAAAGATTCTCACATCCGATACAACAAGGGTTGAACTATCCAAGAGAAGAGAACCCATGCCTTTCTGGCACAGAAACATGGATTATGATGAAGTTATCATTTGCATTTCCGGGGAAGCCACCTGGACAACAGAAACCGGTGAATATCATCTAAAACCAGGGACTATGATACATATCCCGAGAGGCGTATCTCATACTGTTGTTGCAAAGGAGGGGACTGATTATACCGCAATTGAGATTAAAGCTGAAGCAAGACTTGATCTCAACCCAGATCTAAGGAGGGAGTGAAAATGCCAGAAAGAACCGGATTGAAGATACTAGATATGATTTCAGGAGGAGCCAAGGTCATAGATCTTGAACATGACAGATTCCCTGGAATGCCCGCCTTTGATCCTGTCAAACCTGCCATGGAATATTTCCTGTACAGGCAGCATGAAAACTCTTATTCTACCTCTCAGGAAAAAAGGAGAAGCAGCTCTTCTGGGTTGATTGTGATGACTGACCAGTCAGGTACTCATCTTGATGCCCTCTGTCACCAGGCTTATGACATGAAGATGTTTGACGGTACCCCAATAAACAGCGAAGTTGAAACACCATGGGGCTTTAAGAAACATGACTCCGCAGAGATACCCCCAATAATCAGAAAAGGAGTACTTGTTGATTGTACGGAACTCCTTGGAGATCCACTCCCTGAAAACCATGAGGTTACCCTTAAGGAATTTCAGAATGTAATCAAGCAGGAGGGAGTATCTTTTGGTAAAGAAGATGTAATACTGTTAAGGACAGGGTACGGGAAATACTGGAATGATTTTTCGAAATACCGGAATGCTGCAGGGGTATCTGGAGAAGTCAGCAAATTTCTTTCAGACAAATGTTACGCTGTTGGAGCGGATAATCTTGCATGGGACGTACCTGGAAAAGTTGACAGTGACTCAGGAGTAATTCAGCCGGGCCACCTTCATCTCATTGCTAAATCTGGAGTATACATTATGGAGAACCTCTTCCTTGAGGAACTGGCAAAGACCAAAACATATGAATTTCTCTTTATTGCCCTTCCCCTGAAGATGAGAGGCACTACCGGTACTCCAATAAGGCCAGTTGCAATTCTTTAGGCCTGGCCTTTTTCCACAATCAGATCCTTAAATATTTTTATACAGATATCTGGACGTTCCAGCATAGGATAATGTCCTAGACCTTCCAGTGTGATGAGGTGGCTGTTTGGGAGGAACCTGGATGTAGCAATCTGCATTTCCTCAGTGACAACAGGATCTTCTGAGCCCCTAATGAGATATATCTCAGATTTACAGCCATCAATATCATGAGCGATATCGAACGAATTCCAGGCAAGAAGGTCGTTAATATATATGTCCCGGTTATTTGAGCTTCTTATCCAGATAAGGTTTTCGATGCTGCTCTTCTGGGATAATGTTCCACAGAAATCGAATGCTCTTTCCACGTTGCCTGTCTCTGTCTTCATTATTGTATCAACTTCGAAGGTATCTGTCCTGGCTGCACCTTCCATCGCGAAACCTTTTATCACTTTCTCTGGATGCATGGAGCAGATATCAAGCACTATATTGGCCCCTATTGAACAACCCGCGATAATGGCTTTTTCTATGCCAATATTTTCCATCATCTCAAGAACTGAAAGTGAGTAATACCTGACATCAATCCTTTTTTTTCTCCACTGTTTCCATGGCCATGATTTCCCATGCCCTGGAAGATCGGGTACGATTGCCCTGATCCCATCTGGCAGCATAGAAACAAACTCCTTCCAGACACGGCCATCTGTTCCTGCAGTATGCAGAAAAATGACTGGAGTGCCTGTTCCACTATTCTCATAATAAAATCTTGCCCCGTTTACTGTAGTATAGCTTCCGGTTTCCATTGTGGATTATTAACAATATATAGATTTCAGTTTCCATTCTTGGAGAAAATTCAGAAAATAATTAATTACCTAAACGCAATTGCATCAGGTATTGAACAAAGTGATCTGATGAGAAGAATTGTTATCGCTGTAACAGGTTCAACTGGCGCAGTTTATGGTGTGAGGATGCTGCATATTTGCAGAGATATACCAGATCTGGAGACACACCTCATTGTTTCTTCCGGCGCTGAGGCTACCCTGAGAATTGAGACTAAGCTCAAGCCTTCTGATCTTGAGGCAATGGCCACCAGGTCCTACGGGGAAAACGATTTTGAGGCCCCAATCGCAAGCGGTTCTTTTGAAACCGCCGGAATGATCGTAGCCCCATGTTCAATGAAGACCCTGTCGAGCATCGCTACCGGCTTTGAAAATAACCTGATAGCAAGGGCAGCTTCTGTCCATCTTAAGGAAAGAAGGAGACTAATTCTCCTGACGAGAGAGACACCGTTGAGCCTTATCCACCTAAGGAACATGCTTCAGGTCACTGAGGCCGGAGGAATTATTATGCCGCCCCTTCCACCGCTGTACTTTGAACTTAATGATTTCTCAAGGATGGTCGATCTGACTGCAGGAAGGGCTCTGGGACTTCTCGGCATTCAGACAAAGCACAGGCGGGAATGGGGAGTGGATTAGTCTTTCCATCTTTTTGCAATTTCCATTATCTGACTGAATGTTCTCTGATAACTATCCATTACTGATGATTCATCAAAAAGTGTGATTGAAGTGATCTTAGCCTTCTCCGAAAAGTCTCTTGTTACAGAAAGATCAGAAGCTGTAAAGAGAATCTCCTTCGCATTGGGATTCATTATTTTATGCACTGAGTCTTCCTCCGAACGGCATCTGATGTATGTTACGCCACCGCCATCCTGAAAGATGAAAAGCGACATGCCATTGGCCTTTAGATTGCTCGCTGTATTCGATCCTCCGTATACTGAAAAAAGGAACTCTTCATCAGATACAGAGCATATCTGATAAGGGGATAGCATCGCGGCTCTTGGGAAATGATCTCTGTCGGTGGTTATAAGAAATACTGCTGCATTGATTCTTTTATCTGCATCTGGGGAAATAATGGAAAGAATATTCTCAGGAATTTTGTTGCCAAGAAGTTCTGACATCTTAGACCTGATCCATTAAAGGTTAAACCTTCTGCCGTAGTTTGCCCAGTCTCTCTCCTATCTTGTAAACATTCCCATTTACAATATCCTCTGCATCTTTCCTGAACTCATCCGGCCAGTAGCCCAGTTCGTACCCGTACCATGGATCTACCAGATTCAGCTCGGGAAGATTCAGCTCTTTCCATATTTTTAGCGCGTTCTCCATGAAGTCTTTCCTTGGAAGAGAGGTGGGAGGATAGGGATATTTGATTGTCGCGTCTATTAGGATTCCGGAGCTGCCAACGCCTCCTGGAAATTCCTTCTCCTCATGGCTAGCACCGGGGTTGTAAGCAGATGGATCGAGGCCAGGCATCTTTCCACTGAATATTCTGATATCCCTGGCTGGCTGTACTCTCCATCCCAGAGCCCATATAACGGCATCCATTGATCTGATGTCAATATCATCATCCACAACAATGAAGAACTTACCCCATCTCAGATCATAGGCAGCGGCCATATTGAGAACCTGCCACGGATGCGATTTATTCTGCTTTTTTATTTTTATGACACACCACTGTGCCTGGCTCATTTCGTGCCAGGCAACATCCAGAACCCCGGGAATCTTTGCGTCGAACTTCAGAAACTTCAGATATACGTTCTCTGAGGAGACCTGCCTTACCTTGCTGCTCTCACTTGGCGGGAACTGGCTCATAATATGCACGAATACCGGATCTTTTCTCATGGTCACGGCAGTTACGTCTATAACAGGCCTGAGCCACACATCGGTAGCCATATAGCCGGTATATTCACCAAATGCATTTCCAGGCTCCATATATTCTGTGGAAATGAGGCCTTCTATTATTATGTCCGCATTAGCAGGCGCTTCCATATCAATTGTTTTGCATTTTACCATATCTACCGGTTCCCCTGCAAAACCTCCGGCTATGTCAAACTCATCTACACCATATGGTATTTTCGCTGCCCCAACGAAGAAATATGAAGGTGGACCCCCTACCACTATTGCAGCAGGCATTGGTTTTCCAATCTTTTTCCACTTGTTCCAGTGGATTATCCCCTGATTTCCACGGTTGATCTCCCACATCATCTTTCTCTTTCCAAATAGATGGGCCGAATAATTCCCTACATTCCTTATTCCTGTCTCCGGGTCCCTTGTAATAATCTGTGTCGATGTCCTGATCTGACCGCTGAAACCAGGTAACTCAACTGGTATGGGGAGTGCATCCAGGCCCTGCCCATCCTGATCCAGAGCATCCCCCTTTATGACGATGTCATGAACCTTTGCGCTCTCGACCAGTCTTGTTTTAACAGGATTCATCTGTGCTTTCTCCCATTTTCCCACAATGGATTCCCTTGATGGCTCTGCCATTACTCCAAGGGCATACATCTGAAGGGAAGATGCATAAATTCCTGTTGCAACCGGAATGCTGTATTTTCTTCCATTCACTCCCTGTACATTGTTGAAAATGAATCCTTTCCTTTTATCCTCCGGCAAACCTCTGTACTGTAATCTTGCGATTGCCGTGAGTTCAGTCTCCTTCTTCACAGGCCTTTCTATTTCATACAGAAGATCGTTTTCTTTCAGTACTGAGAGGTATTCTCTCAGGTCTCTGTAATAGTGTTCCATTTTTTATTAAGAAAACTAAGATATTTAGTTTTTTTTATTCTACATTTCAAGTTAATCGGTTAAAATGATTCACTTTATATATTATGACGGATTCAAACATTTCACCATTATACAGACGGATCTCTGCTGAACATTAACCTGCTCAGGTGCCTGAGAATGACCTCGGCCTCGTCAGTGCTGCAAATGAGCATTATCTCTCTTCCCAACCGATATATCCTGTCCACGGGATGCCTCTGGATCATCAGATACTGCACCACAAAAAGTGACAGGCCAGGAACACCGGACGCATTCTCAGGAAGCCTTATCCTGATGCAGGCGAGATCTCCATCGTCTACATCCCTTTCAACTATCCTGATATGCCCCATATCCCTGTATGCTAGCACGAAGTTATCAAGCTTTAGACTTTCCACATCTCCTTCCCTTTCGGAGTGCCTGTATTCAAGTGTCAGGTTAGAGCTCCTTAGGAATTCAAGTTGCCTGTCCCACCCTTCATCTGGCTTCAGACAAGAAATAGCCTTCACAATGGAATTCAGCTTGACATCCTTTCCAAGCATAGCATCAACGCTTGGTTTGATCTTTCTTGCGAGGCTCGTACTGTTACAGACTCCGCTCTTAACCATTAAAGCATGAATCGGATTGTTTTCAACAATTAGAGAGACGGCGTCATTAATCTTGTTCATAAGGGAAAATCATAAAATGGTATAAAAATCATGTTTTATGACATTTAATGTAGTTCTCTGAATTAATGAAATCGCAATTAAAATGAACTTGCTTGCGGTTGCAGTTAAAATAATTCATATCTGACCCATTGGTAAATAACCTTATCTCTTCTGGATAATTGTATTTATTAAGTTATCATCCGTTTTGGCTTATAGAAATTAAATTAATACCAATAGTTCACTTTGAAAATAAAACCTTTATACGTAACTGCATTTCTCCATTATGGGGAGTTCATTTTCTGAAAGCGAATACAGGGAACTATTGAGAAGATATCCAACCGGTGTTACTGTAGTATCGACTACATTTAATGGCAGAGACTTCGGTGCCACAATGAATTCCTTTACAACAGTCTCGATGAACCCGCCGCTCGTTGCAGTTTTCATTATCAATGGCAGCAGGACACTGGAAGCCATTGGAAAAAGCGGGAAATTTGTAGTCAGCCTGCTTAGCGGCACACAGGAGGATGCAGCAGTTGGGTTCTCGAGGGACGGGGATGATGAGAAGTTTATGAGATTCAGCAAATCTGCCACATCAGATGGTATTGCGTACCTTAATGAATCCATTGGGAGAATTGAATGTGATCTCTTCATGAAAGAGGAGATAGCAGATCATACAATGATCATAGGGAAAGTGACATCAAGCACCATTCATAACCAGAATACATCTATGGTCTATTACCAGAGAAAATTTGCCAGCACAGGGAAGTGATTTTACGAGCAAACTGAATTTCAAAGTTACTGGAAGGAAAGAGCCACTTGTCATTGATAACTATGGCCTGATAATTGCGGGATTTACTGGGTCAAACAGAGAGGGAGTGGAGAAGCATCTTCAGGAATTGAGGGAACAGGGAATAGAAGTCCCTGACAAAGTTCCAACTTTTTACCCTATCTCACCAGACCTGGCTACACAGAAGACCGTTATAAAGGTCAGTGGAAAAAAGACCTCCGGGGAAATCGAACCTGTTCTGCTAATCTCAAAAGGGTCTTATTACATCACACTTGGAAGTGACCACACTGACAGAGATATCGAAAGAAAGACCATAGCGGGAAGCAAAGCCTCCTGTCCTAAACCCCTATCCAGTACGGCATATCCCCTGGAGGATGCTGTTAGGTTCTGGGATCATATTTCCATTAATTCTGACACCTATCAGAATGGAGTCTGGAAAAGGTACCAGAGTGGAAATGTGACAGACTTGATTCAGCCCTTGAAACTGGCAGCCCTTTTGCAGAAAGAGAGGGGAACAATCCCTGAGAACCTGGTTATGTTTCTTGGCACAGTGCCCATTGAGGGTGGAAAATTCGTATTTTCCGATGGTTTCAGAGGTTCGATGATGAATGATAATTCACAATTTTCGCTGGGACTTGAATATATGGTGGAGGCTGAGGGCCATTGAGAACCGGAGATGATTATGCTGATTCTCTGGGCAAAAGACATGTCTACATCAACGGAGAATTGATTTCTGATGTCAGGAATTCCAGATATTTCAAAGGTATAATAGATACACTGAAGGAGATGTACGATTTTGCATATAAACCTGAAAACCACATGCAGTTCAAAACCTCATGGGGAACTTCTGGAAATAAGACTTTTATGATTCCAGAAAACCAGGATCAACTGAAAGAAAGGCACAACGCCATTGCAAAGTGGGCAGAGATTTCCATGGGGTTTGTGGGAAGAAGTCCGGACCATGTAGGAAGCTTCTTCGCTGGTTTTGCGGCCAATCCAGCAATTTTCGACAGAGGCACAATGAAATTCAGCAAAAATGTTTTGAAGCACTACAGAAGACTTGTCGATAATGATCTATACCTTTCCTACTCCATAATCCCTCCTCAGGTGGACAGATCAAAAAAAGCCCATGAACTTCCAGATACACATATACAGGTATCTCTTGTTGAAGAGAGAGACGACGGGATTGTTGTTCGCGGGTCTCAGATGCTTGGAACCGGCGCTGCTGTTGCTGACGAACTCTTTGTAAGCTGCATCCCCCCTCTTGGAGAAGGGGACGAGGACTATGCCCTTTCCTTCGTTGTCCCAGTGGGTGCCAGAGGTCTCAAGCTCTACTGCCGGCCACCATACGGTTTTGATCGGTCAAGTGTATTTGACTATCCTATGTCCACAAGATTTGACGAAAGCGATGCTATTGTTGTCTTTGATGATGTCTTCATCCCATGGAGTGATGTGTTTGTCTTCAGGGATGTCAAACTTCTGCAGGCACAGTTCTTTGAAACTCCTGCCCATATTTATGGAAACAATCAGGCTCAGATAAGACTGGCTGTGAAACTTAGATTCATAGCAGGGCTGGCCGCTAAAGTGGCCAGGATGAACGGAACTGACAGAATACAGGGAGTTCTGGAAAGGCTGGGCGAGCTTGCTTCCATTTCTTCAATGGTGGAGGGGATGTGCATAGCCTCAGAATCCTCAGGCTCAATGAGAGAATATGGCTCTTTCGTCCCCAATCCCCGGTTTCTATATGGCCCAATGGGGCTACAGGCTGAGATATACCCAAGAGCTGTGGGTATACTCAAGGAACTTTCAGGAGCCGGGGTCCTGCAGCTTCCCTCCTCGATAAAGGAGCTGGAAAATCCAGAGACGAGGCCGGACATGGATAAATATGTGAGATCGTCCAAATCAGACTCGGTTGAGAGGATCAAGCTATTCAGGCTGGTATGGGATGTTATAGGATCAGAATTTGCCGGAAGGCATCTACAGTATGAGATGTTCTATGCAGGAGCCCCCTATGTATCAAGGATGTATGCATATAGAAACTTCGACTACAATTCTGCAATTGAGGATGCTGAAAGATTCATGCAGAAATATGATATGGGAACAACAGTTGAGGATTAGTATTCAATCCAAAGTGAAATGAGGTGAAAATATAATGCCAAAGAAAGAGTTGGAATTTTTTGATGTGAACAGTGTTAAAGCAACCGCATGTACAGGTAATGTGAAGGGATTGAATGAAAGGATCCTTTCCAGAGATCCCGAATCCGGGGTGGCCACACGTATACTTATATTCGAACCGGGAACGGATACTACGCCTAATGGAATTCAGATACATGATTTCTGGGAGGAGGTTTACATATTAGAGGGTGAATTCTTCGATACCACTCTTGGGAAGAGGTTCACCGCTGGGATGTATGCCTGCAGACCCCCGGGAATGCCACATGGGCCATGGGTTTCAGAGAATGGATGCAGAACCTTTGAGGTCAGATATAAAGTTAAATAAACTCTAATTCTGGACTATTCAAATAAATTATAATGATCTTCTTTATTTATTTTTAACATTTACTTTGGCTATGTACATACCAGATATTATCCCCAGGGAAGACATAGAGAATCTGCTCGGAAAGTACAGAGGAAACAGGGAATATGGCGATCCTGACCTGGGGGGAAGGCCGGCCCTTCTTATTGTGGATATGACCAATGGCTTTGTGATGGACAGGTTTAGGACAGGGTTTAGCAAAACTGGGATCCCCTGTGCATTGAACATTGCAAAAATGCTTGATCTGTTTCGAAGGAAACAGCTTCCAGTTTTCTTCACAAGAGATATTACGTCTGATCAGGAAACATACAGGCTTCACAGGGGAGCCTGGAACAACAAGAGTGTGCCTGTTCCAGAGGATCAAAGGGAGGACTACAACACAATTTACATTGCAATTGCTCCATTTAAAGGAGAACCCGTAATAGAAAAATCGAAACCCAGCGCTTTTTTTGGAACGCCTCTCGTTTCAATGCTCAATTATCTTGGTGTGACAGGAATTGTTCTTACTGGAATGGTGACATCCGGGTGTGTCAGGGCCACAGCTCTGGACGCATTCTCTTACAACTACACTGTGGCTATACCCGTTGATTGTGTTGCAGACAGATCAAGAGTATCCCATGAAGTGACTCTATTTGATCTTGACCTGAAATACGCCTATGTCCTCCCATCTTCAGATATAACCAGGATAGTTAACAAAAGAGATAAGTGATTTTTGTTAATAATTTGAATTACAAATTATACTCTTTATTTACTAATAATATCTTATGAACAAACTATATTAAAAGAAAAGTCCTAATGACCATATGGAAGATGTGGAAGGTCTTAAACAGAAACTGGCAATGGCCAACAGAATCCTGGTCAATGAGAATTTGACAGAGCTTGGCCGCGGGCATGTAGTGTATAAACTCGCAGAAGACAGAATCCTGATACCGGGGCATCTGCATGATTATCAGAGATCAATTGCAGACTGTACTGCCTCGGATATTGTCACAATTGATTACAAAGGGAAAGTTGTAGAGGGGAGATATCCGGAATCCATGCATGAGTTCTACTTCTATTCAGCAATGTTCAGGAGGAGAAAGGAGCTGAAGGCTGCACTTCACATGCATGCCTTTTACAGCAATCTTCTTGCGATGTCTGGGCAGAACATTTTGTTCAGCTCCAGGGATTCTTTTCTGTTCACTAAGGGTTTAAAGGTCTATTCTGGGCTGCCGCTATTTGTTAATACTGAAAAAATGGGTGAGGACATGGCTGATCTTCTGGGTGACAACGATATCCTGCTACACCGTGGACATGGAGTATTTATGGTCGGGAGAAGCATTGAGGAAGTTGTAACAAGAGCTGCTGCGCTTGAACGTGCGGCCTACAAGAGCTATTGCCTCAGGTCAATTGGGAAATTTGTTGAATACACAAGAGAAGAAATAGAAGCCAGTGAATCTGATGAGATAAGAAATGAACTACAGGAATCAGACTGGGGGTATTTCCTGACCAGGGTAGAGAAGAAAGGTTCGATTCTATGAGATGTGATGTCCATGTTCCCTGAGAAAAATTCATGGAAAAAAGAAAGATCTGTGCTTCTTGTAATTGATATGCAGGTGGATTTTGTCTCTGAGATCGGATATCTCGGAAAAACTGGTATCGATCTTACACCTGTAAAGGAAAGCGTTGACAAAATAAGAACGCTGGTCAATGTTTCCAGGGGTTGCAATATCCCCGTCATCTATACAAGAACCGTGCATGAACGCTTTACAGACTCCACCGTCTGGAAGGCCAGAAATTTGAGAAAAGCCTCCGAGCAGGGAATATGTGCAGCAGGAACTGCTGGAACTGAAATAATTGATGAACTGAAACCGATTGCTGGAGAGCGGGTTGTGGTTAAGCACAGATACGATGCCATGCTGGGGACAGACCTGCCCGTGATCCTCAGGGCACTTGATGCTAGGAGAATTTTCGTGACTGGGACACAAACAAATCTTTGTGTTGACTCAACAGCCAGGCATCTTTTCATGGAAGATTATGATACTATTCTTATTGAGGAGTGCGTCAGCACACCCTACAGGGATATGCATCTGCCATTCCTTAAGAACTTTCACGAAAATTTTGGTGAGGTTTCCACCATGTCGAGAGTCCTGAAATATATGGAGAGTTATTGAACTACTTCTCCAGTATATTCATTTTAATCCTTTTCTTTTCAAGTTCCTTCCCTATCTGGAAATGGTCTCCTGAAAGAACCATCCTGGAGTACCTGTCATATTCATCAGTCCACTTTTCCAGATCGTAACCATACCATGGATTCTTCATAACTGGATCAGGGAAACCAAGTTCTTTCCATATTTTCACAGCATTTTCCATGTATTCCTTTTTTGGAAGAGAAGTTGGAGGATAATCCGTCTTTCTTGTTGCATCCAGGAGAAGAGCAGAGCTCTCCAGATAACCCTTTGGCCCAGTCTTTTCACCTGGATTTGCCGCTGATGGATCAAGGTGGGCAGACTTTCCACGTATAATCTGGATATCCCTGTGCGGCTGCATTCTGAAACTCAGGGCCCAGTTCACTGAGTCAGGATCGAATGGATCAATGTCCTCATCAACAGCTATTATCATCTTTCCGATGTCAGAGGCATATCCTGAGGCACATACCAGGGCTCTCATTGCATCAGTCGGACCTGTCTTCTTCATCTGTATTACACAGTACTGCCAGCTTCCGCTTGATTCATGGAAAGCCACCTTCTTTATCCCAGGCAATCCGCAATCATCCTTGAGGAATTTGGTGAATGCGCTTCCATATGCCACCTGCCTGAGTTTGCTGCTCTCACTTGGCGGCATCTGGCTGATTATTGTCTGGAATATTGGGCTGTCTTTTCTATGGGTTACAGCTGTAACTTCCATAACCGGACACCACTGGCTCTCCACGTCTGCTGCTACATAACCGGTATATTCCCCGAATGGGGTCTGCTGTTCGAAATCCTCAACCGAGACCTTGCCTTCTATGATGTATTCAGCAGTTGCAGGAACAACAAGATCAACAGTTTTGCATCGAACAACCTCTATCGGCTCGCCGGCTATCCCTCCTGCCACCGCAAACTCATCCATGCCGTACGGAACTTTGGCTGCCGCTGTATACTGCACATATGGCGGACCGCCGATTACAATTGCAGCGTCCATTTTCTTTCCCTTCTCAGCAGATTTCTTCAGATGAGTAAATCCGTGGCTGCCCCTGTGTATTTCCCATAGAATCTTCCTGGGGCCGAATACCTGTCCAGAATATGTGCCTGCATTCTGGATTCCGGTTTCAGGATCCTTGGTAACAAAGGCTGTAGTTGTTCTCACCTGGCAGCTGTAACCCGGAATTTCCACAGGAAATGGAATATCCATGAGGCCATGCTTTTCCAGGTCCTCCCCTTCAATTACCACCTCCTGACATTTCCCACTTCCCACAATTTTAGGGCCTATGGGATGGCTGATCCCGAATGTGAAACGATCGGGGACTTCGTCAGGCTTGCATTCCATACCTGTGGCATAAATCTCCATTGAACTTGAAAGAACACCTGTACAGACCCTGGCATCGAATTTCTTCCCCTTAGAATTGTGTACATTTGTAAAGAGAAAACCTGTTCGCTGGGATTCAGGCATCCCTCTAAACTGTACCCTTACAAGGGGCATTAAATCTGTTTCAAGCTTCATTGGACGATCTACTGTCCTAAGCAACCCTTTTTTATCCAGTTCCTTGAGGTAGTCCCTCAGATCGTGAAATACCATACATCCTTATCATTAGCTGTAAATAAACATTAACATAAAATTGTAATCCAATTACGAATAGACGGTTTTATAAATTTATTAAAATGCCATTATTAATTGAAAATATATCTTCACTATTGTTAATGGCTATGCTAAAATCATTTGAGGATCTCCTGGAACTTCTTTCTCACCCTTGAATCAGTCTCCTGATCTGCTTTAACCACTTCCGGAAAAGTCCCTTTGATTATTTTTTCCATGGGCTTAACGGCCATAATAATGGCCCTTGAACTTGTATATTCAAGAATGTCCTTCCCTTCCTTATGAATAGATATTGGATCAAGAGGAGTCCCCATGGTGTTTCTGACAATTTCTATTCCTGTTGCAGGATCATTTCTGCTGCACATGGCCCACACCACATCATGAATGTTTGATGGATCGATATCGTCGTCCACAACTACAGTATATCTTCCAGAGACCGCACCTGGCCTGCATTGTGATGCAATGTGCCCTGCCATGACGGCATGTCCGCCGAACATCTGCCTGATTGAAACGACTGTAAATGCTCTGGAATAGCCTTCCTCGTGGCACCATACACCTTTTACCCCTGAAATTCCTGCACTCTCAAGTGTGTTCCATATTAGAGAAGCCCTGATAGGGCATCTAAAGTATGAATAATCATAAGGGGGTTTTCCTGCACATGTACCCAGAAGTATCGGGTCTTTTCTCATATAAAGTGCCTCCACGTGCAACACAGGATTTCGCATTTTCCCCCCGGCATAATATCCCATAAATTCACCAAGGGGGCCTTCATCCGTCATCTCTGAATCTATATAGCCCTCAATTGCTATTTCTGAATCTGCAGGGATAGGCAGGCCTGTGATCGGGCCTTTGACAACTCTTACCGGCTCCCCCCTCACAGCTCCAAGGTAGTTGAATTCCGATACCCCCTCCGGAACCTCATTGGCAGAGAACAGGTTCAGGCCAGGGTTGTGGCCGAAGGATGCTGCTATCGGCACCCTACCTTCCTTTTTCATCCACTTTTCCACATGATTCCTTCCGTGCCTTGACGCCTCCATAAGTATGGCAAGATGGTTCCTGTCCTTTACCATGATACGGTAAGTGCCCACATTGACCCAGCCATTGTCAGGGTCCCTTGTTATTACTGCATCCATGGTACCGATATATCTCCCTCCATCTTCACTGAACCACTTTGGAACCGGTATTTTGGAAATATCGACATCATCTCCTTTCATAATTGTCTCGAAAACTGGTGAATTCGAAACATACTCAGGATCAAAGGCAGATTGCATTGAAGTTGTCTGGCTTAGCCTTTTCCTTATCTCTGATGTTAGAGACATGTCGTTAAAATTTCCCTTCATACCAAGGGCCTCAGATACCCTGTTTGCGTCCAGCAATGATCCAGTCAGCACCCTCATTCCCTTTTGGTATCCCTTAATATCATCGAACAGGAGCGTGTATTTGTTCATCTTTGCGTTGGCATCGGTCAGCGCTCCGATTTCCAGATTCCAGTCCGCGCCTGAAACCTTTCTGAGAAGACCTCTGGATTCTATCTTATCAATAAAGGACCTAAGTGAATAATTTTCTTTTTCCATGCTATCATTTTTCTATACCGTTTCCGGGTTAAAATGTTTTCTTGTTATGAAGTAAATACATTTGCCAATGTTGTATTACAATAATGAAGTCCATATATGAAATTACTTCTAAAATTCAATTATAACTGCAGTATGATTTAACACAATAACAATCGCAGACCAAATTAAGATTAATATGCCTGTATATATCTGTTAGGAGTGGATTAAATGCAGAGGATAAACGGGCATAACCTGAAAAACCTACAGAAAGTCTGGAAGGGAGATACGCCATTCATTGGAGAGATGGAAGAGGGCGAGGAAATCATATTGGACATCCCTGATTCCTCAACTGATCAGGTCATACCCGGTACAAAGAATGAAGACCTGGGAAAAATGGATCAGTCTCTCCTTGATGCCTCTGTTGGGCCATTAAGGGTTAAAGGTGCAAAACCCGGTGATCTGCTTGCAGTCCACATACACAGTATAGAGACAGGAAAATGGGGTTTCAGCACACTTTCTGAGGATTTTGGTCTGCTGAAGGGCAGATTCAAACCAACCATCTTCTACTGGAAAATAGAGGGGGGTTATGCCATTCCCGATGGTGATTTTCTAAAGGGTATAAGAATACCCATTTCCCCTTTTCTCGGGGTAATCGCAACGCTCCCTTCATCCGGAAGTTTTGGGATGATCCCACCTCAGAAATTTGGTGGAAATATGGATAACAGGCTCAATGGATCTGGCTCCACAGTGTTGCTTCCTGTTAATGTCGAAGGAGCAGGCCTTTCATTTGGCGACCCACATGCATGTCAGGGGGATGGAGAGGTGTGTGGAACAGCTGT
This sequence comes from Thermoplasmatales archaeon, assembly GCA_027343465.1. Taxonomy (GTDB): domain Archaea; phylum Thermoplasmatota; class Thermoplasmata; order Thermoplasmatales; family Thermoplasmataceae; genus UBA447. Next base: position 169 of record DAHWLW010000043.1, on the reverse strand, counting down.
AGAGACAAGCGCAACAGTCAGGATTTCAGTAAAAATAGTTAGAAATAGAAATATTTCATCCCCTGTTACTTATTCAACTGAACATACCGGAGGGAAAGTGTTCTGCACAACCGGAATAGGGCCTGAGTTGAAAACAGCCGCAATTGATGCTGTGGAGTCGATGATAGCA
>DAHWLW010000019.1:0-2718 GCA_027343465.1 Thermoplasmatales archaeon | reverse complement strand
TACAATTTAAATCAAAAAAGGAGATGATTCAATGAAAACAAATCCAGGAAAGATATATGGAGATAAATCATTCACTGTATCCTCTTACAGGATACTCACAGAACTGCACGATGAAGCCATAAGGTTTGGTATACCTGTTTCAGAAACACTTACTGAAGCTCTCATTGCCAAGATCCGTGCAAGAGGAGGTTCCGGTATCGAAGCTATGCGCCTTCAGCTTCAGAAGAAGATGGAAGAGCTTGAGCTTCTTAAGAATACAATAAGAGACATTCAGAACAATATAGAACTGGAAGAGGAGAGATTAAGGAAGGTATATGACGCCAGGGAGATCGATCTAACACTAAGGCTTGGTCCGGCTTACGTCCTGAGGGAACTCTGCAGGCATACAACATTCACCATAATGCCAAGGATAAACAGGATAGAACTGGGGGCTCTGGAACCCGGAATGAGAATTGTTGAAAGGAAGGAGAACTATGTCCTGGTTGAGACCGATGAAAAGCACATTCTACCGGACCCTGAAGGCTTTCTGAGGAAAATCAACAGTACCTTCGACCTTGAATTATTGACTAATGACATAATGAATAATGCTCTCTTCCTTGGATACCTTGAAGATTTCAAGTTGAGATATAAGGTCGGAGACTGGAAGATATACATCCCGGAAAGGCACGCCGATATCAGGAAAAACATTATTGAGGAATTGAATGGAAATGAAAGGAAAGAGGAGGTTATATCTCAATGATCTCCCTATATTCGTTTTCAGAAAACTGGATGGATCTTTCAATATCCAACCCAAAGGAGTTTATTGATGAGGTAGAGAGAAGATACGCCCTAACAGAGGATTTCAAGCGGTTTATCAGTCTCATAAAGAATGGATCTAAAGCCGATAAAAAACAGGCCACAAAGAGATCACCATGGAATGTGGGTGACTGGATTGTAAGGCCATATTCACCGTACCTTATCAGAACACTCAGGCAGTCCATCGAAAAAGGGAGGTTGAGGGAAAGATGAATGACAATCTATTCCGCAATCTTGTTGGTTCCATTCTTCTAATGGCTACAGTTGTGATATTTGTTTTTGTAATCTTGGAGATGGTCTAAATGGCGAGGTCGCTGATTTTCCCTGTTATTGAAAGAATGGAGGGATTGTAATGAATATATTTGTTGTAAGCAAAGCATTTCGGATGTGCATGGACTGTCCGGAAGACTATCGTCCTATCAGGGCTTTCAAAACGTATGAAGAAGCTGAAGAATGGATACGCAGTGTTAGATCGGAAAATTCAGGTTATAATTTTAGGTTAGATAATGTAATTTTAGAGGGATTTGAGTGAACAAAGCTGAATTTGTAAGGAAATGGGAATATATGTTCGGACTGGTTGAGGACACATATCTGATCTCATCCCTCATTGAATCCCAAGGGAGGCCCTGAAATGACGGCAAAAGAAATAACAGAAAAAGTTGAAGCAAAAAGACATGAAATAAAGGAAGAATCTCAAAAGCTAAGAATTGAAGCCACTCAAAATCATGTCTGTGCGAACTGTGGGAATCCTCTGCCACCAGGAAGGAGAATGTACTGCTCTGATGCCTGTTACGTAGGGTTTATTGGAAAATATGATTACAGTGCAAATTCGGAGATTCTCAGGAAATACGCAAGAAAACTCAAAGATGAGTATGATGCTGCACATCCCAAAGTAGAGAGGAATCCATGGTCACAGCCTGTGGCAAGGAAATTACACAAGTGCAATTTCTGTTCTACTGAAATCAAGAAAGGAGAGAAATACGAAAAGTATGTCAGGCTTCCGGAATATGACTCATGGTTTGATGATGCCCCCTATGAGACCCTTCGGTATCACGAGAAATGCCAAGAGTTCATGAATGTGCTGTCACATGTGGGGCTCTGGGACGATGAGGAGGGGCTCAGCAATGATGAAATCTTTGCGCTCTTTGCTGCTATAGCCATTGAATCAGGAGATAGCTACGAGAGTGTCATAAGCAACATAAAGGCCGGAAAATTCCCATCGACTGAATTTCTTGGGGCGCTCGGCAACGAATATGAATACTTTGAGCCAGCATTCCAGCAGATATCCGACCACTCTGGATACAGGTATGCGTATTCCGTCAAATATGAAACATTCGATGGGTCGATGGCAAGAATGCATGTTTCTCTCTCTGAAATTAAAGACCCTGAGAAATTCTTCTCGGACTACTATAAAATCATCAATGGGGACGACTTCAATCGGATCCTGTCTGCGAAAGGGATAAAAATTCCTTTGCCCAATGTGGAAGTGACGGAGGTCCTGAAATGAACAGGAAATGCGAGATGTGCCATAACCTCCTGCATTTTCCGCCCCCATGGGAGCCGGTGCCCGTAACATCCCAGGTTATCATAGAAACGCCTGAGGGGACAAAAACATGGAAGGTTGATGAAATATGTGCAGCTGCAGTCCGGGAATTCATTCTTGAGTTCATGGATGACGTCAGGACGGGATTTAAGGACCAGGATGAGGCATATAAACTCGACAGGAAAGTGTACTTACAGAAGAAGCTGGAGGTAAAGCCGTGAGCTCCCTTCTGATAATGAGCTGCTCTAAAACAAAGAAGCGACTTGAGAACGTCTCCGCCATTGACCTCTATGATGGTCAGGCTTACAGGGTCATAAAGAAGAGTTTGCCGGATAACATTGAAATTCTCATTATTTCGGCAAAATATGGCCCCATCAGAT
>DAHWLW010000121.1:0-12094 GCA_027343465.1 Thermoplasmatales archaeon | reverse complement strand
AGGAAACACGAAAACTTCCAGCAAGGGATGATTTCCAGATGATACTCTGGTTCAGTGATATGGCTCCTGGAGGTTATTTCTGGGATTTTGCTGACACAGAAGCGACGAGAAAGATAGGCGTATGTTATTATCCAGTAACCGGGGAAGCACCCAGAGAGGTTCTAAAGAAGTTCACTGAAAAATTTCCTGAACTGGCCGGGGATGTGGCCCATACAATGGCCCACCAGATACCGCTTGCCAGCCCTTCTGAGAAGGTAACTGATGGAAATATCATGTACACTGGAGATATGGTAAATGCAGTGCTTAATACAACAGCAGGAGGCCTTCAGGGTGCATTCTGGTCTGGAAAATCAGCAGGTGAGGCGGTTGTAGCTGATGATCCATCTCATTACCAGAAAATTTGGGATTCAGAAATCAGGCCATGGCTTCTGAGGCATCACAATCTTCACAGAAAAATCCACAGTAAAGGATCCAGGTCAGTTGCCCGTTACATAAGCCTGGCAAAGATTATGCCAAAATCCATGCAGAAGAAAATATTCGGCGGGCTATAAAGCCTTACCCTGAAGACGCCTGCCTGGTGTGTGCAATCCCTTTCGCTGTGAGAACCGGGATTGTAGCTATGGCAAATATTCCAAGGAATATCCATGTCCACATGAAGGCGAACCCATCCAGAAGGCCTGCTATTGCAGCTACCAGAGACCCCAATCCAATCTGTATTGAATTTATCACTCCCACTGATAGCGCAAGATATTCCTTTTCCTTTTCAAAGCTTGCAACTACAGCATATTCAAGTGATATTACAAGAGTGGCGGCTAACCCGACAAATATAAGTATAAACCAGTAGGACAGGTGAGGGGAAAATGGAAGCACTATTATTACAAGCCCAGCAATTGCAGAGAATATTCCTGCCTTTATTATAACCCTACCTCTCCTGAAGAATGGCACAAGTAATCCTCCTGCAATTCCTGAAAGGGGTATGATGCCGCCAAGTACTGATGCAGTCCCTGTTCCTATCCCCACTGTTTCGGCAAAGCTTTTGAAATATTCGGGAACACTGTAATTCATTGCCCAGAGTCCAAGGAAGCCTATCCCTATTATCCATATGTATGGGGAAAGCAGCCTTTTCCTTATTGCTGTTCCGTCCATATGGAATTTTATTCCCCTCGGCTTGACTTCATACTGCATGAATAGTGTTGTCCCCAGAAGCAGCAGTGCAGAAATCAGGAAATCATCTCTCCATCCAATGTATAATACAACAGGAGAAAAGGCAATTATTCCAGCGGTAGCGCCAAGATTGTAGGAAGCATTATAGTATCCTATTAGAGAAGCTGTCTTTCCAGGTGATATTCCTCCAAGGATTGCAATGGCAGTGCTGAAGAAGAATGCCGCACCAATTCCGGTCATAAATCTGGAGGCAAGAAATACGGCAAAATCAGGAGAAACCCATGAAAGAAATGACCCTCCTACCATTACATAAAGGCCGATTAATGCTGTGTTCCTTGCCCCTATCCTGGCCGATATGATACCAGCAGGAATCTGAAAGATTCCAGCTCCAACCAGGAAAAGGGCCAGAGCTATCCCCATCAGCGAGAAATTCACATCAAATGTCTTCGAGATTGCGATTAGCGCAGGCGAAATATTGAACCACATAACAGAATAAAATAGCCTGGAAACAAGGATCGAACTGACCTCCAGGTTATCTTTCTTCATTTCCCATGTGAATTACAGACAATATTTAACACATGATCATGTGTGCAGGTGACAATTTACAGCTGCAAAGAATTTATTATGTTTCTAAACATAATTAATAATGGTAGCCAGCAGAAAAGAGATACTCAGCTGGGTTGCTAAGGGCAACGAAAATGCCAGCAACCTCGTGGATCTCCCATGGAAGATCACTGAAACAGATAATGTTGTGATATTGCAGAATGATCAGGTTCCTTTCTCAATCTTTCTCACATTTGGAGATACAATAATGCGAATGCATCTGCGGAGTGGCATCGAAACAGCAGTCCTCGAGAATCAGCCAAGGCTCTCCATTTACAGAACACTTCTTCTGCTTAACAGGCAGCTGGATCTTGTAAAATTCATGCTGGAAGGGATGAATGAGGAGGTAGTGGCCAGAGTAGACCTGGAACTGGTGACCATTAGCAAGGAGGAATTCAATGATGGAATGAATACACTTCTTTCATCTATATATCTAATGGTAAGGGCCCTGAAAATGGAAGACCAGTTCCGCGAAGGCATAACTCAGCGGATGATAATGATGGTGCAGGACATGATAAGGCAGGGGAAGACAAGAGAAGATATACTTGCATTTCTAACCGACAGGATAGGGCTCCCTAAGGACCAGGCTGAGCAGGTCCTCAAGGAAATGATAGGTACTGCTGAGGACTCAAGAACTGGGGGGTTATACGGATGATGGGAAGCGAGAAGACATACGAGATTGGAGATCTGAAAGAACCGATGCAGAACATAAACATAAAGGGGAAAATAGTAAATATAAACCTGCGAAAAGTTTCCAACGAAAGAGGAGAATCAGTTTACCATTACGGGATAATAGGGGACAGCACAGGCACAATACCTTTTACCGCATGGAGCCTCTCCTCTTCCCTGAAGCCTGGGGATGTAGTTGCCATAAGAAATTGTTCAACCAGAGACTTCAAAGGTACAATCCGGTTGTATCTTGATTCTTCTTCTGCTGTAAAGCTCCTTCCGGGGGAAGACATGGAAGTTCATAGGAGTTCCGCCTCGCTTAAGATAGGGCAGATATCAAGGAGCACTCCCTATGTTTCATTAAGAGGGAAAGTCGGGAAGGTCTATGAAAGGGAATTCGAGAGGGATGGAAAAAAAACCACCATATATTCCACAAGCATAGAGGATGAGACTGGAAGAATAAGGCTATCCTCATTTGGCAGGCCGCTCGAGGAAGGATCTGAAATCGAGATACAGGGAGCACGGGTATCGGAATACAATGGGTCATTGAGAATATCCGTGAATGAGAATTCTCAGCTATCAAAGGTAAAACTTGGGATTAAAATAGGGGAAAGGTTTCATGACATCGGAACTATCTCGTCTCCTGTTGGGGGTATCAGCATCAGAGCTGTGTGTATTTCAATGGGAGAAAAAAGTGGCCTTATTTACAGATGCGCAGAATGCAACAAAAAGGTTGACGAGATAAGGTGCAACGATCACCCTGATTCCCCAATTAAATACGATATTTTCGCCTATTTCACAATGGACGATGGAACTGGCACAATTCAGGCAAGTGCAGGTTCCAGGGCGATGCTTGAGATACTGGGCATAAAGGAGGAGGAATTCACTCCACAGAACAGGACGATCAACAAAAACATGATCAGGGAGCGCATACACGAGAAAATGCTGGGGCATGCATTCAAAATTTCAGGAGATATAAGGGAACAGAACGTTGGATTATCCCTTAGAGGATTCAGCATTTCTCAGATTTCAGAACAGGATATTGCCGCCATGACTCTGGAACAGGAGGCTGATTTCCAGTGATGGCAAGGAAAAGGGAATTCAGCTACTGGCTCAGCGCTCGTGAACTTAGAGAGACAAAAATACAGGATGATACTGAAGAAAATGGAAAGAAGAGGTCATATATCATAACTCCGCTTGGAACCAGGGCAAGGCGGATAGTTTTCTGTGGTGTGATGTCCCAGAAGAACCAGGAGGAAAACATGACAAGGGCAACAATAAACGACGGTTTCTCCAATTTTTATGTATCAGCATTTGCGAATGAATACGGAATGGACGTCAAGAATTCACTTGATTCAATAGAGCCAGGCTCAGAGGTTTTTGTTATGGGGCGGGTCAACACATATTCAAATAATGATCGCCTCTATGTAAATGTTAATCCGGAAACAGTGAGCCTCACAGATTCAGAGACAAGGAAATTCTGGCTTGCAAGAGTTCGTTATCTGGCCAGAAGGAAGATGCTGGCCGTGATACAGGCCAGAAAGAACCCTTCGGCGGAAGACCTGATTAGCAAAGGCTATACAAGGGAGGAGGCTGAATCGGCATTGAGGTCTGTCCAGCACTATCCAGATTTTGATCTGTCACAGCTTCAGGAAGCCAACTCAGCGGATAATATACCTGAAGCAGGGGGCAAAGATAACGGAAACAGGAATTTTGTTCTGGACTATATTCGCAATAACGACACAGACGGTATGGGGTGCAGATATGATGATCTTGTTGCAGCAGCATCGAACATAGGGCTTCAGCAGGGGGATCTTGATGAGCTTCTGAACACGCTGGGTTCAGATGGGGAGATATTTGAAGTATCGTTAAAGAGGTACAAGATCATCTGACAGGGAATATGCCTTCGTGAAGTGGGGGCCTTATCTCAGAGCTGTGTATTGCAATGTACGCACAATTCTGCCTGTTGAAACCTGAAAGAACATATCCTGACCTGAAAATTTTTCTGAAAGATTCTCTATAATTTATTCGCACATCAATGGCTTTTTCAGGAGTTTCCCTCTTTATTTTTATAAAATCATCTGGGATTCTAAGGAGAAACGAAGTTTTTGAAGCAATCAGCGTGTTCATCCTGCTCTCGTCCTCAGGTACAATGATATCCTCCGGAACAGTTCCCGGTAAAGGTTTCGCCTTTATCCACCACTCACACACAACCCTGTCTGTGGGGTTGCCCCTGTTCAGGCTGTCATCCATGTTACCATAGAAATTGGGAATGTATGAGCGGGCGATACCTCCAAGTTTCCCAATGTTCAGGTTAGCGTTCAGTGCCATCAGGGGGTCGAATGTCCAGCATATTAGGTCATATCCCTGTTTTATGGCCCACTCCTTCTGCCTCAGTTTCAGCTGCTGGCCTATGCCAGAGTATTTCCTGTCCTGTATAACACCAGTCATATGGGAGTAAAGATAACTTTGGTTACCGAACCTTGCCGGAAAACTGAACGACATTCCAATTGCTTGTCCGTTATCCTTTGCCAGGAGAACAAGGCCTCCATGAAATCTCATTGCTGCAACAGTATCTTTAACGATCTGAGCCATTTCGGTCATTCCCCAGGCAGATCTGATAACAGGCACAATTTCTCCAATTTCATCAGGGTCTTCAACAGGGATTATCTCCATATTCAGTAATGGTTGTCAGGAATAAATATCTCTTTGAAAATATGAAAACACATTTAACCTCATTCATATATTGATTCATATGAAACTACAGATGAGACTGGTCACCATGCCAATGATCACACCTTTTGAGACGAGCTTTGGGAGAGAGAGCCACAGAAATGCTCTAATACTCAACCTGGAACATGATGGAATATCTGCTTATTCCGAATGCGTTACGGACAGGGATCCGCATTACAGTTATGAGGATAATACAACAGCGTCTCACATAATATCTGATTACCTAGCATCAAGAGTAAAAAACCTTCCAGAACCTTCCGAATTTATTGAATCTGTCGCTGATGTGAAGGGGCATAATATGGCCAAGGCCGCATTAGAGATGCTGCTCTGGGATTACCATTCAAGGGCGGAAAAAATACCTCTGCATCGTGCACTTGGAAAGTCAAAGGGCTATGCTTTGGTTGGCGTATCTATAGGAATGGATTCTGTGGAGAATGTTGCAAAGCGTGCATCTGATGCAAAAAACTCTGGATATCTGAGAGTAAAGATAAAGATAAAGAAGGGAAGGGAACAGGAACTGGTTTCCAAAGTCAGATCTGCCATAGGAGATTTTCCGCTGAGTGTTGACGCGAACACAGATTATCGCATAACTGACCTGGAAACACTCAAGTCCCTTGATGAGTATGGCCTAGTTTACATGGAACAGCCGCTCGAACACACAGATATTGTTGACCATGCCTATCTGGCTAAAAATATCAAAACTCCCATATGCCTGGATGAATCTATTCTTTCTGAGGAGGATGCAAGGAAGGCAATAGATATAGGAGCCTGCAAGGTCATAAACATAAAACCTGGAAGAGTTGGGGGCCTTACAGAATCTGTGAGAATTGCAAAAAAGGCAAGGGAAAAGGGCTGCCATGTATGGGTAGGGGGCATGCTCGAGACAGGCATTGGCAGAGCGTTCAATGTTGCAATGGCATCCAACGATCTTATAGATTATCCTGGCGATACATCACCCAACTCAAGGTATTTCCACAGAGATATTGTTCGGAACCCGTTCACAATGGAAGGAGGGAAAATAAAGCCGAATGACAATCCTGGAACAGGGGCAGATGTGGACAGGGATGAGCTGGAAAAAGTAACTGTCTGGAAAAAGGATCTGACTTAGGTTACCAGTGCAGCTTCAGCTGCCTGGCTGCCTTTACCTCATCTATCCTCCCGACGCTCAGGTTGACAGGATGGTTTTTCAGGGATTCCTCATCCTGTTTGGAAGCAGCTATGAGCGCATCGGCAAATTGATCCAGATCTCTTTTTGAGACAGTTTCAGTTGGTTCAATCATCATATCCTCATGAACATTCAGAGGGAAGTATACAGTGGGTGCGTGTATGCCAAGATCTATAAGGTACTTTGCCAGATCAAGTGCCCTCTTGCCTGTATTTTCAGTTGTTAGGACAAGTTCATGTTTCTTCAGCCTTCCAAAAGGTATCTTGAAATTATCCTCCAGCCTCTTGACCAGATAGTTCGTATTCAGCACAGCACGAACTGTATTCTCGGTGAGTCCATCAGAGCCGTGGTATGTTATGTATGCCCAGGCACGAAGGATTGTGCTGAATGCACCATAATATGGTGAAACCTTTCCTATGGTGTTCTTAAGATCAAAATTCAGGAAATATTTTCCTTCAGGCGTTTTCTCCACCATTGGTACAGGAAGGAATTCCTTCAGGAATTTTTTAACTCCTACAGGCCCTGAACCTGGCCCTCCTCCTCCATGGGGGGTTGCAAATGTCTTGTGCAGGTTGAAATGCACAACATCAAAGCCCATTAATCCCGGGGAAGTGATGCCCATAATTGCATTGAAATTTGCACCGTCATAATACAGCAATGCCCCAGATTTATGGACAATCTCTGCAATTTCTATGATCCTCTTCTCAAATAGACCAAGTGTATTCGGGTTTGTGATCATGAATGCCGCTGTACGTTCTGATACTGCTGCCTTAAGAGCTTCAAGATCAACAGTCCCATCCGGGGAGGATGGGATTTCCACAACATCAAATCCAGCCATGGCAGCAGATGCAGGGTTTGTCCCATGAGCAGAATCCGGGATAATTATCTCCCTTCTCTTTTCCAGTTCTCCCCTGCTTTCGTGATATTTCCTTATTATCAGTATACCTGTGTATTCTCCATGGGCCCCTGCAAGAGGTTGAAGAGTCACAGCATCCATGTCAGAAAGCTCCGAAAGATAGGTCTGCAATTCATACATAACTCTGAGTGAGCCCTGAATATTGTAATCACCAATCAGAGGGTGAGTCTCTGAAAAATTCTCCATAGATGCGATCCTGTCAGCAAATTTGGGATTGAATTTCATAGTGCATGAACCGAGAGGATAAATGCCAAGATCAACGCCGTAATTCATCTGCGAAAGCCTGGTGAAGTGTCTCACAACATCGTATTCCGCGATTTCAGGAAGATTGACCCTATCTGTTCTTAATTCTTCCGGTATGAGATTTATAATGTTTTCATCCGCATCCGGAACCTTATACCTGTTGTCAGAGTGTATTTCAGAGAGCAGCGGTTCATCATAAGTTGCCTGATGGTATGTCATTGAACCGCCTCCAGAGATTTTGCAAGACTCTCCAGGGATTCAGTTCTAGTCTTCTCTGTTACGCTTAAAAAGATGCTTCCTCTCAGCTGTCTGTGCGGATTTTCAATAAGTTTTTCCACAGACAGACCGCCAGCAATGCCGGAATCTGCAAGTTTCTTTTGAAGATCTCCATTTCCGTTATACTTAAGAAGAACATCAGAAAATGGAACCCCTTCTATCTCCCTTTTCAGTGCTTTCGATCTGGAAATCATTTTGACAAGTTTCTGGCTGTTCTCCATGGTCTTCAGGGCAATTTTCCTGAGGCCTGATGGGCCCATGATGCCAAGATATGCAGTTGCGGCCAATGCGAACAGTGCCTGGTTTGTGCAGATATTGCTCATGGCCTTTGACCGCCTTATATGCTGCTCTCTTGTCTGCAAAGTCATTACGAAAGCCCTCTTGCCATGTGTGTCATTTGATTCGCCAATTATTCTCCCAGGGGACTTTCTTGCGAATTCATTCCTGAATGAAAGGATACCGAGAAGAGGCCCTCCAAGATTTCTGTGAAGGCCGAGCTGCTGTCCCTCCATAACATTTATGTCAGAACCTATCTCACCAGGTGGTTTCAGTACTCCCAGGGAAATTGGATCGTAATATGTGATCAGCAGGGCTTTTCTTTTAATTTCTGAAATCTTGGCTACATTACTGTCAATATTTCCAAGGGAACTGGGCTCCTCGGCAATTATTGCTGAAGTGTTTTCTTTGACCTTTCCCTGAAGTGACTCAAGATCAATAGTTCCGTCAGTTGGAGATATCCCATACGGAACTATGCGGATGTTAAGGCCTGTCAGGTAGCTTTTCAGAACACTAAGCTTGGACCTGTACATGGTTTCCGGAACAAGTATCTCTGAACCTTCATTGATCCTGTAGGCCATCCTAGCCGCTTCCCCTAGGGCAGTAAAGCCGTCGTACATCGAAGAGTTAGTAACATCCATTCCGGTAAGATCGGATATAATGCTCTGAAATTCGAAAAGAGACTGGAGCATTCCCTGAGACATCTCGGCCTGATAGGGAGTATATGAGGTTAGGAATTCAGATCGCCCTATTATTGAATCAACAGAAGAGGGGATAATTCTGTCATATATTCCATTCCCGAGAAAATTGTGTTCGAAAGCTCTGTTCATGAAAGAAATTTTCTCAGACAGACTGGTAAGCTCAAACTCAGAAATTCCTTTAGGGATCTTAAGTTCTTTTTTCCTTACTTTCTGGGGCACATCTTCAAAAAGTTCATCTGTAGTATGGAAGCCAATCTCCTTCAATAAGGGGGAGTCTTCAATTTCCATGGGAAGAGTGATATGGAAGTTTTCTAAATAGTTACCTGAAAACCTTTCCTAACTATGTATTGTTGGATATGCAGGGTTCACATCACCAAATATAGAATGCCAATTGCTTGCATATTCTGTATATTGAGAAATCATCTTAGATACTGCAAAAACATTTATTCGGTTCTTCAATACTTGGCTGTTGCAATCTGACGCATTAGAATTTGTTGAGTCCGTGGCATATCCCACATTTGGAACTATTCTCCTTGGCGGACTAACCGACAGCAGAAACAGAATACCCCTTCATACTTCGGCAGGTCTTGCATATACAGGCCTTATCAGCAAAATAGAGACAAGAACTATGATTTACATTGTTAAGGGTGAGCCGGTAGGTTATTTTAACAGGCAGAAAATGGAATACTCAGAGGAGTACAGATCTCCATTTGCAGTAATGAAGGAGATGTCACTCAGTATTCTTGGAAGATTCAACCTTAGCCCTGCAAGAAATTCCCTGTGCTTTGACTCAGAAAACATAGGGATCCTAAGCGGAAGCTCAGATTCAGGCGCGGCAGCTCTTGGAAGGGCCCTGATAGAAATGAATCCTGCAGGCAGTAACATTGATATGGAAAGTTTCGAGAACCGCCTCAGAGTAGTTTCCGAAAGTGTCGGGAGAAGCCTGTATGGGGGATTGACAATTACAGAACGACAGGGAAGCAGGTGCTTCACTAGACAGATTCTATCTCCAGAGGCATTCAGTGATTTTGTAGTCCTTGGATGCAGGTTCAACGAAACAAGGAAACCCTCCGATGCAATCCACACAAATATTGTGAAGAGTCCAGAATATGGAGCAAGGGTCAAAAGAACTGCAGAGAAGGCAGTAGAAATGGAAAATCTTGCAAAAATGTCCAAAATTCAGGAGATTTTCGAACTTTCCATGCATGATACTGACGAGTACCACAGATTGATAGAGAGCGTTGGTGTTAAGATAATAAACAGGGGAATGGCCGATCTTATAAACACGGTGAAGCAATACCGCAGGGAAAGTTGGGCTTCATATATCGTCACGGGCGGCACAAACGTCTTTGTGCCAGTACACAGGTCAGAGTACACTTCACTTAAGGAAAGGCTGTCAGGGTTATGCGATGAAATTGTCCCCCTTAAAATTGCGAATGGGGCCAGAATAATAGGAAAATCTTTCTGACATGCCTGGACTGAATATTTACCCGATAAGTATTAAATGAATGAAAGTCATGACTGATCGTGGCGGACAAGAAGAATCAGGGGTTTCAGTCAGGAGCAGGACTGATTAGGTACTTCGATGAAGAGGAGATAAATGGGCCTGCCCTTGACCCTAAACTTATAATTTACATAGGCATCATAATGGCAGTGATTGTAGAACTTGCCAAGATTTTTTGGCCGGTCTGAATTTTAAAATCCTCCAGAACATAAACAGGGACAGAAATTTTTAGTTTACAGTGTTAGGATAATCTAAAGATTATATCCGGAAACTTAATCCAGGCAAATGGCTTGGAAAAAATAGTTTCAGTAAAAGCCCTTAGATAAAGCTGGCGGGCATTTTGCAGTTAAGGTGGGGGACGAGACAATATTTCTTGCCAGGGCCAAGGATGGATATCATGCAATGGATGCTGTCTGTTCCCATGCTAAATGCATTCTCGGGCAGTATGATGCAGATAATATGACGGCAAAATGCTACTGCCATGATGCAAAGTTCGACCTCTCCTCAGGAAAAATGCTGGAACCGCCATTTGTGGCCCCGAACGCACCAAAGGACAAACTTTCTCTCAGATTGTTCAATGTCCGTGACAATGAAGGTTTTCTCGAAGTTGACGTCGAATAAACAGGGAAAGCCCAGTATTAGTTTTTTTATCTATTATTTACAATTTTAATGGGTTTTCAATTCCCGATAAAAAGAAATAAATGATCTGATACAATAGGGCTTGGCGCTCCGGTGGTGTAGCACGGTCAAGCATTAGGGACTCTCAATCCCCCGACTCGGGTCCAAATCCCGACCGGAGCATAATTACCTAGGGTGTGTATTCCGCATTATTTTCGTTTCAGTTAGGACATTTGGAAAATTATTTTTAGATGTTTCCGTATAAACCGACACCGCTAAAATAGATACAATAATTCTAACCGATACTTCTTGGTTCTGACTTACTATCCAAGACACTTTTTATGTTCCCTTAACATGCAATTCCAACTTTACCGATTTTTTTTCTAAAGGCCTCCATAATCCATCCTGAAATCTAATGTTAAGTTCTTTCTCTAATTTGACTTCCCTTGTGACATTTTCTTATGAATTGGGGTTTAGTTTAACTGAAAAAGAAGTAGACATATGCTGAATTCGTACAAGTTTAATTATAGAGTCAAGTGGAGATGCATTCCACGAATTAGCTTTATGAGTAGAGATAGGGGTCTCCGGGATTACCCTTTCCTGTTCTTGATAATTTTCCCTCCCTATATAGAATAGTCAGAGCAAATCCTATATGCATCTTTAAGGTTAGAGGATCCTCTGCCCTTCTTTGAATATTATGCGAAATTAGATTGTACAAATCCTTCCTGCTGAGTAGCTCTTCCGACTCTCTTACAGATTTGAGAACAGTGGCAATTATATCGGACGGAGGGGTCAGTGGAGGTAAATATGATTTATTCAGTTCTTCAATATTCTTCTTGATAGGGGGGTTGTTCTTTCTCCTTTCCCTTTTTCTGTATTTGGAGGTAGAGATGTTTAAATTAGCATTAATGTATCTTTCAGGGTTCAATGGTTTTAGTGGTCCCAAATGTTTCAGCACTATAGTTTTGCCCACCTTTTTAACGGGATCCCATCGGTATTCCACTTCCTGAGCGTATTTCCTTCCTCTTACTTTCACTATCCTTATTGACATCCTAAGATGATTTTACCTCCTATATACTACTAACTTGTTAGTAGTATTCTATTTTTTGTTATTTTTGTTATTGTAAATTAATTGTGATAATTTGCTTGTTTTTCTTGATTATTTCTTTTGCAGTATTTCGTTTATTGTGAAGTAGGGATTACATGTACATGTAATCCCTACTTCA
>DAHWLW010000119.1:0-3810 GCA_027343465.1 Thermoplasmatales archaeon | reverse complement strand
ACACTGGCATGATGAAGATGAAGTCAGGTTTACTCTTGAAGGGAGGGGGCTGTTTCATGTCCACCCTGAAAACGGTGATGTAACCGTAATTGAGGTCAGCAAGGGAGACCTTATAAGAATTCCAAAAAACACTCTGCACTGGTTCAATCTGTGCGGCGAAAAGAGGATACGCGCAATCAGGCTGTTTCAGAATATGTCCGGCTGGACTCCCTACTATTCCGGAAGCAGGCTGGATGGTAGGTATCAGCCGGTCTGTATGGGGCCATCGTATATTCCACAAAAGTAATAACGTGGTGAACCTTTAATGATACAGCCAAAGGCAGTTCTACTGGATATAGAAGGAACTACCACACCTAAAGATTTTGTTTACAGGAGACTATTTCCATATGCAAAGGAACACCTGAATGAGTTTCTAGATTCTCATTCTGACGATGCGGATGTGCAGAGATGTTTGAGAAAAATAATGGAAAATTATAGCAAGGCAAGACCACCAGATAAAAATTCAGAACGGAAACTGATCAGAGATTACATTGTCTCACTCATAGATTCTGACAGCAAACTTACTGCCTTTAAGGAACTTGAGGCAATGATATGGAATGCGGGTTATGCAAATGGAGAGCTGAAGGGCGAGGTTTACCCGGATGTCCCGCCAGCAATTAGAAGATGGCACGATTCTGGTATAGTCGTTTGCATATACTCGTCTGGAAGCGTCCCTGCACAGAAAGCAATCTTTTCCACAACCCAGTATGGGGACCTCACAAGATACATTTTCTCCTATTTTGATACGAATGTTGGAGCAAAAAACGAACCGGATAGTTATGAGAGTATTTCTGGGCTCATAGGCGTAGAACCTGCCAGAATTGTTTTTGTCTCTGACAGTTTATCTGAACTTCATGCAGCTGATACTTCAGGATTTATGACTTTTTTATCTGTAAGGCCAGGTATGGACAATATACCTAATGGAAAGTCCAAAGTCGTCAGGAACTTTTCAGAATTGGGTTTCTGACTTTTTAATCTATTTTTCCACGTCGCCTTAATTCTCAAGATTTAAATGCCAATCTCCTTCAAGACCTATTTTTTAATGATCGCTCCAGCGGAAAGAAAAGGATTAATTACAATTTAGATGATTCGCTTCCATAAGACTTTGTAGATGTGAATGACAATGCTGAAAATGACAATTTCATTAAAGAACCTCAAGGAAATAGCGGATCTGCTTAACACAGTTGTTACTGAAGCCAAGTTCAAGGTTACACCTGAAGGCCTCTCCGTGAAGGCTGTAGATCCTGCACATGTTGCAATGGTTTCCATGGATATCCCACGCGGAGCCTTTGTTGAATACTCAACCGATGGGGAGGAAGAACTGGCAATAGATGTTGAGAGAGTTAAATCTGTAATAAAGCTGGCTTCACCAAGTGATCTCGTTTCAATGAGCAGAGATGGTGGAAAGCTGAGGTTCGAAATCAGCACAATTGTAAAGAGCATATCCCTTCTGGACAATAATTCAGTTACTACTCCGAGGGTCCCGCAGATAAATTCTGAGAGTTATGTGGTTGTATCAAAGAGCAACCTTGAGCGAGGGCTGAAGGCGGCAGAAGATGTATCAGATTCCATAAGGCTTACACTTAACGGCCAGGAACTGCGTGCAAGATCGGTATCAGATTCCGAGGAATCAGAGATGATTCTTCCAAAAGAAATGCTGAAGGAGATCAAATGCTCACAGACAATAAAGAGTTCTTACCCCCTTGAATACCTTCTTAAGCTCGTCAAGTCCATATCAAGTGTTGAGGATATAAAATTGAGCTTCAAGGATGACTATCCGCTCACAATTGAGTTCAAGTTTGGTCAGTCCAAAGAATCAGAATCCATTTCCGGGAATTTCCTTCTTGCACCCAGAATGGAACAGTAAATTTTTTCCAAAAACTTTTACATCATTAATGCCCCGGTATCTTCACTACCATTTCGGATAATTTTATTTTCTGGCATGAGTGAGGATAAATAATGAATTCATCTTCAGGAAAAATTTGCGGTTAATGATAACAATATTAAACGGGCGGGGAGGGATTCGGACCCCCGACCTGCAGCTTAGGAGGCTGCTGCCATATCCTGACTAGGCCACCCGCCCTTTTGTGAGGGATTGTATCCTTCTTTAAGTTTTTTCGCTGAATTTTTTGAACACAGTCATTCTTTTCTTTAGCAATTACGAATAAATTATTAAGTCAGGTTTTTAAAAAAAAGTGTTAAATCGACTCTTACAATAAAGTACTCATATGAAGATGACAATAGACGGCTGGGGAAATAATTTGAGATTTTCCTCTGCCCACTTTATCCCCGATCTGGGAAAATGCTCCAGGCTTCATGGCCATGACTATGCTGTTTCCATAGAATTAGAAGGTGATTTAAAAAATGGAATACTGATAGATTATGGCGATGTCAAGAGGATAGCAAGAAAGATTCTTGAACAGTACGATCACAGGGTTCTTATCCCCACACGCGGAACGCTCTCAGTTGCCAATGTACAGTCTAATCATGTATCAGTTGAGTACAGTGGCAAGACCATGAGTTTCTTCAGGGAGGATGTCTGTTTTATCGATACTGATGTTTCTTCCAGTGAGAACCTGGCTTCATTGATTTCCTTCCAGTTGAAGAAGGAACTAAGTGCTTATGAAAATCTGAGGTCACTTTCTCTAACACTCTATGAGGGCCCTTCTCAGGGATCATCCTTCCAAGTGAACTTAAAATGAATAAAAATGGGGTTATTCTATTGTCAGGTGGCCTGGATTCGGCTACAGT
Source organism: Thermoplasmatales archaeon (assembly GCA_027343465.1). Taxonomy (GTDB): domain Archaea; phylum Thermoplasmatota; class Thermoplasmata; order Thermoplasmatales; family Thermoplasmataceae; genus UBA447. The sequence goes on along the minus strand of DAHWLW010000119.1, from coordinate 1,020 downwards.
TCTTGCATATGCCATTGATAGGGGATTTCAGTTAACCGGACTCACCTTCAACTATGGGCAACGCCATTCCAGGGAGAACAAGTCCGCAAGAGCGATAGCTTCCAGGTATGGCATCGATCTGAGGGAGGCAAGGATCAACCTCTCCGATCTTATAGAGAGCTCACTGACAGGGTACGGTAATGTTGAACACCGGAATCTTGCGGATATCGAGAGCAGAGTTCCAAATACCTATGTCCCAGCCAGGAATATCATAATGATCTCTATCGCTGCAGGTCTCTGTCAGACCATAGACGCAGGGACGATTTTCATTGGGGCAAATGCTCTTGACTATTCCGGATATCCTGATTGCAGACCTGGCTTTTTCAGTGCTATGGAGGAAGCCATAAATATTGGAACTGGAACAGGAGGCAAAAACAGGATAAGAATAGCGGTCCCTCTGCAGTATCTTAAAAAATCTGAGATAATAAAAATGGGAATTAAGCTGAATGTTCCTTATGAGCTTACATGGTCATGCTACGAAGGTAAAGAAGAGGCATGCGGCGTATGTGATTCATGCCAGCTTCGCCTCCGTGGTTTTATGGATGCAGGAATTCCTGATCCTATAAAATACTCAAAATTTCCTGAATTTTATAAAAATTAATAGGATGGAAAATTTACTTGGACAGAAATTCATCTACTTTTTTACAATTTCCTTTTACAGAATCAACTGTCTTTTTCCAGAGTTCCAGTTCCTCACTGTTGAAATCTATGTCCATGATCTGCTCTACACCATTGGAACCAATCTTTATTGGGACCCCTATAAAGATTCCCTCGGCACCGTAATGCTTTGCATGGGATCCGGAAAGGTACGCTGCGCATGGAATAATTCGCATTTTGTCTCGCACAATAGATTCTGCCATGGCAGTTATGGATATTCCAGGGGCATAATATGCACTTCCTGTCTTAAGGTAATTGACAATCTCCCCGCCACCGAATCTTGTCCTCTTGATTATTTCATCGATCTTCTCTCTTGAGAGTAGA
>DAHWLW010000112.1:0-4627 GCA_027343465.1 Thermoplasmatales archaeon | reverse complement strand
GATCACAACCCAGGCCAGGAACAGCCAGCCGACACCGTTGCCCAGCCTTCTGCCAAATGCCTCAAGTGAGAAGGAGTATATCCCCCCGGATTCTTTTGATCTCAATGCAAGCCTTGAAAAGGTATAGGCAAGCGGATAGCTAACGATTGAGAGAATTATCCACGCTAGGATAGATGATGGACCCGCAGTGTCGGCTGCCAATCCCGGTAGAACCAGTATTCCTCCTCCGAGGACTGATGCAACATATATTGCAATTCCATGCCTTAGGGTGATCCCTCCCTTCGAACCAGTGTGCATCATTTCGTTTCTTTATCCTTTTTATTTGACTTCTCAAAATCCAGGAGGACCTTTTTCCTTTCTATTCCGAGGGCATAGCCGCCAAGATCACCACTTTTTCTTATGACCCTGTGGCATGGAACGATAAGTGGGACGGGATTGGAGGCACAGGCATTTGCCACAGCCCTGTAAGCTTTAGGTTTCCCAATGCTTGATGCCAGTTCACTGTAAGTTGCGGTGGTGCCATGAGGTATTCTCTTTATTGCAGACCAGACTTTCCTCTGGAACTCAGTGCCCCTAAGATCAAGAGGAAGATCCACGTAAGCGCCAACCAGGTATGCAAGTATGCCATCCAGGTAACCGTGATCATCATTGGATTCCATTAGTTTGGCTTTGGGAAACTCTTTCCTGAAGTATTCAAGCGCGTCATTTCTCTTATTAGAAAGAGTAACTGAACATATTCCGCTTTTCGTGTATGCAACAGCAAGAATTCCGAACCGGGTTTCTTTCATGGAAAAGAGAAGAGTTTCACCCTTTCCACCTCTCCTGTATGCCGCAGGTTTCATTCCGAGCTTTGATCTGGATCCAGTGTACAACCAACTCAGTGAACTATGCCCGATCTCTTCTACGGCTTCATCAATGGTCCTACCTGAACTGAGTTTCTCTTTGAGCTTTATAATTCTCAATTCTTCCAGATACTTCTTAGGTGTTATTCCTATAATATCATGGAATGCTTTTAGAATCTCCTTTTGAGAGAAACCGGTCAGTGATGAGAGTTCTGCCAATCCAACGGGTGAGTTATATTTTTCCCTGATCCGGTCTGTAACCTTTTCAACTATTTCTCTTCTCTTGGCCAGATTTGAACGAAACTTAGCGCAGTGACCACACAACATGAATCCTTTTGACTCGGCCTCTTCGATAGTCTCGAACCTGATTAAGCGTGTTTCATCTGGTATTTTTGATCCGCATAGCGATAAGCAGTAAACCTTTGACCTGATATTACCAGATAAAAACTGAACCTGTTCAGAAGCATTTAACTTCATATGTGCATTAATAGTGTTGTTCTGTATGGCTTTCCCCATTCATCTCATTCCTGTCCTAGCAGTTACGCCATTAGATGATTCAGCCCTAACCCAGTTTAAAGATTTTGTCTAATATTTCCCAGATGCCCTTAAGATTCTAATTGAAATGCCATACAGATTCTCATTTCCTAAGAGATTTTGGAAAATACTCCGTTTAAGCCGATTCAGTATTCAGCAACAAGACGCAAAATGATTTTTAGCTACAGATATAACTTAAAAAGTTTAGATTGGTAATGGAAAATAGTGACAAAAAATTCCAAATATGAACCTGCACCCTACTTTGAATAAGTTGGAACACCTTATTACTTGAACCCGATTACTTCATCATGGTTTTAAAACTCAAGAGAATCTATGAAGGTAATGCACGTGAGGACGGATACAGAATCCTTGTTGAGAGGCTGTGGCCAAGAGGGATATCCAAGGAGGATGCACACATTGACATGTGGATTAAGGGTGTCGCTCCAAGCACTGAACTCCGAAAGTGGTTCAACCATGAGGATGAAAAGTGGGATGCGTTCCAGGAAAGATAAAAAAAGAATTATCAGGAAGCCGTCATTTCCAAGATCTTCGAAAGATTGTTTCTATCCATGAGAATGTTACGCTCATATTCTCATCTAAAAGTGAGAACCACAATAACGCAGTTGTATTATACAACATGCTAAAGTAGAACATTCAGATCCTGAATGCCAGATCAATTATTTCCTTGATTGTTATTTAATCAGCTGCACTCTGACTTCGATGGCGATGGCTGCAATAGTTAGAATTTAACTGGAAAATTATCGCCTATAGCAACAGATCCTCATGCAAAAGATTGTATATTACTTTTTTTAGAGAACATAAAGATGGCGATGTTTGCAGATAGTTATCGACTTTACTGTAAAGCAAGAAGAATCGAAATTACATAGGCTTGAAAATGGAAAGAAAGGTTGTTTTTCATTTAGTCAATATGTAGAATTTGAAGCTGCCGGCTTCTGATTATGACTGACCAATGAAAGTAAATGTAAAGACTCAACCAGTAATCGGATCATCTAGCTTCTGCCACGATACTGATTAATACTCAGAGGGCATGATAACGGCAATGCCATCATACCATGGGGAAGTTAAGTTGCTGTATAAAGTGACAGAAACACCCACCATACGCAGTTATTTTTTTGAAAGACCTGACGGCTTTACATTTCTGCCTGGACAGTTTGTAGTAATCAAGCTTCACAATTTTCCCGGCTCAGTAAAGGAAAGCCTGCACCAGTTCTCCATCTCCAGCAGCCCCCTGGATGATTACATAGCCATAAGTACACAGGTCTTGGGGCGGAATTCATCATTCAAAGATTCACTTGATTCGTTGAATCAGGGAGATCAGGTTTCTCTTTCTGGCCCAAATGGATCTTTCACAATCAATGGCACAAGCCATGTCATAGTTATGATCGCCGGAGGTGTTGGAGTAACACCCTTCAGGAGTATGATCAGGTATCTCAGCAGCAAGTCTTTTGACGGTAAAGTCGCTCTCTTACATTCTTCCAGGGTTTTTGAAGAAGTCCTTTTCTATGATGAAATAGAGAATATAAAACAGAAAGTGAAGTGGCTTGAAACCTACAGATTCCTGACAAGAGACGAGAGGCAGATGCCTAGCTTCATGAGTGGGCGTCTGGACTCTCAAAGGCTTCAGACAATACTCGCATCCTATACGCCGGATGAGGTTCTTGTCTCCGGCCCACCAGCATTCGTTGAAACCATCACCACTGCCTTGCAGAATGACCTAAAACTGGAACAGGATAAAGTAAAGACCGAGAAGTTTATCGGATATTATTGAGTATTATCCAAATGAAAAACTGCTGGCATATCCCCGCTAGTATTGGACAAATTGCCAGAAGTAATATCAGACCGAGGACCGGTTCTCAAATATAGCCACAACCAGTACAATTGCCCCATCGCTGCCCGCCTTCAATGAGTGCTCACTGTTCACTGGAAAGATTGCGAATTCTCCTTCCTTGAGCCTGTGTGCCTGATCATCAATCTGGGCATTCATCTCTCCGAAAATCACATACAGCCACTCTGTACGGTCCGGGTGATGATGATTCGGGTAGGCTTTTTCCGGATCAAACTTTAAGAACTTTACAGTACCGCTGTCCTTTTTTACTGCCCATTGCTGCGATATCCCTTCAACAGCCTTGGAAACCATCTCCCATGACGAATCATCCATCATAAGTTTAGACATAACATACAATATCCTTTAGCAAGATAAACATTTGATAAATTGTTCTGCTACAATTTTTGAACATTAGAGATCAAAATTATTGCAAGTATTCACTGAACATCTTTTTTCCTCTTAGGCTCATATGTGCCAGGTATGGTCTTGAAGGACACATTCAGGCGGTTCCATGAATTGATTGCAATTATTGCCCATGTCAGTATGACAATCTGCTCCTCTGAGAAGAATTTCTTCAGATTCCCAAAAAGATCATCATCTTCTCTTGTAGCTGATATTAATGTCACTCTCTCTGTCCATGCAAGGGCAGCCTTTTCTTTTTCGGTGTACTGCGGGCAATCCCACCAGGCACTCAAGAGAGCAATCCTCTGCACTGTCTCACCGTCAAGAATGGCATCCTTGGAGTGCATGTCCAGGCACCATCCACACCCATTCAGTTGGGATGCCCGCATCTTAATCAGGTGAAGAAGCCTGTGATCAATGCCAGATTCAGAAACTGCCTTTTCAATTGTTCCCAATGCCCTTAACATTTCCGGCGCATACTTCTGGTAATCCAGTCTTGGGCCCATGGGTGTTTAATTCTTGATCGTATATAACTGAAGCTTAGCAATTAATTATAAACCTTAACATCGCAAATTTTAGGGAATAGGTACTTGTTTAGCTCCGATTTTAACTTTTTCCAATTTTCTTGGCGGACAGAGCTGCCTGCTGAACCGAAAAGTATTTTCATGAGTATATAATAATAGTACATGGTGCTTCCGGGAGAGATTGATGTTGATTATTATATATTGGAACTGTAAAGTACCATCATTAAATTTACAGACGAGAATGAAGCACTCAGGGGTGAGATCGATTCCCTGAAGAAGAAACTGCTTCTTTATGAGAAACCCCACACACCACCATCAAGGCAGATGATCACGCCGAAGATCACAAATTCACCTGGAAAGAGATGTGCACACAGGGGACACAAAGGTGCAACAAGGGTACTGGGAGAACCGGATGAGATCATCCATGTGACAGCGGAGAAATGCCCCAACTGCATCTCTTTATTTGAGGCAGTAATGTG
>DAHWLW010000110.1:0-4365 GCA_027343465.1 Thermoplasmatales archaeon | reverse complement strand
AGCATTGAATCCTGGAATTCAAGGTTTTTTCCAAGCAGCTGCTTCACACCCCATCTTACAGAAGGTTCAAGAAGCAGGGGTGAGCGGCTCATGCTCTCCATTCCTCCGGCTATTATAAGATCCGCATCTCCCATGGCTATTTTCCTGTAGGCGTTCTCCATGGCAAGCATGCCTGAGGCACAGACAAGATTAACTGTGTATTTCAGAACTGTGTCTGGGAGTCCTGCATTTTTTGCTGCCTGCCCCGCTGGATTCTGTCCATTGGATGCCTGAATAACATTTCCCATTATAATTTCGTTTATGCGATCGGACTGTAGGGCGTTGCGCTTCAGAATCTCAGAAATTACCCTTCCTCCGAGCACAGTTGCGGGGAGATCCTTAAGGGACTTCCCGAATTTTCCAATTGGGGTCCTTAAAAAATCTACAACATATACTTCTTCCATGATAAGGGGCGTATATCATGGAGAATATTAGAATTGCTGCAGCTTACTCTGCGGTTGCTGTGCCCTGCTCTATTTCCTTTTTAAGCCTTGACTGTTTTTTTAACACATATCTTGTAACGTATCCGGTTATGAGATTCATTGTTCTCTTTGAAACTCCTTCCATTGAACCCTTAAGTAGATCCCTATTCTTGTTGAAATCAACCGTGAAAAGACCCTGGTTTGTCTCCACCAGATCCTGTGCAATTCTCTTGATATTTGTCTGCCTTATGCTTCCCATATGCCAGACCACATCACTTGGTTATTTAAAACACTTTATGATGATGTCAGAGGCCATCAGGGGGAACAACCATTACAGGAATTTTGCTAAGTTTTATGAGCTCTGAACTTACCGAACCGAGAAGTACCTTGCTAAGGCCAGTTAACTTTCTTGTTCCAGTTATTATGAGATCAACGCCCCTGTCTTCTGCTGCTTTTACCATGACTCTAGCGACCTGCTCACCGGGAGAGTCAAGTCTTACATATGTAGCCTGAATTGAGATCGATTCAACCATGGATCGTGCGGATTCCATTACCTCGTCATTTCCGGACTCCCCCTGCTGATACATAGATGCTGGAACATAGGCATCAAAACTTGGGCCTGTCCCAACGGCAATTGGAGAGACATAGCAAATAATGTATTCAGTGAATATATCTTTGAATTTCAGAGAAAAATGGAGTGCTTTTCTTGCAACGTCTGAATTGTCGAATGCTACTAAAACTTTCACTGACTAATATTAACTTACCATGACTTAAATGTTTTCCAATCATCCATCCCTGAATTTTATCCCCTAAGCCAGGAATGTTTTTTTTCTCCTTCCTCTAAAAATTTCTCCAGGAGCTCTTTCTGCGTAGAACTAACATGTTTTGGAACTGTAAGTTTCATCTCCAGAAGAATATCCCCGCGCCCTCTTGAATTGAGATGTGGGAAACCTGAGCCCTTAACCTTGACTATCTCATTGGGCTGGACCCCTGATGGAATTTTCACAGTAAGTTTTTCCCTGAAAACTGATATATCCTTCTCGGTACCAAGAACTGCCTCCGGAAAAGAAATCTCCAGTGGAATAAGAAGATCATCTCTGATCCTCCTGATATTCTGTTCAGGCTGAACATTTATTGCCACATACAGGTCTCCGACCACCCCATGATCCGCCTGTCCTTTTCCCTTAACTCTAAGCCTCAGTTTGTCTTCTGCTCCCTTTGGTATCTCTATTTCAATATTTTCCGTAATGCTGGTTGTTCCTTTCCCAGAGCACACCTGACAAGGCTGCTCAGGAATGGACCCGGAACCCTGACAGTTTCTGCATACAGTAACCATTACCTGTCTGAAGAACCCCTGCCCCTGAACGATTCTCTGCTGTCCTGTACCGTTACATGCAGGACAGGTGGAAGTTCTGAATGTCTTGGAACCAGTCCCCTTGCATGTTTCACATGGTGCCATCCTTTTGTATCTGATCGATTTCCTTGTGCCATAATAGACATCTTCCAGAGTTACTCGAATATTGGTAAGGAGATCAAGATTCTGTCTTGATCTGGAGGATTGTCCAAAAAATGATCCTTCAGCGCCGCCGAAGCCAAAATTCCCGCCAAAGATCCTGCTGAATATATCACCCAGATCACTGAAATCAGATGCATGGGAGAAGTCCTGCCATGTAAAGTCTGAACCTCCAGATCCAAATTCTACACTCCCTGTCTGATCATAGACCCGTCTTTTATTCTCATCAGAAAGGACCTCATAGGCCTCGCTTATCTCTTTGAACTTAGCCTCTGCCTGAACCTTATCCCCCTCTGCCGAGTCTGGATGATACTTTTTAGCAAGAGTTCGAAATGCTTTCTTTATTTCATCCTGGGATGCAGACTTGTTAACTCCCAGTATGCTATAGTAATCCTTTGCCATTTAAAATACCCTGGACCGGATGTTTACTTTTCCTTATAGGAGGTATCGTAAACCTTCTGGTCCTGGCCTTCTGAAGTCTGCCCCTCTGCCTGCGGACCCTCTGTCCCGGAACTCTGCTGAGACTGCTCCTGCTCAGGACCTGGTGGAGGAGTTGAAGACTGGTACATCTTGGCACCCACTTCCTGAATCTTCTTTGAAAGGCTTTCGCTCAAAGTGTCCACCTTCGAAACATCTTTTGCAGTGATTGCATCCCTCAACTGCTTGACCTCATCAAGAATATCCTTGCGAGTTTTCTCGTCAATTTTGTCCTTGGCATCGTTGACTGTTTTTTCCACGGTATAGGCGAGAGTTTCAGCAGTGTTAAGTTTCTCTATCTCTTCTTTTTTCTTTTTGTCCTGCTCAGCAAATTCCTCCGCCTGTTTCTTCATCTTTTCCACTTCCTCCTTTGAGAGCTTGTTCGTGGCAGTAATTGAAATGCTCTGGCTCTTCCCTGAACCCTTGTCCTGTGCTGAAACATTCAGAATGCCGTTTGCATCAATATCAAATGTAACTTCGATTTGAGGAATTCCTCTGGGAGCTGGAGGTATACCTACCAGATTAAACATTCCAAGTGACACATTGTCTGAAGCCATTGTCCTTTCACCCTGCACAATGTGAATAGTAACAGCAGTCTGCATATCTGCGGCAGTTGTGAAAACCTGAGATTTCTTGGTTGGTATTGTGGTGTTTGCTGGAATTAGAGGTGTCATAACTCCACCAAGAGTCTCTATTCCAAGAGTCAGAGGAGTGACATCCAGCAGGACTATGTCTTTGATTTCTCCTGCAAGAACTGCACCCTGTATGGCTGCCCCCATTGCTACGCACTCCATTGGGTCTACACCGCCTTCAACCTTCTTACCAAAGTAATCCTCAACAAACTTTCTGACCAGTGGTATCCTTGTTGGTCCTCCAACCATTATAATCCTTGAAACGTCAGACTTGGAAAGCTTTCCTGATTGAAGGGCATTATCCAGAGGCCCTCTGCATCTATTGACCACAGATGAGATCAGTTCCTCGAACTTAGCTCTTGTCAGGTTGAACTGCAGATGTTTAGGGCCATCCTGTGTTGCTGTTATGTATGGAAGATTGATTTCACTGCTCATTGAGGTCGAAAGCTCGATCTTTGCCTTTTCGGCAGCATCTTTCAATCGGATGAATGCATTCTTGTCCTTAGAGAGATCAATCCCCTCCTTCTTCTTGAAATCGTCAACAAGGAAATTGATGATAGCATCATCCATATCAGTTCCACCAAGATGTGTATCTCCAGAGGTTGAAACGACCTCAAACACTCCGTCCCCAAAGTCCATTATTGTAACATCAAGTGTGCCTCCACCCAGATCAAAAACAAGTATTTTCTGTGATTCCTTCTGTTTATCTATTCCATAGGCAAGTGATGCGGCTGTTGGCTCATTGATAATTCTCTTTACCTCGAGGCCGGCTATGAGCCCAGCATCCTTTGTTGCCTGTCGCTGATTATCGTTAAAATATGCTGGGACCGTAATAACAGCTTCCTTAACTTCCTCACCTAAGAAAGCCTCTGCATCCCTTTTAATTTTCTGAAGAATGAATGCTGAAATCTGCTGTGGAGTGAACTCCTTGTCCCTCACCTTGAACTTAAAATCTGTTCCCATCTTTCTCTTAGCAGCATATATCGTTCCTTCGGGATTGAGTAATGCTTGCCTCCTGGCCGGTTCACCCACAAGCATTTCCCCATCCTTTGTGAATCCCACATAACTTGGAAAGGCTTTCCCCCCAAGTGAGACCCCTTCGGCACTGGGAATGATTGTTGGCTTACCACTGATGACTACGGCAGCTGCTGAATTACTGGTTCCAAGATCTATTCCTATTATTTTCGACATATTTAATCACCTTTTTTTCCTACTACCACTTTTGAAGTCCTCAGGACCTCATCATTGAGCTTGTATCCCTTCTGATATTCTTCCTGAATTA
>DAHWLW010000104.1:0-3017 GCA_027343465.1 Thermoplasmatales archaeon | reverse complement strand
GGGAAAGCTCGTTGAATGAACCGGATATTCTGTTATACTTCTCCCTTGTCCTGCTGACCATTTCTTTAATTCCCTTTACCTCAGCCATAAGAAGACAGTCAATTCTCGTATAAATAGAAATATTATTTATTCACAACTCCTTAGTTCCTATTTGGTAAAATTTTGCCCTTAATGCTAAAGGTGCAGCATATTTAGATAAATTCTAGGACTCTTTAGGAACTTTTCATAATCACTAACAAATCCAATTTTGGGAAATTTTATATCTGCAAAACCATTTTCTTTTATATGGAGCGTTTAATTCTAAAAATAACTGTCTTACTTATTGCCGTTATGTTCATAGGAACATCATTCCTCATATCAGAAACTCATGATTACAATTCCGCAACCTCAGGAAATAGATACGTAACGAGCATGACTGGGTTCACTCAGAGCAGCATTCAGAAAAATTCAGGATACGTAAAATGCACCCTATATCTTTTGAATAACACACTTATAGATGGGAATTTTGTGAATACACTTAATGGTCTAAGGCCATCTGGAGCAGCATTTGATTCTTTCAACGGATTTGTGTACGTTACCAATTCAGGATCAGACAGTGTCTCAGTAATCAATGGGATAACAGACAAGGTAATTGCAAACGTATCTGTTGGATCAGCACCGATTGGAGCAGGATTTGGTCCTTCTGGAGCAGTTTTTGATTCTTCTAACGGATTTGTGTACGTTACCAATTCAGGATCAGACAGTGTCTCAGTGATCAATGGGACAACAAATAAGGTAATTGCAAACATAAGCGTGGGATCAAATCCGCATGGAGCAGTTTTTGATTCTTCCAACGGATTTGTGTACGTAACTAATTTCTATTCAGGTACCGTTAGTATAATCGATGAATATGCCCAAGAAAGTTATACCGTAACATTCACAGAATCCGGATTGCCATCTGGTTCGACATGGTATGTTAACATGACGGACCATGATTCCGGAACAATCACAGGATCATCCTATTTCTTCTCTCTTGCAAACGGATCGTATTCCTACACAATTTCAATTTCAGACAAGACCTATTCGCCTTCTCCATATTCTGGATCATTCACCGTAAATGGTGCAAATGTAAGTGAATCGGTAGCATTCTCTGAGGTTACATATGTGGTGACATTTATAGAAACCGGTCTTCCATCCGGAACATCATGGTCAGTCACGTTCAACGGAACAACCTTATCTTCAACAACTAACACAATATCTTTCACAGCAGCAAATGGAACCTATTCATACTCTATAGGTTCGATATCAGATTACAAGGTATCTCCATCATCAGTAAGCATAACGGTCAATGGAAAGAATGTCAGTCAGAGCATAACGTTCACATCATCTTCACCCCCACCACCTTCAAAGCTATCATCACCATCTGGGATATCCAGCACTGAGCTTTACATCATAATTGGAGTCGTGATCGCAGCAGCAGTAATAGGTATGGTTTCAGCTGAAATGAGGAGGAGGAAATAATGTGGATTGAGTATCCACTTAATTAAATAACCAGATAACTACTTCCTTTTCAATGTCCCACAAAGAACTCCTTTCGGGTCACCCAAAAGAGGGAGGGGTGATATATAAAGAAATTAGTCAATTTTGAGGAGTAGGTTTTTGGGACAGTAACCTCTGGACGGTTGACCTCTTGATCTTGAGAATCTGAGATATTTCTCTAATTGATTTCCCTTCATTCTTGAGATTTAGCCGATCTGAAATCTTTATGCCTTTCTGTTCCATGACAACAGACTTCCTAATCTTCTTATTCTCTTTCCTTGCCCTTGCCATACCATCTCTGAGCCTTTCTGATATTAGTTCTCGTTCAAACTCGGCAGCGGCTCCAAGGATGGCCAGCATGAAATCATTAATTGGATCCTTTTTTTCGGAGATCTTCAATCCCTGGTCGATGACCTCGATCAGACTAGCCTAAACAACAAATAAAGTGCAATTAATTGTCAGGTATTAGAAGCTGTTGAAGCAGCATTATCGTCAGTTTTACCAGAAGGGCGGTAAGAAAACCACGTTCCAGCCAATTTCAAAATTATTTCTTTTCCTATTTTGGCCTCTTCAATTATTGAGCTCCCCCCTTTGAAGTGTACACCAGGAATCCTGAGCATGTTAAGTGCGAATAGCCTGTCATGCTCTTCCAAAGGTATAATCTCTTGGATTTCTGGTTCATTTATCAATTTTCCAAATGAATATTTCTTCCAGTGCTCTTTCCAAATTTTTCTTTCTTTAGCTGTAATAATTATTAGACCTTCTATGATATAAGTTGAAAGAGCTAATGCCGAATGACTCATTCCTTGTTTCAACGCTATCGCCATTTCCCCGATGGCCACTAATAATTCCTTTCCTGAAACAGATCTTTTTATGTTTGCTTCTACCAATGATGGTAAATTAAATTCTAAGTCTTCATCTAACGGCGTTTGGTATAGTGTAATCTGCATTACTGATTCTGTAGAACTGGTGAATATCCTATCGCTCGCCTCCCCCTTCCATTCCGCCCCATTTGGATCTATGTATCTGCAATAGAAATCGTATTTGTCACCATTTATACCGGTATCAATATGTTCCCATGTATAACTTCCATCGGAAAGAGTAGTTCCATACCAATATTTTGCACCCTCGGTCCAAGCGTCTCTATTAATTCCAGTGATTTTCACACCGTTTGCTAGGTTTCCATCCGGAAAATATATCTTCAAAGTGTAAGTTGTTGTTCCCATCCATGTCAATTATATAAATTACACACTTTAACATTTTGGAACTTAGGGCATTCGCTATACAGATGATATAAAGAATTATTCTTATTGAGAACGAGCGACTTCAGTATGTTTAACTAAAGCGCAATACGGCCGGTTCCCATCAATAATCTTAAAATTAGGTTGAATAATCTATAGTACAGGTAATCCACATCTTCCTCATTGAGCTCTATTTTATCTCTCTCGAAATGCCTTATCTGAAACTGATTTCCTATGTCTGTCAGAATTTTGGCTTCC
>DAHWLW010000097.1:0-9330 GCA_027343465.1 Thermoplasmatales archaeon | reverse complement strand
CGAACTGGAAGAGGTAATCCGGAGAACACTTTAGGATCTGGACTCGAACTTTTGTATAAAGGTCGACTGTGAATTCAGGTCAAACATAGATAATATTGATGGATTCGGTGCGAAGTTCATCATCCTCTGGTATTCTGTCTGAGATTGCCAGGTCGAAGAGTTGACATATCTCACACCCTTGTAATTGCCCATATAATGTGAATGTATGTGCCCTGTGATGAATATGTCAGGAACCTTTTCGATTACATGGTAATCCACAGGGGACGGTATTAGGGGCGTCTTGCCACCATATTTTGGAGAAAGATGCCTCCTCTTAAGAATCTCATCTATGGCCTTCCCTATTGTAGTGAAATTTGCGCCGGGAACCAGTTCAACCATATCATTCAGGGACATTCCGTGGTATATCAGGACATTCCTGTTCTCCAGAACAAGATTATAAGGATTCGGAAGCATAAATGCATTTTCTGGAAGCAATTCCTTTATCTTTCCGCTGAATTCAGGCTGAGGTTCCGCTAGCCTGACAGTGTCGTGGTTGCCTGGCATTATGAAAGTCTGTATATCATCAGGAAGCCCCTGCAGAAGTTCTCCAAGCAGCCCATACTGTTCCATTGGATTCACGAGCTCAAGATCATTCTCCTGCCCCGGATATACACCTATCCCATCAATAACGTCCCCACTCAGAATAAGGTAATGCAGATTCTGCGCTTCACCTTCAGAGGATTCTATCCATTTCACCATTCGTCTGAAATCGTCTTTTCTGAATGTCTTTGATCCAACATGTATATCGGAGATAGAGCCCACGAGTGAAGGCTCTTTTCCTCTGTCGTCTATAACCCTGTACGGGATGTCAGGCCTTATTATCTCATTCACAAATATTACAGGGTCCCCTTTTCCATGGCTTACAGATCCGACTATCCCTATAACTTCATCCTGAAGAATAAGTTCATTTGCGGGCCCCCGGTCCCGCATTATTATTCCCTGTATTGAGTCTTCCATGTCTTCAATAACAAGCCTCTTATGGCCATTCTTGGTTGTATCAATGGAAGAGACCATCCCAACTACCTTTGCCTCACCCTGCAGTTTTTTGGCAGTCCGTATATCAACTGATCCTCTCATTGTTCCTGAAAGGGAGACCATTCTGGAGAGCTTTTCAAACCTGTTTGCGAACATTGCCCTGAAATCCTCAACAGAACTGTTTATCCTTATATCCGGAAGGCTGATCTCAAACTTGGCTGGTATTGGCTTCCTGTCTCCTCGGAGTAACTTCCGGACATCCTCCTCGCTGAGATAACCGGAAGAGACTATTTCATCCGAAATCATGCGGGGAATCATCGTACCCATGCTTCTTTTGAGGATAATATCCAGTGCTGCTGGTGACACAAGTATCCCGTGAGACTGAAAATACTGCAGTATTTTGAACCGGTCACCAAAAAGATCAGCTGGCATATCTCCAAAAATGTAGCCATGAATAATATTTTATTGTAGCTGACAAAGAAGCACGGAAAGAAATCCCTGTTTCGGATTGAGCCATCACCTTCATTGAAAAATAAAGAGAAATACCTTAAATGCATCCTTAAGCAGTGAACAGGTTCGGGGATGCAATTCTCTTTCTGGTTATGGCATCAGCATGGGCTTTAAACTACCCGTTTGTCAAATTTGCCCTCTCCTATGAGGGACCAGAAGGGGTTGTGCTGTTCAGAATTATATTTGCGCTGATTTTTGCTGTTGCACTATTTGGGAGAGGCCTGAAATGGCCCTCCGGAAAAAGAGAAAATATTCTGCTTTTGATCTATGGCTTCTTAAATATCGTTGCATTCATGTCTTTTTGGCTCCTGGGAGAGAGCACGGAAACTTCTTCTTTGAGCTCCATCATAATTTACACTTTCCCGGTACTCACAATGCTATTCTCTATCATTTTTCTTGGAGAGAGGGCTTCGAAACTTAAGATTGCCGGGACCTTTCTGGGTTTTGGCGGCCTGATAGTCGTATTCGTCGATCATCTTATCATAAGGCCCGGAATTGGGCTGTTCCTTCTTCTCTTTGCTGCTATATCATGGGCATCAGCGACAATAGTCTTTAAGAAATACTTTGCAAACCAGGACAGCAGAAGCGTTAACACTATACAGTTTGTATATGCTCTTCCATTCCTTGCCCTCTTCTCTCTTGCACCAGGGAACTTCACCATTCAAGGTCTTACAATTCAGTTCCTTCTCATTGCCCTGTTTATGGGATCCATAGGGACTGCTGTCGCTTACGGCATATTCCTGTACCTGGTCAGAAAATATCCCGTCTCTGAAATATCATCTTTCTTCTTCCTTGTGCCAGCTTTGTCTATTGTTTTTAGCCTTCTGCTCCTTCATGAGGTCAGTACCACATACACTTATGCTGGCTTTGCATTGATCAGTGTGGGCATATTTCTCTCCTCTTTTGGCAAATCTGGAAATAACCAAACAAAAGTAGTAAATAAATCAACAGAATAATCGACCCCATGGATTCCCTTCAGGAGCTCAACCGGGAAATTCAATCCTGCAAGAGATGTGATCTTTTCTTCTCCCGGAAGAGAGCCGTATGCGGAACTGGTGAATCAAATCC
This sequence comes from Thermoplasmatales archaeon, assembly GCA_027343465.1. GTDB lineage: Archaea > Thermoplasmatota > Thermoplasmata > Thermoplasmatales > Thermoplasmataceae > UBA447. The sequence continues at coordinate 6,738 of DAHWLW010000097.1, read as the reverse complement.
TCAGATTATGATAATAGGGGAAGCCCCCGGGGCAAGGGAGGATGAGACAGGGATCCCATTTGTAGGTAGAAGCGGAAGGCTTCTCAGGGACGTTATGGGTATTGCCGGCCTTGACATGGACAGCATCTATATTTCAAATGCAGTCCGCTGCAGGCCGAAAATAGGAAAGAGCCCCAGGATTTCTGAAATAAGAAAATGCAGCAATTTCCTCAGAACTGAAATAAACATTCTGCACCCGCAGATTCTGATACCAATGGGAAACTCTCCGCTGAAATCCCTCAGAAGTGTCATGGGTATAGATTTTGGCCCCATATCTGAGATAGAGGGTTCCATATTTGTCATAGGAAATATATTCGTGGCACCTCAGTTCCATCCAGCTGCAATCCTTAGAAACCCGAAGAGATATGAACGATTTAAGGATAATTTCTTAAAACTCCGGAATTTTGTTTATGATGTCAGAAAAATGGACATGGCAGAAATTGAGAAAAATTACAGGATCAGGCATATTAACGGCGCCTGAACCGGGTATAGTAGTAAAGAACTATTACAATTATGATTAAAACAGCTGCAATTCCGTAATACAGATCACTTTTCTGGGCCGGAGGATTTCCTATATTAATTGAATTTCCGGAGGCGTTATCATAACCTGGAGCTTTGATGACATATTGAGGATCGATGTGCAGGCTCAAATTGAAAAGTCCAAGCCCGGCAGAAGAGTTGTAGTTAGCGCTTGATGACATAGAAAATTCAGTGATGTTCAATGAAGATATATATGAAGATGTCCAGTTTGAAAGGGATTTTGAGAAGGCAGAAAAATTCAGGAAATTTGGCTCAGTGTTGAAATATACACCGAATTTTCCAATGGAATTGGCGTTATGGCCTTTCACTGTTAAATTTCCCCTGAAGTTGAAAGACCTCCATGTCATGTTTATTGTTTTTCCCTTTACCATTCCCTTCAGATCCATGGAAAGGCCTGTAGAATAAAGGATCTGTATCAGCCCTTTGTTTGCATTGTTTATGGATGTCTCATTGAAACTCAGGGAAATATTACTTACAGAGATGCCGGACTGAAGTGAGTCGATTGAGCTCTCTATGCCGGCCATTGTAGTTGAATTCCCAGACACTGAAAATGTTATTGACTGGTTTGATATTAAAAGTGCATTAAGGACATCAGGACTCCCGGTTATGTTAAGTGTGGAATTAACAACTGTGCTAACAGCTGCACTGTCAGTAGCCTTGTTTATACTGACTGTGGTAGAGGATGCATGCGATGCAGGTATGGCCGAAAGCAGAAGAGCCATCGTTATCAGCAATACAATTGGAAATCTCTTCATCCGGCGTTATGATCCAAAATTCAGGATAAAAATTATTCCATTGAATAGGAAAAGTTATCCTGAACCTTTATGAGTAGTTATAAAGCTGATAGTTAGGGGGTTCAGCTGTTATTCTTATGTCATGGGGGTGGCTTTCCCTGAGTCCGCTACCGGTTATTCTTACAAATCTTGCATTCTTCCTCAGGTCATCAATATTTTTTGCACCGACATAACCCATTCCTGACCGGATGCCACCTACAAGCTGATAAATTACCTCTTCAACTTTGCCCCTGTATGGAACAGCGCCTTCCACACCCTCTGCAACAAACTTTGAACTTCCGACCTTTCCATACCTGTCCGATAATCCTGTCTGTATGGCACCTATAGAGCCCATGCCCCTGTAAGCCTTGTATTTTCTTCCACTAATTATAATTTCGTTGCCAGGGCTTTCATCTGTTCCTGCGAAGAGGGAACCCAGCATTACTGAACTGGCACCAGCACCAAATGCCTTCACTATGTCACCTGAAAATCTTATTCCTCCATCGGCCACAACAGGCACGCCGTGCTCAGAGGCAACCTCCGCTGTGTCAGAAATAGCTGTGATCTGTGGTACACCTATACCTGCTATAATTCTTGTTGTGCATATTGAGCCTGGACCTATTCCAACCCTTAGCGCATCAATATCCAGTGATATCAGGTCTTCGGCTGCTTCCGAAGTGGCTATGTTCCCAGCCATTATATCCACAGTTATCTCTTTCCTCATCTTTTTGATTGAGTTCATTACATTCTGATTATGAGCATGAGCAGTATCCACAACAATCAGGTTAGCCCCTTCCTTTTCCAGAGTAACGGCTCGTTCAATATCGAACGGCCCCACTGCTGCTCCCACCAAAAGCTGACCCTCTTCATCTCGCGATGCGGTCGGGAACTTCTGTCTCGTGTTTATATCTTTAGCAGTTATAAGTCCAACTACTCTGCCCTTTGAATCTACCAGAGGGAGTTTTTCTATGCGGTTATTATAGAGGATTTCTATTGCCTCCTCTATCTTTATATTATCCCTGGCCGAGATGACTTTCCTGACCATTACATCTTCAACTGTCTTAACTTGCTTTCCAGCGAATTCCAGGTCCCTTTTTGTAACGATTCCGACCAGTTTGTCTCCTTCAAGGACTGGAAGGCCCCCTATCTTCTTAGTGCCCATTATGTTCCTGACCTCCTGAATTGTGGTGTCTGGAGAAACAGTATGAACATTTCTTATAATTATGGACTCCTCACGCTTAACGTTTCGCACCATAAGCGCTTGCTGATTTACTGTCAGATTCCGATGTATCACTCCAATGGCTCCAGCCCTTGCCATGGAGATTGCCATCTGTGTTTCTGTCACCGTATCCATAGGAGAACTCAGAAGGGGGATTTTTACCTGAATGTGTCTGGAGACGTGAGAACTGACATCTATCTCTTTCGGCTCAACTGCTGTCCGGGATGGGACCAGTAAAACATCATCATAAGTGAGCCCATCTCTTATTGCCTGAAATTTTTCCTTAAACATTGGAAGGTAAGGCTAAATCAATAAATAAATGTATTTAAAAGGAGGTGTTACAAACAGTTAACATTTCTATGAGGCTTATTCAGCCAGTATTATTATTTCATAACCCAATTCCCTTAAGGCGAGGCTTACATTATGAAGATCGATGAGCTGACGGGAATGGGTAGACCTTTGCTTGGTGATAACCGAATCCGAGGCGCATTAAAAACTAAGCCCGAGGATTTCATTGTTGAAGAGATCCCGTCAGATATTCCTGAAGACAGAGAAGGCAGATATACTATTTTCAGTGCTGTGCTCAAAAACTGGGATACAAACAGGTTTGTGTCCTACCTTTCTAGAAGACTTGGGATAAGCAAGGAGCGAATCAGATATGCCGGTACGAAAGATAAGCGGGGCATAACAAAGCAATTCTTCTCTCTTGATGGGCAGTTTGATCTTTCGAATATTATAATCCATGATGTCTCAATTGACAGAGTGTTCAGAAGCAACACACAACTGGATCTGGGAATGTTAATTGGAAACAGGTTCATTGTAGGGCTGGGTGAGGGCATAGATACAGGAAAGGTGCTGGACTCACTGGAAAAGCTTGAGGAAATTGGGGGATTTCCAGACTATTTCGGACAACAAAGATTTGGAAGTATCAGGGTGAATACACATAGAATCGGGGAATTACTGGTCAGAGGAAAATATGAGGACGCTGTTCTCCTGTATCTGTATGATCCTGCATTTGACCATGATGACTTCAGGATAAATTTTCATGAAACAGGCGATGCCAGAAGGGCTTTGAAGGAATATCCTCTTCATCTGAACTTCGAAAGATCTCTTCTTGGATATATAGCAGAGAAAGGCAAAATTGATGGAGCATTTGATGTATTTCCAAGAAATCTAAGGATGCTATTCATTCATGCTTATCAGTCCTACCTTTTCAATAGAATTCTTGCAAAGAGAATAAGTACAGTCGGATCACTGAACGAGGTCCTTGAAGGCGATACCGTGGTTGAAGTTGACAACCTCTTTAACAAGTCTGGAAAGGAGATTGTTGCCAACAGCTTCAATATAAGTCAAATCAGAGCTCAAGTAGCGGCTGATCGAATGAGGCCTGTTTTAAAACTGTTCGGATATAGGACTTCCTTTTCCGACGGCATAATGGGTGAGATTGAAAGAGAAGTCCTGGGAGATATAAGGCAGGATAATTTCAAAATTACTGGCCACAGAGATATGTGGTCTTCAGGAGATACAAGAATAACCTCCGCCAGGGCTAAGGATTTTAGAGTAACAGAGGACGGAAACTTCGCTTTCTCACTGGGAAAAGGAATGTATGCCACTGTTTTCCTCAGAGAGATTTTTGACTTTGATTAATAACCCTATAGACATAGGGCCCGTATCGGAATAAATTCCTCTTACGGTAACCTGATGCCATGGCGGATATTCGCTGTATAGGATCTTTAGAATTAATTCCTCTTTTTAAAATGTGATCTCTAATTTGTGAAGAACATATTGAAAGAAAAAGAATCTAAGGACTAGATCAGCCCTACCTTCTGAAGTTCCTTTTTGACCTTTATAACGGCCTGCTCTATCTCGCTTTCCTCCTTGGCACCAGTGCAAACTACCTTTCCCGACCCAAAGAGAAGTAGCACAACCTTAGGTTCTTCAACCCTGTAAACCAATCCGGGGAACTGCTCTGGTTCATACTCCACATTTTCCAACCCCAGTGACATGGCTATGTCCGTTAGGTTAAGATCTGCTTCCAGATCGTAAACTGCAACTATGTTCTGAACTACAATATCAGGGTTGTCATAGACTTCTATTCCGGCCTTTTTAAGTTTCTGAATGATAGTTTCAATGGTCAACCTGACATTCGCAAGGTTTTTTGCGCCTGTGCAGTTTACCTTTCCACTTCTGAATATAAGCACTGCAGTCTTCGGTTCATGCAGTCTGTATATAAGTCCAGGGAACTGTTCCGGTTCATATTCTGAGCCATCAAGTGCCAGCGCAATTCTGCTCAGATCAAGATGTTCAGCAAGGGATGTTGAAGCAACAATGTTCTCTATTGCGATTTTTTCTCTTTCACTCATATAAAACCCAGAACTCTTTATATAAAAAGGGTATTTAAAGGTACTTTTAAATGGACAGAATGAGATGATTGGATACCTGTCTGTACAGTATCATCCCATATTCAGAGCTTCTTTGGCTTCGTCGGTCATCATGCTTGGGTTCCATGGCGGGTCCCATACAAGTTCCACATCAGCCGCTTCGACACCATCAAGATTTTCAGTTATTCTCTGGGCCTCTGATAAAATCCAAGGAGTTACAGGGCAAGTTGGTGCGGTCATGGTCATTTTTATGTAAACACGGTCTCCGTTTATGTTTACCTCATAAACAAGGCCAAGGTTCACCACATCCATACCTATTTCAGGATCTGAGACCTCCTTCAGAGCTTCCAGTATTTCCTCTTTAGTAACCATAATTACCGTTTTTAATATTCTTACTCAATACTTAATAATTTTGAGTATAAGAACTGACAAATTCAGGGTTTTTTCTAGGTGCTACTGCATTTCTCACAGATTCCTCAATCAGTATCGAGCGTTTTAGCATGTTAGATGATATAAATCCCGCAATTCCTTCTCTCCGCCCAATTTCTGCAATACCTTTTTCCCTTTGAAACGCCTGGGATTCTGTCATTCCTTCCTTTACGGCATCAACTATCAAACCTGGTACTGCGAATCCGGAACCAAAACCAATGCTTATTCTGGAATAACGGTCTACAATGGCACAGACATGGAAATCAAAAACCTTAGATGTTATAGGATCCCTATATAGGCCTGATTCTATTCCTAAACCATAGTCCCGGTCACCCAGAGCTGCCTGTGATCTCTCTATAGCGAGTGCGACAGTTTCACTTCCAATTGGCTGTTGGCTACTCAGGGAATATTCTGTGACAACCTCCATAGAAATCTTTCTCATTACTTTACTGAGAACATTTTCTGCAGACTCCACCTTAAGCCTGTTTCCAGTTGCTATACCTACTCTAATTGGTTTTTTCCTGCGGCCCTGGGGAGTTATCTCCCCTTCAATAATTCTGGTTGAGTTTACTGGAAAAAGGTCGTCCGCCAGGGTATATGGGACCTTCAGAATTGAGAGTGGCTTGAGGCCTGAATTAAGTCTTTCCCTGTTTATCTTGAGAGCAACAGGTTCCGTTTCCGGTGATACTACAATGGTACTGTATTGTTCACTTGAAGTAGAGTTACCAATCTGCTCCTCCAGTGGATGGATTTCGAAATTTATTGAAAAATTAGAGAGGTATGCAGATATAGCCCTCCTGCGTGAGGAGTAGGGGCGGCCCCTATAGCCTTTATGCTCCCTCACATACCTGTCCGTTGTAAGACCTACTATCACGGGATTGCCATTCAGCGCGGCAGCTTTCAGCAGATTCTTGTGCCCGCTGTGAAGTACTGTAAATGAACCTGCCACAATAGTATATCCACTCAAGGGGATTCAAGTATTGACATCTTCTTCTCAATCAGAGATCCGAGCCTTTCCATGCCCTCAAAAATCTTCTTCTCTTCGGCGAAAGTGAAGTTAAGCCTCATGCTTGAACCCTGGCTTCTGGATGGGGAGAATGAGTTACCACTCACATAAGCAACACCTGCTTCTACTGATTCCTTCAGCATGTCTGATGTATTTATTCTTCTATCGAGAGTAGCCCACACGAACATACCTCCATCAGGATGAGACCACGTGGAACCTTCAGGGAAACTTTCCTCCAGGGCTTTAAGCATGGAATCTCTCTTCTTTCTGTAAAGGTTTATGGCCTTTGGAATCATGGTTTTCATGATCCCTTTCTTAAGATAAAGCCAGGCCACATATTGTGAAAATGTG
>DAHWLW010000093.1:0-2464 GCA_027343465.1 Thermoplasmatales archaeon | reverse complement strand
AATGCCAGGCAGATGATCTCCGAGACACTTGCAGGGAGGCTTTTCAAGGGTACCAGAGGCAGAAAGGATCTTGACATGGATTCAGTTATAGACACAATTCAGAAAATAGGGCTCCTTGCTTACAATCACCCCCAGATAAAGGAAATTGATGTCAATCCTCTCACAGTCTATGAGGATGGCTGTATCGCGGTTGATGCCAGAATAATACTTAATTAATGATTGCCCTGAATTATTCAGGGAAAAGTAGATTTGAAATCAATGCTGGGCCCACTCATCTGGCAGTCATCCCAGGCATCTCCCTGACCGAGGAAATTGGGGGAACTCCTTTATGGAGTTCCATATAATCCTCTCCGAAGTATGGCTTGAAAACAAATTCCATGTTCCCCTTAAGGGCCTCCCAGTACATTGCCTCCATCATTTTCTTCATCATGTATCTCTCATGTGTCGGCCTGAGCTTCAGTACGGGCTTTGAATACGTTCCTATCACGAATGTTGCTTTCTCATATCCTGTTTCCATTGAGCACTGGGTTCTGCCTGTAAATATGGCCTTTTCATTGATGTTTTCAAGGTTGTTGGCAATGTTCTCAACCACTACTTCTGCCTCAAGATGGGCTTCGACTCTTGCCTTGGAGATGGGTATATTTGTAACATCGCCTATGGCAAATGCATTGCTGTGGTCCGAGATGTGAAGATCCTTCTTGTCTGTCTTGATCCAGCCATCGTCATCAACGAAAGCTTCACCTTTCAGAAAGTCAGAAGTTCTGTGAGGAGGCACCATCATAAGGGCATCATACTGAATTTCGTCTCCCTCCAGTGAAAATACAGTTTTTTTCTCAGGATCAACGTAATCCACGGTAAAGCTTGGGATTACCTCAATATTCCTCTCCTTGAATAGTGGCTCAATAACCTCATTTATGGGTTCCGCCGGATATGTGCGAAGGTATGGAGTCACAAACTTTATGCTGATATCACTTCGCTTGCCCTTCTTTGCCATGTATTCATCAAGCAGAAGAGCTGATTCGTTGGGTGAAGGAGGACACTTGTATGGCAGGCCGGCGATTCCCATCAAGACAGTTCCACTGGAGATGGTCTGAATTTTCCTGTAGATCTCGGCTGAACTTGACGCACTGGAATGAAAATCAAGGTTGTCTTTACGTAATCCCTTAACCTGATCATAGTCCGGCTGGCATCCTGTTGCCACTATGAGGTAGTCGAAATCAACCTTCCTTCCGGTACTGGTGATTGCAAGACTGTTGTTCATGTCTATCTTGCTGCAGCTTTCCCTTATGAGTTCTATACCTGGGTGAACCAGAGATGAGACATGTCTCCTTGCTGAATCCGGAGCGGATCCTTTGAATGCTATGCCAATGTATCCTGGCTGGAATTCATGAAATTCTGACGGTTCCATCAGAGTTATGTGAATCTTGCCTTTCTTCATTTTGTCTCCAAGCCTTTTACAAAGGCCGTTTGCTGCGATCAGCCCCCCCGCGCCTCCTCCGATTACAAGGATGTTGCTCATACCTTCACCTCCTGTGGTTCCTCCTTCTTTCCGGTTATCTTTATTGTTACTGTATAGGTGCCCCCATCTTCCTTCACATCTACGAGCTCATTCCTGGTTCTCTGGCACCAGCTCTTCGAATCTGCCACGATGCCTGAATCTGTGGCAAGCACTACAAGCACATCTCCATTCCTGGCCTTCTTGTAAGCACGGATAATGTCAGTCAACGGTCCAGGACATGCTGTGCCTCTACTATCCACATTTATTGTAACCATGTGCATCGCCTAGATGAACAGAACTTCACCGTTTCCTGCTCCTTCCATGAATGCAGCTGCACCGATTATGTCGTCAACCATTGGATCAAGGTCTGATTTTTTCAAATTCAGTGCAGTTGCCATCAGGGAACAGAGAAAAACTTTCACATCGCCAATTTCCCTGGAAGTTTCCAGCATCCCATGCCAGTTGCCTGAATTAATTCTCTGCAGCCCCGATCCCAGTTCGGCCATGAATTTGTCAAAGCCGGCCGGCAGCACGTTTGCCGTCTTGTATCCATCCCTCTTGAAGGCAGGCACTGCAGTTGCAGTAACAAATACCCTCACTGGCAATCCGAGATTTGCAGCCGTCTGTACCAGTACGCCTGTGTTTATGAGCTTATCAACAGTTCCCGTCGACAACACTATATTCAAACTATCTCCAGCCATTTTTAACACCTCCTTTTAAGGTCATCCGACTTTTTACCGGATTACCTTCATTTCCCCCCGCTTTATGGTCTCGGTTTGTCCTGGGCAATAAGCATTTTGCATTCACAGTACTTCTGGAACTGATGGCCCAACATACCCCTTATGGAGCCGTTGAGGTCTGGCAGAGTTCATTTGCAAGGCAATTTTTGTGGTCCCTGCATTCATTGTGACCCGAACCTAGACCAATTATTCTATTGCTTACGAATACTAAAGACGAGTCCCTAAC
>DAHWLW010000074.1:0-31918 GCA_027343465.1 Thermoplasmatales archaeon | reverse complement strand
AATCCATCTGGTTTGCATAATCTTGAAATAACGCTCATTGAATGGGGAGTTTATTCTGGGTTAATAAAAAAAGACGATGATGGTTTTCAGGCTCTTGCTTAAACACTGTAAATGCCCTCCTCTGCAACATATTTTTTTCTGGCAAGATCCATCATTTTCCTTGTAAACAGTATGGAATATACTGCAACTATAATCGCAAACAGAAATGATGCCCAGCCCGCAAGGGCAATATTTCCACTTCTTGTTGCGACGTCAATTGTTTTCATAAGCCCTGTATGGATCTCAAGAGTCTTTCCACCGGCAATATCTGGCCAGTATTCGCCTATTTCCAGGCCACCCCAGGCGCTGTTAATGGTAGATGAAATACCTGAGATAAGATAGGGAAAGGTAGAGGGTATAATCACGTATCTCATCTTCTTGAAGAAGCCCATGTCCAGATTCTTCATTATCTCGTTATATTCGGCTGGCATTGCCTTGATACCCATCCAGAAACTGTAAAACACATAATAGAAGGTTGCTATGAATCCCAGAAGAAGAACAATTCCCTCCTCTGCCTGACTTCCTAAAACAGAAGAAAATATAGGATATATACCAAGGAATATGAAGGGAAAGTAGGCAGGAACTGGATAAGAACTGAACGTTTGTATTACTGGTACACCCACTGCTTCCGCCTTCCTTCTTGTTGCAAGCAGATAACCAAGTGTGAAAGCAAAGGCAATGGAAGCTCCTGTTATTATTAGTACTCTTATGTAATCAATTAGCAATCCATAAAGTAGTGACGGTGTTTGTGAGAAAAGGTATGACCATTCAGAACCACTTACAGACATTACAAAAATTATGATTGAATACATAATATATGCAAAAATAGCAAGAACTATAACACCGGCAATTATGCCAATTTTTCCATTCTTTTTTTCTTTAGAATAAAGCTCTTCCAAATCCTCTGGCCCTTTCCTGACTCTTGTATAAGAGGCAAGTTTTCCAAGGGTGTTCTGGGAAACAATGGCAGAAAATCTTGAAGTCTGCCTTATTCTGGCCTTACCTCTTTTAATAATAGGTGAATCTGTATCAATCGTATATTTTGCAACTGCGTGATTCCCTATCCTCCTTACTAATTCTATGAGTAGAATTACGAAAATCCCAAGAGCTAGAAATGTTACTATTAACATCCTGAAATTCCCATCGGCAGCAAATTTGTCTATAGGACTGCCAACCCCAAAGGTGCTGTATGATGTTATACCTATGGTAAATACCTCACTTACTGTTATATAAAAAAAACCATCAGATATACTTGGAAATAGATTTGCTACAATTCTGGGTATTGAGAATGGTATATACACATTCCTGAGCTTCATCCACAGGCTAAAATTATAATTTTCAGTCACCTCTACCATTTCACTGGGAATGGTCTTATATGCCTGATACTGTCCCATCCATATATTCCACACAACTGCTGTAAATACAAGAAAATCAGCCGCAAATTCAACCCCAAGAGGGCCACCTATCCTGTCAACAAATATTATAAGTACGATTGGAAAAAATGAAATTACTGGAACACTCTCAAATACCTCGATAAACGAAATAAATAAATTTTCAAATATTTTGCTTTTGATGGCCGCATACGCAAGAAGCCACCCTGAAAGAATTGAAAGTAAAATCAATCCTATAACTCTTCCACCAGTTGCTAGAACTGCAAGTATTATGAAGATATATTCGTTCACCTGGTTCCCCCTTTTTTCTTTGTAAGTAGCCTGTATAGAGTATCAAGATAATTATCGAAAACGGGATCTCTGCTATTTCTTGGTCTGGGCATCTCAATATCGATCTGTCCCACAACTGTTGCAGGACTGTTGTTAAGAACGAACACTGTATCTGAAAGCTCAACAACTTCAGTAAGATTGTGAGAGACCATTATAACACACTCCAGTGGACTCTCTGGATTGAATAGAATGTTATAAATATCCTGTCTCAACCCCTCTGCAGTCAACTCATCGAGATGTGCAAAAGGCTCATCCATAAGCAAAACTTTTGGTTCTGCAGCAAGAGATCTTGCGACAGAGACTCTCTGTCTCATTCCTCCACTCATCTCCTTGGGATAAAGATTCTCAAATCCCTGAAGACCAACCATTTCCAGTGCCTTAGAGGCAAGTTCTTTGCATTCATCTTTGGGGATATTTTTTGTTTTCAGCGATAGCATCACATTCTCTTCTGCTGTCATCCATGGAAAAGTAACTATTGACTGATGCACCATGGAAATTAATGGAGTAGGTCTCAAAACAGGTTTTCCATGCAGCAATACTGTACCGCTTTCTGGCTTCAAAAAAGCGCCAAATAACCTCAAAAGTGTAGATTTGCCTACCCCTGATGGACCAACTATGGCTGCGAATTTCCCTCTTTCCACCTTGATGTTGATGTTATTGAAAACCTTGTATCCGTTGTCATATCTGAAGTCGAGGCCCAAAACCTCCATCGTTGTTCCAAGTAATCACCATATGAGGCATTTACTCATCGTATAAATATTATAAGAAAGCTTTAAAATTATATTCTGTAAGTGAATATTTCAAAGTAAGAATTCAGGAGAAATCTTCATCAAAAAAATAGGAATTGGTGAAAAGGAGATTAATTTTGCAGGCCCCGGGGACATGGTTTTTTTTCCCAAAGTTGAAAGAGGCGGGCACAAAGGGCAAAACGGGAATTTGCTCATACTGGCAGGATGGGAATACAGTGGAGCCGGATGCATGTCTGCCAGGGCAGCTGAAAGTTCTCTTTCTGATCTCATAACAATTCTGGTTCCAAGAAGCAAATCAATGATTTTTTCTGTGAAGCTTGAAGACCAGATAGTTGGCACCTACACTTCAGGAAACTTGAAAAAACAGCTGGAAAAATGCACTGCTGTCCTTGCGGGCCCAGGCATGGGCGTATCTGAGGATTCCACAAAGGCAGTAATTTCTCTATGCAAAAGTGGAAAGAAGGCATTATTCGATGCAGATGCAATTCATATAATGGCTGAAAACAGGGAAATGATAAACAAGAACATGCTCTTTACACCACACAGCGGGGAATTTAAAATTCTGGCTGGAACCGAAGCCAACAGGGAAAATGCTGAGAAATTCTGCAGGAAATACGGATGTACAGTACTGCTAAAAGGGCCCACTGATATTATAACAGACGGAAAAAGGACCCTGCTCAGCGAGGGGGGAAGCCCTAGGATGGCAATGGGCGGGACAGGCGATATTCTGGCCGGCTTAAGTGCAGGATTAATGGCAAGGAACATGGATTCATTCAGGGCTGCAGCCCTTGGTTCATTCATAAATAAGAAGAATGGTGAAGAAACAGAAAAGAAATGCTCTTACTGGTTCAATACCTATGATCTTCTGGAAAATATGGGGAAAACATTCCGGAAATACTATGAATTCAGGGAAAGCAGCGATTAGATTTTGTATTTGTATTCCAATAAGCTTTCAGTGACATCCTCCCCTCGCTAACGCAAGGGGCTTCCTGCTTCAGCGACTGGAGTTGCCCTGGCGGGTAGTGCTCCGGTCTCCACAGGCGTATGTTCGGGAGTGCCCCTCCCTACCTTTTCGATTCCGCGATTGCGGATATTGATGGCAGCATTCAGATCATGTTTGATGTTTCCACACCCTGAACATTCCTGCGACGTGTATTCAGGATTGACCAATACAACAACGGCTCCGGCACTTTCAGCCTTGTAGGCCGTTGTATTGTATTGGCGTATTCCATGATGCATCCGCTATGCTCTTCGCCAGGTGGTGGTTCTTAACCATCCCTGCTATGTTCAGATCCTCAAAAACAACGAGATCATGAGTTTTTCCACCAGACTGTTGGATATTTTGTGTGAGAAATCATCCCTCTGCCTCTGTATCTTCCTGTGCACTTTTGCAACTCTCTTCTTTGCCTTCACACTATTCTCCGATCCCTTCATCTTCCGTGAAAGGTCTTTCTGTGCCCTCTTAAGCTTCTTCTCCGATTCCATGAGCAACTTCGGCGGATCGACCTGAACGCCATCACTGGTAGTGATGAGCGCCTTCATACCAGGATCAATGCCGATGGGGCTCGTGAAATCAGGACAGGACTGCCCTATGTTGTCTGCCCGCACATCAGCACTGTAGTCTTTCTGCATGTCGGCGGTGATGGTCATGAACCAGTCACCCACATGATCACGCTTTACGGAAAGGTTTTTCAGGACCACGTCTGCGGGTAGGTGATGGAACTGTGCCTGTCTTTAGATTTGAATCCTGGAAATCCCGCTTTTATGTTTTTTCCGTTCCTTTTTTCACCTGTTCTTCTGTAAAAGTTGTCATATGCTTTATCAACTCTGTGTGCAACATCCTGAAGCACCTGTGAATGGATATCCCTGAATTCGGGAAAGGTCTTCTTCAGTTCCGGTATCTGATCCTGCTGATAGTTGTAATTGATGCGCCTCTCTGTCTTATATGCAAGAATTCTCTGTTCCAGGAATGCGTTGTACAGTTCCCGGCAGAGGTTCAACTGCTTGATTAGCAGTTTCTCCTGCCCAGCAGATGGATACAATCGGAACTTATATGTCCTCATGGCGCTTTGTCTCCTGCGAGTCCACGTATCTCTTCAGAACATCCAACGTGACCTGCCCTGACGTTGCCAGAAAATAGGAGGGGGGCCAGAACTTACCCTTCCAAAGCTCTTTCCTGATATCGGGAAAGTTACGCTGTATCTCCCTTGACGTTATTGTTTTGGTTGTGTTGATGAACTGCGGTATGTTCAGGAGTGGTGTGGATTTGAAAAGCATGTGAAAATGATCCTCATCGCACTCTATCTCCAGAACCACCACGTTGAATGTATCGGCAATTCCCCTGACCTTTGTCCTGAGAAAGTCCACAATTATGTCGCTGGTGAATACTTTCTTTCTATATTTCACGACCCGGATGAAGTGATAATACAGTGAATACACTGAATGCGCACCTTTATCCAGATCGTATGGCATAGGTATAGCAATACGCCATAAACATTTCGCCCGCTTTCATCCCCTTGTCGAGTCAATGAGACTTCTTGCTCGCATAAGTTAAAGTTATTAAATATCAATCATATACAAGTACATTGGACGATATAGATCCTGAAGCAATAAGAACCGTTGATGATATATTAGACTACATAGCCGAACGTTTTGAGAGTAATCCGGCAGCAAATTATGGAAATAATCTGTGGAGTTACAGGCAATTTAAGGAAATGGTAAAATCCCTGGCATCTTCCATGATGGATAATTTCCCGATGAAGAAAGGGCAAAGAGTTCTTGTACTCCTGCCTCCAAGCTACCAACTGCTTCTTTCTTACTTTGCTTTGTGGAGGAATGGGGTGAGTGTTATCCCTCTCGATGTAAATACACCACTGCCACTGATAGATAGAATAGCAACAAGCGGCAAAATATCAGGAATCATCACATATGACTCACTTTTCAGCCATATTAACAGGAACGAAACTTCAAACATATATAATATTCTCACAAGTTCTACTGAATTCCGGGCGGTTTTAGCAAGAAAAAACCCCGATATGAGCAATTACAGAAACAAGGGGACAAGGCAGAGGGCAGTAATGGAGGAAATGTGCTACGAGCAAACAAAAGAAGGGGAACACATTGATATATTTACCGACGTAGGAATCTCAGACATTCAGTGGAAAAAAGACTCATCCTTCGTTTTCTTGAATTACACATTCAGGAAAATAATATCTGCAATAAAATTCAGCCTGGATATCTTTCCATGGAGGAATACTCAGGCCCTGTTAATACAGAAAGAACCAACATCCTGCATGGATGTGATCAACGAGATCATCATTCCCGTGATTAAGGGGCAATGGATTGTTATGGTTGAGGATTTCACGGAAAACCTTGAAAAAACCATCGAAACAAAGGATCCGACTGAAGGAATAATGCTGTGGCTCAACATGAAAGGATTCAACGAATTAAGGAAATTCAGGGAAACCACTCTGGGAAGAATTTCGATTATTCTGACAAATTTTCAATGGAACAAAGAAGAGGTGGTCTTTTTGGGAAAAAAAGAGTCTTCGCTCTTTTCAATTCTTGGGTATGAAGGCATCTCGGTTCCACTAATGACAAAACACTTTATTCAAAATGGAACGGCACAGAGCAGTTTTGGTGATGACAATAAGGAAGATTCTAAAGTTTTCAAGGTTCCAAATGCCTTTGTGTGTGACAAATATGAAGGTGAACTGGATTATTACACAATTGAAAACATTGATAAAACAACTATGAGCTTAAAGGACATGGAAACAGATTCAGTTTATATTCATAGGGGAAAAACTGTACCGGTAAGTGAAATGATGAACTTTATGGAAACAAGGCTTCGAACAAAAAACTGCTCTATTTCACAGGGCAAGGATGACTGGAGGGCACTGGATGCCAAATGCAATAAGAAAATAGGGCTAAAGCAAAATTCGGATAACGAGTTGCCCGATTATATGCTGCCCATAAAATTCAATTAAACGGGAAAGGTTCAATCGGAAAGCAATTTCTTTATCCTTTCTGCAATTTTATCCAATTCCTCTTTGTTTTCCTTGAATTTATTGCTTCCATTGGATTTTATGTCCTCAAGAAAATTCACCAGCCCATTGATTTCATCCACAGCCTCTTCAAAATTTCTTGGTGAATTTGCGGAAAAGGGATTGTGAAAATGCCCCATTCCAAACCAGTTGCCCGATTCCTCGGTCAGGCTGTAGGATCCCGATTCATCTTTCTTTATCAGGTTTTCATCAACCATCTTCTGAAGCATCGGGTAAAGCGATCCGGGCGAGGGCCTCCACATCCCAAAAGTCATCCTGTCCACTGAATCCATAATCTCAGCCCCGTTCTTCGATCCGTTTCTCAAAACCGCGAGAATTGTAAATCTCAGGTCTCTTCTTTTGCCAAACATGTTTCCCATCATAATTATCATATCGGTTATCCGATATCGATATATAAAGTTATACTAAGAGACTTCATATTTTAAATATAGTTAAAAAAATAAATAAGTCGACCTCCAAAACAATACAAAACAAATTGTTTTTTCCGGAAACCTAAAACCATATCTTTCAAAGAAACGTTAATTAGCTATTTTCATATAATAAGGCACGGATGTGGAATTCTTTAAAAGAAAACCATAATTTCCATCAAACTGAGGGTTGAATCTATATGAATGGGGAAGTCGAACCAGAGGAAAAATTGAGAAAAGGTCTCGAAGGGGTCATAGCAGCGGAAACCAAGATTGGATATGCAAATGGATCAGATGGAAAGCTATTTTACAGAGGTTATGAAATTAACAGCCTGGTTGAGCAGAGCAATTACGAAGAGGTTTCATACCTTTTGCTCTACGGGCACCTGCCAAAGCGGAAAGAATATGAAAAATACGTCACCAGGTTGAGGGAACAAATGGTTGTGCCAGATGAAGTCTATTCCTTGATAGAGTCAATAGGCGCAAAAGCCCACCCCATGTCCACACTTAGAACAGCGGTATCATATCTTTCTTGTTTTGACAAAGAGGAATCTGAAGCCACAATTGAAAATCAGGAGAGAATAGGTGTTGGCCTTATTGCAAGGATGCCAGCGATTGTAGGGGCAATCCACAGGATATATTCCGGGAAGCCAATAACCAGCCCAAACCCGGATCTTGGATATGCCGCAAACCTCTTTTACATGTCAACAGGCACTAAGCCAGACCCCGTTGAGTCTAAAATAATGGACACTTCCCTCATATTGCATGCAGATCATGGAATGAATGCTTCAACTTTTTCTGCCCTTGTTACTATATCCACCATGGCAGATATGTACTCAGCAGTTACCTCAGCTGTAGCCACGCTAAAGGGGTCGCTTCACGGAGGAGCAAATGAAAGAGCCCTGAAAATGATACAATCTATAGGCCATCCAGGGAATGCAGAGAAAGAACTTAAGGCAATGACAGAAAGGGGAGACAAAGTTGTAGGATTTGGCCATAGAGTTTACAAGGTCTATGATCCAAGAGCAAAGATCCTGAAAAGGTATGCTGAATATTTTGCAGAGAGCAGAGGGAATGAAACACTCAAAACAGCAGAAAAAATTGAGGAATTAATGATCAATAAATACGGGGAAAGAGGAATATTTCCCAATGTAGACTTCTATTCAGGAATGATATATGACAGCATGGGATTCAAGGCAGAAATTTTCACGCCCTTGTTTGTGGCAGGAAGAATCTCAGGTTGGGTTGCCAGGGCTTTGGAATACTCAAGGGACAATAGAATTTTCTGGCCAAACGCCCTTTACACAGGAGAAAAGGGGCCAAGAAAATACATCCCCATTCAGGATAGAGACTGAAATGGCGAAAAAATCGTTCATGCCGGACCTGGAGGAAAAGATCATCATCCCCGATACTTCTGCCATATTGACTGGCAGAATTGAAATTCTTTCGACGAACTGCATCGTACCCCTGGGTGTTATAGGTGAGATAAAACATGGCAGGATGAATAGGGTGATGAGCCATAATTTAAACGTAATAAAAACGGCATCCCCAAAGGAAGAATATATGTCCCTTGTCAGGGAAGCATCAAGGAAAACGGGCGATCTGCCATACCTGAGCCAGACAGATATGGAAATAATAGCAGTGGCAAAGGAATATTTGGGCGTCGTAATTTCAGATGATTATTCATTGCAGAATGTGTGTTCCGAAATGGGCATAGAGTACCACGGTTGTGGCATAGAAGCAATTAAGGAAAGCATAAAGTGGGGATATATGTGCAGAGGGTGCGGTGCAAAATATGAATCAAGAATGGAGAACTGCACCATATGCGGGCACAGGATAACACGGTACCCATTGAGGGAAAACGAATCTAGGAAAAGTTAGAGCAATGGATATTCCGAGGTTATTTTATCTACTATTTCTGAAGGGGCAGGCCCTATTCCAATGCAGGTTGTGCTCCCAGGATCCACCTGCGTGTATCCAGCATCAGAGATCACAGATGTGTTGAGCCCCAGGCTCTCACATTCTGTTTTCAATCTGTAAAGTTCTTCAACGTTCCGAAGCCTGATCACGATTTTTTTCTGCCCCTGTGACTCCCATTCCCTGAAAATCTTTTTGTTATGCTTCTGGGACCACAGGGCACAATTTACCGCCGCATGTGAAGCCTGGGCTGCTATCTTCCCCTTTCCCATGTCCAGATCCTTCCTGACTCCTATTATCATCTTCATCTCTTCTACCATGGAACATCTTTCCTGTGCATTTTATATGCCAATATATTTACACCCCTGTGCAGGAGTGGAGTAATTACCAGTATTATCACAATGTCTATAAAATTTCCATAAAGTGAGGCAAAAAACGATCTGGATATGAGGAATAGAAAGAGAAAGGCAAAAATTACAAAGGGCCACATATCAAGCAGGTCGCCTTTTTCACCACTTTTTATATTCCTCCTTCTCTTTATAAATGAACCTACAAGGTCACCTGTAAGGGAACCCCACGCAAGGGCAAAGGAAACAATCAGGATTGTTGCAAATGAAACTGTAAACTGGAAAAGCCCAAGCAGTGAAATGGCCGGCAAGACAATTATGCCTGAAACGAAACCTATCAAAATGCCACCAAAATATCCACTTATGCTTTTTCCGTCACCCAGTATTCTTCTGCCGTCTATGAAACTCTTTCCAAGATCCATCCTGCCCTTCCCTCCTGTTATAACTGCCCCTGGGTTGGCAACAAGGGCTGGAATAAAGGCAAAAAGCCCAGCCAAGATATTAAATGCCAGATTCTGCATATGTTTCTACTGCTTTCAGTATATCTGCCTTAGTTATTATTCCTTTCAGTTCCAGTTTATCCACAATAAGAACAGCATTTGAAAATCTCAGAATCGGATAAATTGCAGATATGGGTGTGTTTGGCGGAAGTTGAGGCAAAGCAGCACCCATAATCTTTGAAACAGTCATTTTCTTTAGATTATCAGGGGATATTCCCCTCATGAGAAACTCATTGACTTCTGCTTCTCCAACAGTTCCAACCACGCTTCTCTCTGAGTTTAGGACAGGCATCTGGGAAATTCCATATTTCTTGAGAATTTCAAGTGTTATTAATACAGAATCTGTAGCATGGCATACAACAACATTTGTAGTCATAATTTTAGAGGCTTCGATATCCATCTGATCTGCCTTCTTCGAATGGCTTTGCAAATAATTGTAGATCTTTCTAATATTTTCATAAGTGGGGTTAATGTCTCCCTTTTCAAGCCTTGCAATATATGACTGGCTAACTCCACACACAGAGGCCAGTTCCCTCTGCCTGATTCCTAAGGACTTTCTCATCTTGGATATTTCTTTAACTGTAGGAAGCACTAACTGTAATTCATATTTGGGTAATATCATTATTGTTAAATATTTTAGAATATATTACCTCAAGTAATAGGAAATCTATATATTCAGAAAATCTGGAAGCCAAATTGAAAAAATATAGGAAAATAGTTTAATTCATCGGATTTAAACACTTCATGCTTAACAGATTATCAGTAAAAATGAGGTATTGGCTCCTTTCAACCTTGAGATGAGAAATGAGTTTGAATATTAGAATTACCCATTAGGATACTGAAAAAATAGACTTAATAATATAAAGAAGTAATTTTAGGAGAAACCGATCAAACAAATCCATGTCTGAAAAACTTTAAGCAAAGAAATGAATATTTGACTTATGAATCCTTTCTACTCACATATGCTTATAGGAAACTGAGTTGCATTAAGAACGTAATTTCCATCAGGATAGTAAAAGGGACCAAATTCCTTGTACAATTCCAAATTAATCTGTATAATATAGTTGAAATTTGGATTGACCTCATATTTATTCCGGAATCCCCAAACAATGGTAAAATCATGTGAACTTGTAGTGCCAGAAGCTAAACAGGGTGGTTCATAAGAAATGGTTTTGTTAAACAAAACCAAGGATGTGAGTTTTATTCCCATGGAATTACTGTTGTTACCAATCATTACAAGTTGGAAATGGGAGCCAAGCACAAGGTTACAAGGTTGCTTTGTGAAGTTGAATTTTATTGGAATTGGCATTGTATGGGAATGATTAAATCCTGCATAAGAAAAAAAACCTAATGCAAGCGTAGTTGTAACACCACCAACCTTCAGATGAAAAGATTGATAGTCATATGGCCCATATCCTTGAATTTTCGCATAAGTGTCGCTTTCTTTGAGGAAGTTATGATCTGTACTGATTTCACCAGGTTTCGTTAGGTAGGAAACACTAACTACCATAGAAAGCACAACCAGAATGATTATTGTAATTTTTAGGGATTTTGATATTTTCTTAACCATATTTTTCACCTTAATCCGGATTACAAACATTGAATTCGGTTCCCAAAACAGCTGATCCTCCGTAGAAAGCGGGATTAGTCCCTGATCCTCCTAAGAAAGTCACATTCACAGAATAGCAAACAATAAACTGTGCAGTTTCCCCATTATTCAAGGTTCCAGAATCAAAATAACCACCGTCTGTTTGAATTCCAAACATGTAAGATGTCTTTCCAAAGCTTGAGCTTAATGGGTTACAACTCTGCCAGATTGGGTTGTAACATCTCGTAACACCACACGAATATGAAGTTAAGGCACCTCTGGATGTTGTTTCGAATGGTGAAGTGGAGTAGTGCTGATTTGAACATGTTGAAATAAATGATAAGGGATCAGGTATTGGAAACCCGATAGCCGCACTGACGATTTGAAATAGATATTGTACGATTCCATCAGTGAGAGTATTTGCCTTAGGATTTTGACGGGCAGCCTGTGCTGTCTCAATAAAGAGGCTACCACCGTAATTACCAATTGAATAACCGTACGATAATTCTTGCTTAATGCACCAAGTACCGTCAGAGTGTTGGTAAGTCATTCCAGTTGCCAGGTCTAAATGTAAATTGGAATTGTCACTATATACATCGAAATTTGGACATGATGACCCAGTGTAAGATGATAGGGTGTATGTTCCAGCCACCTCTCCATTTGAATTGTAAACAGTGAATGTTGCACTGTTGGGAGCATATGCGGCTCCACTCCCACCACTGGGAAGTCTGTCCGGTGTGATCACTGGATCTATCGTATATGTCTCGTTTGGCACTAATGTCACAGTCCCAAATGGAATTTCCAGAATATTATAGTTTCTATGTTGAACTATAAAACCTCCGTGGTACAGGGATCTGTCACCCTGCCAGCTTACTCCTAAATCTCCCGTGCTTATTCTGTCGCAATACGGGGCTATTATTCCAGATCCATTGTTCATTTTTATGTTTTTAGATCCAATACCCCGTTCAGTGAAATTCCCTGATTCTGGCGATATCATTGTGAAATCCACCATGAGTGTTCTGTTTGTGTGCAACCTGTTTGTGAGTGCAATAGATGACGACACTGAACCATTATGGAAGGAGAACACGCTCGTTGCCTGTATACCTTTTCCATATTGTATCAGATTTGCTGAGTTCTGTGCACTGCTATTTATTCTTGACGTGGTGTATGAGTTAAACTGCGCTACTGATAAGTATGATGATGAATTGCTGTTATTGTTATTAGCATGCAGTGGATCTGCACTGAGATGGGATGGTTGCTCAATGTTCAGTATATTCCATGATGTTGGATATTCTGTTGAACCGAATGATATGGCTGGCTGTGAACCTATGAATGAGACTGTTTCACCAAACTGTGAATAGGATACAACGGGTAAAGGGTGGTTGTTGATTGCTTGTCTGGATTTTTCTGCGGTTGTTGTGAAATTTAATATGGCAAATGCTGAAAATATCATGATGATCGAAAAGGAAAATGCAATAATGATCTTTTTGCTGTCTCTCTCTCTTTGGTTAAAAATATTATTTTCCATCATTATTAATAATCATGAGGTGATATTATAAAAATTTATTGCATTAAATATTTGAACTACTGCTCTTTAGGTATATATAGTCTCATTATGAATTATTTGATATAATAAACTTTATATTTAATTATTCGATGCAGTATTGATGGCTGTTGAACGGGATTCCGGAACATTGACTGAAACTGAATGGAAACGCAAAGAGGGCATGGAACTGCTAAGGTCAGGCATGAAGCAGACTGCCGTGGCCAAGAAAGTTGGCGTAAACCGGAGGACTGTATATGAATGGAAGAAACGCATCGAGAATGACCATGATTACAGGAGCAGGAAGAAGGCGGGCAGAAAATCCCGTCTGTCAGTGGAGCAGAAGGAGACACTCAAGAAAATCATTGACTCCGGTGCCCTGGCCTACGGATACTCCACGGATCTGTGGACACTCAAGAGGATCGCCGACGTGATTGAGAAGGAGTTCAGCGTGCATTACAACACCACGTATATATGGCAGCTGCTCGATGTGTTGGGATACAGTGCACAGATGCCTCTCCTCAGTGCAGTGGAAAAGAATCACGAGTATGTAAAAGAATGGCTTGAGAATGAATATCCTGAGTACGTGAAGGAGGCCCGCGAGAAGAATGCAACAATCCTCTTTCAGGACGAATCCGGGATGCAGAGCAGGCCCAACGTGAGAAAGACATGGTCACAGAGGGGAAAACGACCGGTCATGAAGGTCAGGGAAAGGAGGGATAAGATATCCATATCCTCTGCAGTCACTGAGGATGGCAATCTCTATTTCATGATCGTGAAGGAGAGCATGAACGAGGATCACATCATAACGTTCCTGGATCAACTTCTTTCAGAGATTGGGGGGTTTCTGTACCTGTTCTGGGATAACATCATGATCCACAGGAGCAACAAGGTGAAGGAATACCTCGGCATTCACAACGACAGACTAATAACAAGACGCATACCTGCATATTCTCCAGAGTTGAATCCTGACGAACTTGTGTGGAATGACCTGAAGTACCAAGAACTCCCGAATTTCTGCCCCAAGAACTATGACGAACTATACAGCAAGGCAGAGACGACGCTGGTGAAGTTGAAGGCAGATCCAGCGAAGATGAAACAAATCATAAAGGGGACGAAACTTCCTCTACCATCAACACTGGGAAAATAATAATGTAAAGAAGAATAACGTATTCATTTCATCTACATTCATATTCTTAGGCTATGAACATTTTTCAGAAAAAGAGTCCCATCAGAATTTTGAAATTGCAATAAACTTAGTATTATTTGGTTTCACTGGCATAGATTCAAATCACAGTGCCTGAAGTAAATTGGAGCGTTCCTGTAGTTCTTATGCTTTATCTGTGGGGGCATACTCTCTACCATTGCAAACTCTTGCTAAATTCCTTTTCCAGTTGCGTCCGTTACCAATCTTTGTCTGGGAAATAAAGCATCAGGAGGTGATTTTTGATCTACTGTGACGGATGGGGTATTCTCTCTCACTACAGATGAATCTCTATTCTTGCAAATGAGGCATGAGATTAATCAAAAACACACCTTTTACTGCATTACAAAGAAAATTTAAAAGAGAGAGAAGTTGAAAAAGGATAGAACGCGGGAATAATATAAGAACATTGAGATACATACCGAATTCATAGTGCACCAAAAAATTAAACCAATTCATATTGGATATCAGATTTGGAAAATTTCAAAAATAAGGAGAAACTATAAAATGATACTTTTGCATCCTCTGTTGAAACCAAATTGAGTATCAAAAAACGTGAAACACCACTTTCAACTTTCCTGAAGAAAAACAGAATCTTTACCTTTCCGCTTCTGTCTATTGCCCCATCTATACTAATCATCATTGCTTTTATTTTCGTCACAGCGCTTCTTTACATAGTGTTTCTCATACCGGTTGCAATATTCATTGCGGCCCACTATACAGATACGTGGGGAATGAAAAAACGACTGAAGTATGCACTTCCTATTTTTGTACTGCTATTGTTGGTACAAACTGTCATCTTAACCCCAGTTTCGTATGAGAACCCTGGCATATTGCAAGGCAAAACGCCTAATGACTCAAGGTTTTCCGTGTATATTTCACCATATTCCGGCATCCATCCAAATTACAGTGTGAATGCCACATTTTATGGAGTAAGCACAAACCATACATATAAGCCATATTTTCTCCTTTATTCATCCGGTGAATTTCTAAACCTTACCTGCAAAGTATCCCTGAAAAATGTTTCAGCCGGAAACGGGACGGTAGCAGTCAATTACACTTTCAACCACCTGCATTATGGAGACTATTATGTAGAAGTTATACTGAATTTCACTTCACCGCAGGGCGGGGGCAATGTTACCACTGGATTCGTAAGAGGCCCAATTGTTTATTCTGAAAACGACTTTGCTCTATCCCTTCTGTTGAATTACACCCCTCTATATGTTCTGCTGATTGTGGTATTCATTGTATTCCTTATTTTTAGCCGATCGATAAGCAATTCAAGAAGAAAACTGGCTCAGAAAATGTAAAAAAAATACTTATGAAAGTTGAATTCGTAAATCTCATTTTTTTTAAAACGAAAGCATCGCACAAATTCTGAGAGCGATTTCTAATAGACTTGATGAGGGAGGTAAATGGAGACTTTCAAACGGCTAAGAAGTTAAGGAGTGTTCTCAGGAATACTAAAACCTTAACCATTAAAACAAAGGATTATGGCCACACTCTAAAATTACCTGTTGATTCTGTATCCAGGTTACCACTTGCAGAAATCAAGAGTTATGATAAAGGATCAGTATTTCTTTAGCTTGGAGAAGATTCAATGTCAAGCATTAGAGAATTCATATATATAATCAATCACACTGATCTGTTTCTGGGGAAGGGAATAAAGAGCAATCGAAGCATGCTGCTTTTTGGAAAACCTGGAACTGGAAAAACACAGGTCGCAAGATACATTTCTTCAGGAACTGGCTTGCTCTTGGTAACTGTAAGATTGGACTGCGTTATTTCTTCATATTCAGGTAGTACTCCTAAGAATATTGGAGTGCTATTCGATTTTGTGCAAAGAACACCCTGCATTCTTTTCTTAGATGAATTCGATGCTATTGCCAAAGTGCGAGATGACTCTAATGAGTTGGGGGACCTCAAGAGAGTGGTAAACACTCTATTGCAAAACATCGATTCAATTGAATCCGGTATTCCGATAATTGCTGCTACTAATCACGAGCATTTGCTTGATCCTGCTGTATGGAGGAGATTTGATTATAAAATTAGGATGAAATTGCCTGATGCTGCAACCAGAGGGATGATGTTCGCGGAGTTTCTTAAGGATGTCCCAATAGAGAAGGGAGTTCCAGATTACAACCACCTGAGCAGAAATCCCCATGCCTTCGTGCAGGGGATGAATGCGAAACTATTATGGGCAACAATTCCATATAAATGCAGGCATGAAACTGCTCTCAGAGGAAGTCGTTCTTGAAAATCCCAATGAAACGACTGTTCCGAAAGGACTTCGCCATGAGGTTGGGAATGCTTCCATACCGCAGTCTGTGCAGAGGAATGGAATAATGGCATATCCCGATTGCATGCAGACAGGGATGCATGCAAAGGGAACAATGATATCCCTAAAGAGGAAACTTCATGGACGATGGAGAGTGTGTCAGTGCTCTCTATTTCCAAATCGATTTTTCGCCGAGCTCAATTTCAGTTCTTCTCATTGTCAAAAATAATGAGAAACTTGTGGATAAATATGCATATTTAACGCATTGCCTTGATACTATTATTAGCCCAAAGATTTAATATTGAAAACATCTATGGTTGATTATGAAATTTAAAAATAAAAGAAAAAGTGTCAGGATGGTGTTATCTGTCATAATAGCAGTTGTTTTTGTGATGCTGTCTTTATCTTCTATTACAAATGTTTCAAACAGTACACAAGCTGAAAAATATACCTCATATGTTTCAGTAGCCTCTCAATACAAATTCACCCAAATGAATTTTCATGTTAGTAACCTATCGTTAGCCCAACACATACTCAAATTCGAGTTTTATTCGTGGTATTCTAATCGCGGATTTGTTTATGGTCCAATAAATAATATGACCGGGTCCTCCATTTTTGCAATGTTTTTAAAATCTAATCTATTGTATCAAAAGCAATTAGATAATATAGCAAACCTGGAAACTCAAAATGCACTTTTAACTGACCACAGCAGTATTGCAACTTTCCAAATACCATTGGGGAATTCTAATCTTAATAGATCGGCAGATCCATACATTTCGTTCAATATAATCCCAATTACCCTCCCCTGGTATTTGGGTGGGCTCACCGTCGGGTACAATTATTACTACTATGTTGTATACACTGGATCAAATGCCTTATATTATTATCAAGATGTAAGTTCTGAATTGAGCCAGGCCAACCTCGGAGTATCACTCAGTTTTGGTTTTGGGGCAGGTATGGGAGCCGCAGTTATAGCGGGAATTATTACTGCGGCCGCCGCGGCCTCTGTAATTGGACTTGTTCTAGGCGCTGTAGCTGCAATTGCTTCGTATGCTATTCTTTCTTCAGAAATTGCAACACTGAATAGTGCTTTTGATTCTACCTACCAAACTCACAATTACTTCGAGACATTAACTCAACAAACTGTTTTTTTGGATGGAGTCTCTAATGCAATTCAAGTGTATGCATGGAACGCAAACACTGAATCATTCCACACTATATTCGGACCATTTCCAGAACTTCCCGGGGCTAATTATCTTAACAGCTTCGATTCCATGGTTCAAAATGGTGTAAATGATTATGGCAGCATGAATTGGCACTATGTGAGCCAAACATTGAGCCCATCTTAGAGGAATAAATATGTCTTACACTAAAGAAATGAATAAATATATCGACTCGCACCCCTATTTTTTTTACGGTATGGTAGCAACGATTCTTCTCATTATTGAATCCGGATTTGAAATAGGGATTTACTTCAATCCAGTACTGAACAGTTCAAAGCTCTTGCAGATTGGAACGGGAGGCAACCTCCCCAGTTACTTTCCCATTGTTGCTGCAGTTTACGATTTTGTTATAATCATCTTGCCTATCAGAATGTTTCAAGATGTCAATAATTCTGTAAGGTGGGGGTATTTAACGATTATTTTCGGTGCGGGTGGGCAATACCTAAATTTCAATCTAACTAGTTTCGCGGCCATTTCCTTCTTAGTATTGCTGTTGGCAGGAATAGCTCCCGCCCTGCAAAAAAAATCTAAATTCAGAAACACCTCTAAAAAAATAAGTAAGCAAAAAGACTGACATAAACTGAGTTTATTTTCAGCAATTAACTTTGATTAAGAAAAATGATGACGATAGTGGACAGTGTACTAATATCATAACTCATTAATCACCTATCTTTTTAGAAATTTCTGGAGAGATGAGAAAGTATCTTGAGATTGTTAGCTCCATGAATCCATGCTTGTTCATGAAATGTTTATCTCATCTCTGGACAAATTGTGAAATTAAAAGTGAGAATTTATGTTCTAAACCGAATATATGTCAGAGAAGAAAGTGTATAAAGCTGAGGAGAAATTGAAAATAGTCATGGAAGGAATGAGCGGGACAATATAGTGGCAGATCTCTGCAGGAAATATAATATCGGAACTGCAAGATTCCACTACTGGAAAGATCAACTTACAAACAGTGCACATGAGATATTTGAGAGCAGGGGGAAAAAGAGAGATCAGAATCAGATAACGGCAGAAAAGGATCTGGAGATATCAAGACTCAAGGACGTGGTCGCAGAGATCACGTTTGAGAATCCTGAGATCAAAAAAAAAGATTGGAGAACGCTTGCAGAGGAGGGAAAAGACACCTATATTAGATTAACGAGGGAATCCAAGGGGGGTCACATTGCCGATAGTCGTTCAAGGGCGTTCGCATCAGCTTGCAGCGGAACTTGACCCCTCTCCCTCTTTTCCAGTTTCAGGTAGCCTCTGCCTGTATGGTTTCCTGTTCTTCAGTATGGTGTATATGTGAAAGAGGAGTCTCCTGCCGACGACGGTGTATGCCTGGGTCGGTTTTTTTCCCTTCCCGATCTCCCGGTTGAATATGGCAAGGAACTCCTCGTTCTTGTGGTTCACCATGGAAACTGCACATTCATGTATTGCATTGGAGAGATATGGGTTCCTCACCCTGGATAATCCAGTTGCATGATTCTTGCCTCCACTTCCCGTCATGTTCGGAGCTTTGCCTCCATATGACTGCAGCTTGAGAGCAGAATCAAACTGGCCTATGCTACCAATCTCGGAGACGATTGAGGCGGCGTTCACCGGTCCGATACCCTTCATGTCATCGATCCTCTTCACGTCCTCGTTGTCCCCTGTATCCCTGAGAATCCTGGCCTCTATCTCCATTACTGTCCTGAGCTCTGCGGTGAGTCTTGCCACATTCTCCCTGATCCTGAACGCGTAAACACCGGACGCATCGGGAATGCCGATGGAGTTCCCTGCCAGGTCTATTAGTTTTTCCGCATCGACCCTCCCGTAATGGTTTCTGCTGGATTTCTGCATTGTTTTCAGGGTTGCATCCACGCCTGCCTTCACGATCCTTTCAGGCGTTGTGTATTTCTCCAGTATTGCTATGGACGTCCTTGACGGGATGTCAGGAAAGATGTCCGTGAACTCCGGGAAAATACAGGCAAGGTCCGATGATATTATGTTCACTATCCTTGTCACGTTCCTCCTGACGCTGTCAAGGAGCCTTGTCAGTCCGGATTCATCTCCCCTTATGTGCGGTCTCTTTTCCGATGCGTTTCCCGGTAACCATGGAGTGGATGCGAGCATGTGTGCATCCGCCCTGTCGGATTTCTCCTTTCCAAGGTTTGACATCGTTCTGGCCATATCCGTGATCCTTGCATCCACACATATGACGGTATAACCGGACGATTCAAGGAAGTGCTGTATGGGAACATGATAGTTCCCTGTGGGGTTGATGAATATTCCCTTTACTGTATCGCTGTTGCTCCTCTCTACCGTCTGCAGCTTCAAAAGAAGATCGTCAAAGCCCTTCCTGTCGTTGCCTATCTGGCCTCTCCACATTACCTTTCCGTCTTTATTCTGCACCTCCACCTGATGCACCTTCTGGTGCGTATCTATTCCTACTGAAAGCATTTTTATCCCTTTCCTGCCTGCATCCATGCGGGGAGAAACGATCACGCCACAGGCACCTATTAGCTTCCCCGTTGGGAAGAGATTGCCGATCGGTGATTGTGATCAGGGTAGAATCATGAGTAAGTGGATCCAAATCCACAGCCTCTTCCTTCTACCCCTCCCTGCTTGAATTCCGGCTACCCGTAATTCATTTCATGCAGGTTAATTCTCCTATAGCAATCATGAGATCACTCTTTTATGACATCCACAGGACAGTCATGAAAGCAGTTGAAATGGCAGGATATTCCATTGGAACTGCACTCAAAACAGTGGGAATATCAAGATCATGGTACTACTCACAGATGGATTTCTCACCACTCATGGATAAAAGGTTCAACCCGTTTGTTGTCAGGGATGAAGAGGAGTGGATGGTTGTGAGTTTCAGGCAAAGAAGTCCAATGAAATCCTTCAGGGAGATCGCCTATACCCTGATACATGAGAATCTTGCATATTTCTCTCCGTCCACTGTTTACAGAATACTGAAAAAACATGATCTCATAATACCATGGAACAAGAAGACATGGGCATCAACACGACCGGAACATGCAAAATCGCCAGATGAACGCTGGCAGACAGATATTATATATATCAAAATAGCAGGGAGGTTCTTCCATCTCATAATATTCATAGACGAATATTCCAGGTACATTGTGCACCATTCACTGTTGATATCAATGGATGCAGGTTCTGTATCCATGGAAGCGCTGTCTGCAATAGAGAATCTGAGGAAGGATTCCATTGCAGAACCAATAATACAGTCTGATAACGGTTCATCATTCATTGCAATGGAATTCAAGACAGTGCTGAAACAGAATAACCTCACACAGAAACTCATACATCCACACACACCGGAACAGAATGGGATAGTTGAAAGGGCCAACAGGACAATGAGGGAATCTCTAGCAACTGTGACACTTACAGATTATGAGCAGGCCAAACAGGAGATATCCAAAATCATCGATTACCACAACAACAAGAGAAGGCATTCATCACTCAACTATCTCACACCAGTACAGTATTACAGGGGAGAACCAGACATTCTGCTTGCAGTGAGGGAGGCAAAGATCGAGAAGGCAAGAATATTAAGGAAGGAGAGAAATATGGAAATGAAGAAAGGAGGTGTAACGGCAGGAACCGTATCTTAATTCTTTTCTTGATTTGTCCAGAAGTGAGAGAAACACTACAGACTCCGTGGAGAAGATGTTCTTGGAGTTGCATAAACTAAGGAAGGTGATACTGCACGATGGTAAGGAGATCACCACAGAAATAACCAGAAAACAGAAGGAAATCCTGGGGACATTCGGCATCATGCCGGAACATGTGCCTACATTTCTGAAGAGTTAAGGATCAAATCTATCAATTTCATAGATATTATATACTCAGAGAAAAAAATGGTTAATTTTACACTTTCTTATCTATGCCAGCAACTCTCTATCTATCTGGGATATGTTATCTAGTTCTGTCTGCTTGACGTGCCTTTCTGAGCCAGAAATCTGGAAAAATGCATTCAGAAACCTCATTATTTCAGTTCCGCTTACGATTCCAAGATTCCCGACCCTTACGATCTCATTTGAAAGTTCTCCCATCCCCTTGGAAATGATTATGTTCCTTTCTTCCAGGGATTTTATAACCTTCACAGGTTCCATTTTGGGGTAGAATGCAATCACTGTGTCAGAATAGTTTCCACTATTTCCATAAATCTCAAATCCCTGCTCCTTCAAGTTCTCTCTCAGGAAATTAGCATTCCATGAATGCCTCCTCCATCTTGTTTCCAGGCCTTCCCGATCCAGTATTTGCAATGCTTCCCTTAAAGCCCTGAAAGCACCCGTCGCTGGTGTGTAGGGGGTTTCATTTTTTTTCATGAAGTTCATGGAAATGCCAATGTCAAGGTATTTTGGAATATCAGGATCAACACTCAGATTTTCAGACTGCTCCTTTCCCAGGCATACTATACCAAGCCCCGGAACAGACGCAATCCCCTTCTGGCTGCATGTTGCCATTGCATCAATTCCCCATTTATTGACGTATATGGGCACTGCTCCGAATGATGACACTGCATCCACATACACCTTAAGGCCACTTGCCTTGCAGAACTTTGTAAGTTCTTCCAGGTTATGGATGGAAGTTCCATTTCCTGTTTCATTATGCACAAAGAAGACGGATTTTAATTCTTTCTGTGAATTCAGAACAGCTTTCAGTTCATCTAAAGTTAACGTGTCTTCTTTGGACTTTTTTAAAGGAACAACTTTCACTCCTTTCCTTTGCAGGCTTTCAAGCAACCTGTCCCCGAACTCTCCAAAGGAAACTCCAAGCACTGCATCTCCCTTTCTTGTAAAAGAATAGATCATGGATTCAACGGCTAGTGTGCCAGATCCTGTGGTAATGCATGTTGATGTGGAATCTGCAAATTTATTCATGTAATCTGCAGCATACTTCACAATTTCCTTAAACTCATGTGATCTATGGTTGTCTATCTTCGCAGAGGCATTCAGGACACGCTTGGGCACTTCCACAGGCCCTGGAATTAATAACACTCCTGCATCGCCTCAATTTTTTCCATAAGATTATTCAGCGTAAACTGGGCAACTCTTTGCTGTGCTTCCCTGGTCTGGGCTCCAATATGCGGCATAACTACTACATTATCCAGCTTCAGGAGTTCTTTTTCCCATTCTTCTTTTGGCGGTTCATGCCAGTAAACATCTGTTCCAAATCCTGAAATGTGACCAGATTGAAGTGAAGCAAGAAGTGATTTTCCGTCAATGAACTCAGCCCTGCTGGTATCTATTACCATTGCACCCTTTTTAGCCGTAGACAGCAGTTCCTTTCCAATCATGGATGTATACCCCCTGGAGAATGATGCAAGAATGAATATCACATCTGAATTTTTTACAAGATCATCAAGCTCAGTGTATTCTCCCCCCAATTGTTCCATCTTTTCCATGTCCTGAAATATGTCGTATGCAAGAATCTTCATGCCCATAGATGCAGTTATTCTAGCTGTGGATTGGCCTATTCTTCCAAAACCTATGAACCCGACAGTCTTGCCATAAAGTTCAGTGCCCGTTTCCTTGATCCACACATTCTTTCTTGTGTTGTCGCTCTGCCTTATCATTTTTCTTGATAATGAAATCATCAATCCAATATTCAGTTCCGCTACTGACTGCGTGGAAGATCCTGCTGCTGTGACAATCTGTATTCCTCTGGATTCAGCGGCATCCAAATCAATGTTATCGGTGCCTATGCCTGCCCTTGCTATTATTTTCAGGTTGCTGGCCCTTTCCAGAACATCTTCAGTGACTTTTGTTCTGCTCCTTACCACAATTATATGGAATTCCGGAATTATTTCCTTCAGTTGCTCCGGAGTAATTTGAGGCATGTACTGAAATTCCATGTTATTTTCCTTCAAACCGTCAATCAATAAATTATCTACAGAATCGCAAATGAGAACTTTATCTATCTTTTCCATTGGCTCCGAAAGGTAATCATGCAACGGGAAATTAATCTTCGTTCATAACCATCCGACAGAATGTCAGAGAATAATTTTAGACAATTGCAGGATGAATAATTTTTTAATCCACGGCACAGGTAATTGCCGAGGTTTTAATCCTGCTATCTTTCACTAAAAACTGATCCATATTTCTCCTGAAAAACAAAACGTCGGTTTTTATGTACTTATTAATTTATTGTCACAACTTATTTATACACAATCATCAGGATTCAATCCAGTTGCATGGTGTGGTTATGGTAACAATTAAAGAATTCAGACCTTTTATGTTCAGTGGTGAAACCTCAAAATTTGTATCCCCCCCATTTGATTCTATTTCAAAGAATGTGGAGAAGGAACTAAAGAAGGATAATATGAATGTAAGCTGCCTCACACTGCCTGAGAATGGTGATGTAAGCAAGGTCAGCAAATTATTGCAAAAGTGGATCGAAGATGGGGCTCTGCATCGCGTGCCGTCAGGTGGAATTTTTGTTATTGACCAGCAGTATGAAGAAGAGGGAAATATGAAGAGACTCACAGGAATGGTATGCCTCGTTAAAATCTATCCCGAAAATGATGATGTAAAGCCGCATGAAAAAACTTTTCCAAAACCTGTGGATGAGAGAGCCAGGATAATGTTGAGTTCGAAAGCACAACTTGAACCGGTATACTTTGCGGTTGATTCCGAAGAATTGGAGAAAACACTGCAGGAGATTATTGAAAAAAAGGAAAGAATTGCTGCTTTTTCCGATTATCAGAATGTGAAAAACTCTATTTATTCTGTATCTGATAAAGACAGCATTGACAGGCTGAAGGAACTGTTGAAAGAAAGCCATGCAGTGATTGCAGACGGGCACCACAGGACAAAGGCTACAATCATGAACGCACAGAATTCTTCTGATCCTGTCGAAAAAGAATTCTGGTCAAACATAATGGCATACCTTGTACCCATACAGAGCGATGGATTGAAAATTGATGGAATTAACAGGCTCGTTCAGAAAGAATGCAGTTCGGCAATTAAAGCTGGAAACAGTGTTGGTGGAATTGAATTCAAGGAAGAGGGATGCAGCAATGAAAAATTCAAAATTTATAATGGCAAAATGATTGGCGTCCATATTAAAGGGGATGAAGAAAATGATCCGGAGGAAAAAATACCCATTGGCCTGGCCAACAAAAAAATACTTGAAGGGTTATGCAAATTCGAGGAGGATGATTTCGCCGACAGGATTTCATATTTTCACGATCAAAATGAAGTTGTCGAAGAAGTTGAAAGAAACCCGGGTTCATTTGCTATAATTCTCCCAAAATGGAACAAAAGGATGTTCATAGATGTTGTGGAAAAGGTTTCAGTGCTCCCACAAAAGTCCACCTACTTTTTCCCTAAAATACCATCGGGAATATTGCTTAACCTGTTCAGGGGCAGTGAATAGAACAGGGATAAACAAAACTCTAACATTTAGCCTGATTTTAAGTCGCTGTAGTCGCCTTTTCTCTCGTTTATGGATATATAAGTCTCGGGTAAAAGAAGTTCCTTGTTGAAGAAAAAGATCATAGAATGCAAGGTTTCGGGTTATTTCATTTGAGTGACCCGAGCCATCGCAGAACTGGAACACCATGATCGTGACTTTACATGCTTTGAATCTTAAGACACTTTCAGGTGGCTATTGCACGGACTCGCCAGGAATTTGGGTTCAGGGTGCTAATTCAGGTCCCTGATGCCAAGGATGTCAATGGCCTTTCTCCCACTCTCGTCCTCTGACTTTATCACTTTCCTGACTGATCTTCCTCTAGCGAGCATGGTTATCCTGATCGTTTTCAGGATCTCCGTTGTGGATGCCAGTGATCCGATCTCCCTTATCCTGTTGTAGATTAGGGCAAGGAACAGGTATGCTATGTGGGAAAAGAGCATGTGAACCCTTATCTTCTGCTCCGTCCAGTGGTATTCAGGGGACATGAGATCACGCATGCTGATGGTGCGGAAGCAGTGTTCCACCCTGTTCCGCTTCCGGTAGAGATCGATGATGTCCTCGGATTTCACATTTTCAATGTCTGTGAACAGCGCCCCCTTCCCGAGCATTCCCAACCTCTCGTGCATGCGTTCCCTGTTGACCCTGAGATCCGGCAGGAGAATTGTCTCCTGCAGGTGCACGGATTCCAGATAATATTGCGCCCTGATCAGGGCATCGGAATCTCCAGATGCCATGATGCTGCTTACCTTCATGTATGCCATTTTGAACCTCTTCATGAAGGAGATGATCTGTCTCTTCTCCAGCCTGGAACTGTGGTATACAATGATTCTGTGTTCCCTGCCGTAAACTCTCTTCCTGGTCTCGGTGAATGAATCCCTCTCAAGCGGAATTGCCATGAGGTCCCTGTGATCCGACTGTATCAGTGCGCCAACGTACATTCTCTTTCCTATCTTCTTGACATTCTCCTCCGAATTGTATCCCCGGTCAAAGATCAGTATTGAATCGTCAGGGACATTCTCGACAATCATCCCGAACGTGTTGGCATCCGGTTCATTGCCTGGATACGAGTCACCATAGAGCGGTATGTAATCTTCGTTTGCCTCTATGTAGTATGCGATCTGGTTCAGGTCATATCTGTGAGCCTTGTTATGACCCCTCCTGGCCATGCCGTTCTCCCTCATGTAGGTGTAGAAGTTCGATCCGTCGATGAAGATCCTCGAGCGATCATAGCCCATGGAGATCAGGCGATCCCTAATCCTGACCTTGATCTCCCTGATCTGTGGTTCCGTGAAGCGATCCATGACGTTCCAGTAACCCTGTGAAGATACCTGTGAATATATGGTGGATGCGAAATCGGTGGCCATCCATTCAGCCATGCCATTCTTTGATCTCGGGTCGGAGAGCCTGTTCATTACGAACAGCAGCACATAATCCCCCGGTGACATGCCGCTACCCCTGTGCCCCATAATCTCATCCACAATGCCCTTCACCCCCACTGTTCTGTCCATGGTGATTACAGATGCAGTGGCACCGTAACCGAGGGAAGTGATATCGACATCCTCACATGGATTCTCGAGAATACGGGCAAGTCTCTCCTCATCGCCTATGTATATCTCCTTCGTCACCCTGGACTGGCCATTTTCCCATTTCTTCCACCTTAGCACCATGTACTTCTTCCCATGCACAGACTTCCAGACGATTCCAGGCATGAACATGTATGCACCCTGTGAATAAAAACCTTACCATCCATAACCACACAAACGCACTGAAATACCAACCATTATGAACTAGGCTCAATTACACGCCGTAGCACCCTGAAAACAAGTGAAACACAGGTTTCACAGAATAAAAGGAGACAATTGATGTAAAGTCACGAATACCGAGCAAAACCACGGAAAGCAAAGTCTCGAATGCTTTCTGTCCGGACCGCGTAAAGTAGTTTGGAGTGGAATTTTACCATGCCATTGACGGAACAGAGCTGCGTGGCATAAGCGCAATTCATATGAGAAGAGAGAGCCTCAAATACCCTTATTGTGGAGACAATTTTGTAGAAAGGATAGAATGGGGGAATCCTTCTCATACATAATCAGTAGGGGCTGCAGTATACAGAACGTTTAATAACTATCGGTTTCTATAGCTACCTATGGTTACTACAGTTCAGATTGACAATGAACTCAAAGAAAGGCTGAATCGCCTAAAAATACACCCGAGAGAATCTTACAACGATCTCATCTCAAGATTAATAGATTCCTATTCCCCCGATGTAGCCAGCAGAGACTCTCTAATAGAAACACTCGAGATTCTTTCGGATCCAGAAATGATGAAGGGAATTGCACGGGGGCTTGAAGACATAAAGTCCGGCAGAACAAAGACTCTCGATCAAATTATCAAGGAGCTTGACTAGTATTGTCTTTTGGGATCGTCCTCACCGCAGAATCAGAGGAGTTTATCAAGAAATGTGACAAAGCAATCAGGAACAGGATACTGAAATCTCTTCGCAAGCTTGAAACTGACCCTGAGAGCGGGAAACCTATGACTTCAATATTGACCGGACTGTGGAGTCTGAGGATGGGAGATTATAGGGCAATTTATCAAATCAAGAACAATGAGTTGGTAGTTGTCGTAATAAAGATTGGACATAGAAAGAACGTATATGGATAATTAGGCTCGAACGGACCGATCGGGATTTGCTTAAAGGTTAATAGAATACACCAACAGAAGCTATTGGTATGTTGCCAATCCAATCAGGAGTAAACGTCAGATCTGTTGGCAATTCTCACAACTTTAATTGCCTTCTCGTCTGTAAAAAATATAATTCTACGCTCCCCCACTCTCAACCTATAGTAGTGCCTCTTCGTTGCTGAGAGTTTCTTGACGTCCAGCCTGCCTGATCTGTTGCTGGGGTCTTCTGCAAGTTGCCTCAGTGTTTCCGCTATTCTCGCCTGCAGGTTTTCCTCCATTGCCTTCAACTCCATGGCAGCAGTCTGAGAAACGAGCACTTCATAGCTGGTCAAGTGGTATGAACTCCTCGTTGTCAGAAATTCTATCGAGCTCGTTGAAGAACATTACTTTCTCCCCGATTTCAAGGAACTTGTTGATTATTTCATCATAGGTCTGACCCTTGCTTCCTATTTTCTTAAGTCTCTCCCTAGTCTCTCTAGACACTTGTATTGTAGTCTGAATCACGAGTTTTAATTTCATGATAGCATATAACGATTATGGAAAACTATATGCAGTATATAACGACACTCAATGTGGAACAATGAAACTGTTCGGTTCGCATTGCATTCAACCAGTATCAGCCGTTTACAACTGTGTTTTGAAATTTAAAATGATGGACTATGGACCGGTCGGGATTTGATTAATGTTTTAAGGGTAGCAGATCAAGATATCGTAACGATTCGTCAATCATTTTTTTTACGTATAATAGTAAAATTCCTTTTCTTTTGTATAATAACTCTCAAAACTCCGCCCAACGTAAATATTCCTAATAGAAAGGGAATTCCATAGTCTTCCATTTTTAGTGTGCCATAAATAAGAGAACCAGTACCAATCATAAATATTACAACACTTAAAAATATTAGGTAAAAAGGTAACTGGTCAGTCTGAAGTGCCAGATCCAATTACCCCGGTTTAGCCTTTCTTCTGATCAGTTCTGGCGTATCGCTGATGAAGTTCTTCTTCCTCAGCTTTGATGTGTAGTATATGGAATGCAGTGTTGTGTATATCTCTGCACCTCTCTCCGATCTGGATCCACCTGATGTTTTCCTGTATATTACAGAAGGCCTCAAAGCCCTTTCAGCCCTGTTGTTTGTTGATTCAACATCCGGATTTATGACAAACTGGAATAGCCACTCCTTCTTTCGCTTCAGGAGGTTTTCAACGAATCTCCTTGATTTTTTATGCTCATAATCAGAACCCAGAAGGAAGGTAAGTTTGTGGTAAAGCTTCTCCACATCATCCATGGTGCCATGACCATGGAATTTCTTTGCATCATCGTATACTGCCTGCAGTGCCCTCTTTATTCTTGCACCTTCTTCACCATAGAATTCCTCGAGTTCCTTTGCGTCGCATATGATATGGGACCAGCAGTACTGCTGATCGTTGCCTGTTTTCGAAGCGAGGGTTTCGAATGCAGAATGCCTGTCATGAATGTCTATACCCCTGTGGTTCTTCAGCGTGTTCATGGGAACCTCATGGCCATTGCCCTTTGACACAAGGAATATTGCCTCTCCCTTCGTGAGAAATGTCCATAGATTGTATGGATTCCCACCAATCTTCCATGAGGTTGAATCCATGTGCCTTGATGGTGCATTCCTTATCTCTATCAGAAGATTTTCATATTCCACTCCAAGTGTGCCAGAAAGCTGTGACAGTATGTGCTGTATCTCACCTTCAGATATCCTTATGCCGAAGACCTGCATCATTGTTGATGCAGTGTTCTCAATGCCCATCCTCATACCAATCCGGAAATATGCCACTGTGAGCATGGCCTTGATGGAAAGTGTTGCACCGGAGAGTGCTTCAGGTATATCTGGTTCATACATCCTGTGGCACATTTTGCAGTATAATCTGTCCATGCTGTACTCTATGATATCCGGTTTTATGACAGGAATATCCTCTATTATGCGATTTCGAGTTCCCCTTCGTCTCAGGGATGAATGGCAATCCGGGCACTCATGGAGATCAAGGTGCATTATCACCCTCTCCGTTGGTCTCGACCTGATCCTGAAATGCCCCTTGTGCTTGGGCTGTGCTCCGGGCTTTCTTTTCTCCGGCAATTCCTGAATGATCTTATTGCCAGAGGGAGCATCCTTCAATTTTGCTATATCATATGTCTTTCCGTTCTTTACGCCAACAGTGGCAGGATGCCTTTTCTTGTATTCCTCAAATTCCTCCCTGAGCTCTTTGATGCGATTTTCCATGTGTTTCTTGAATTGATCCAGAGAACGCTGCAGGTTGTCTATGATCTCCTGATCCCTGGGCGTTTCTGCAAGCAGTTTAATCATTCTATTAATATAATGCATTAGCCATATAAGGATCTTTCGGTTGATAACACCGGATATGGATAAATCTATTGCACATTAGACTGACCAGTTACATTTCAAAGAAAAATTAATATATGGTGTTTTCCCCAGTGGTAATGTATTTTTCACCCCATTTCCTGAGTGCATCTATTACAGGCCTTATCTCGCTTCCTGATTCAGTCAGTGAGTATAGAACCACAACAGGCTGAAGCGAAATGAGCTCTCTCTTAACTAGCCCCTTTTCCATTAGAATCTTGAGGATTCTTGATAATGTCCTGGAACTTATCCCATGAGCATTCCTGAGTAATTCATTGAATCTCATAGGTCTGTCCGATAGATACCTAATAATTGTAAGCTCCCATTTACCACCAATTACCTTTATTGTCTCAACTATAGGGCAAATTTCCTGATTCTTATTTACTGTATTCATCATGATATCTAATGTATTGCAAGTAACTATAAGTATTTTAATGTATTTTTGATACCCTTATATGGAAACACAGAAACAAATGAAATGGATATCTGATAAGGCACATTCGGAGATTGAGTTCTCAGCAAGACATATGATGATATCAACAGTCAAGGGGAACTTTGGAAGTTTTGAAATAACGGCATTTGGGTCAGATAAGACTCCGGAAAGCACAAAGGTAATAGTGACAATTGATCCCTCGTCGATAAGTACAAGAGATAATGATAGGGACAATCACCTAAAGTCACCAGACTTCTTCGATGTAGAAAAATATAAAGAAATTAGGTTTGAGAGCACGTCTATAAGCAAGAAGGGGGAAAGCGAATATATTATCAAGGGAAATCTCACGATTAGAGATGTAACTAAAGAGATAACTTTCCATGGGGACCTTGAAGGAATAATAAAGGATCCATATGGTAAAACAAGAGCAGGAATAACCGTTTCAGGTGAAATAGTCAGAGAGGAATTCGGGCTCAAGTGGAATATGGTTATAGAGGCGGGAAAGGTAATGGTCGGAAGCAAGATTAAATTCACTGCCCATGCCGAAATGATTCTTCAGGAATAGATAACAAGAACCGTAAAATTGTTCTCTGATCACTAAATAATTTTATAATTATTCGATATTATTTTTTTTACTTTAAATATATTAGCATTCATAAATTCATCTCTTATGGTAAATGCGGAAATCTATAAATCCTAAAAAGGATTATTAACTCATGATAAGGATTTCTAAGGGAGAACTGAAAAGGCGAGTTGAAAAGCTCGGTAAATTGATGAGCGAGAAGGATCTTGACGCAATATATATTTCTGGAACCACATCATTCAAGTATTTTGCAGATTATTTTTACATTGCCACTGAAAGACCAGCAGCATTTCTAATAGATAAGAATCT
The DNA here is from genome assembly GCA_027343465.1 of Thermoplasmatales archaeon. Classification (GTDB taxonomy): domain Archaea; phylum Thermoplasmatota; class Thermoplasmata; order Thermoplasmatales; family Thermoplasmataceae; genus UBA447. The sequence goes on along the minus strand of DAHWLW010000074.1, from coordinate 531 downwards.
GGATATACACTTTTTTGGTCCCGTAATGGAAAAGGAACATGTACTTGGTCAGTGTCCTAATATAAAGGATTCTTATGGATATCCCGACTATCCTGGAGATAAGCATCCACTGAAGTACTTTGGAGAATGGACAAAAAATATCGTAAAGGAGAAAAAGATTGGTGTAGACAATCCTTCATTCTACAGTTCTGGATGGGGATTTAAGCCAATTCCAGTCGATGAAATCGTAAAAGGATTCACCATTTTAAGCATATCAGAGGATCTTTACAATATGAGAAAGATCAAGTCGGATGAGGAAATAGAGATTATGAGGGAAAGCTCAAAGTGGGGAAACCTCGCACATAATCTTTTACGATCGTTTAAGCAGAAACCCCACGACTTAAGTCATGGGATGAATAAGAATGTTTATTAAAAATAACCAAATCGTGTAAGCAATGATTAAAACCCTCAAAGTGAGACTGTATCCCAAGGACGAACAGAAAGTTCTTCTTGAGAAGCACTTTGGGTCCTGTCGTTTTGTGTGGAATCATT
>DAHWLW010000056.1:0-6603 GCA_027343465.1 Thermoplasmatales archaeon | reverse complement strand
GTCCGGATCCACGCCATATAGATCTGCCAAAATCTGAAACCCTACGGCCACTGCCATCTTCCTCCATATTTGCACCTCAAAGTTGACAATCAGTCGTATTAAAATGTTGTATTTAAATATTTATTATTCCGATGAGTTTTTCTTTATATCTATACACCTGAATAATTATGGAAAATTCAATTGTGCCATCTAAATATCTATAAAAAAATATTATTTATTATATATTGATACATCTACAAATATTTGATTTGTAGGTTAATTTCAGGGTATCTGGTCTCCATCTCCTTGATCAGGCTCAATGCAAAGTGGAACCTTCTGTTTGATATCACGAGAAGAACGTCAAGCCCCCTGGAGGCTGCTTCGAAACTGCCCTCAAGGGAAGCAAATTCAATCTTAGGAACATAACCTGCGGACCTAACAAGATAGTATGCATGCTCTCCGGATACTGCTATTATGCGATTGGATGATGATGCTTTTTCAAGTTCCTCACTTAATTTTGCTGAGTTGCTGATTGAAGGGGAGACTGGCACCACATAGATCATAACGTCTCCAATGTTGACCTCGATCTTTTCCTTCACCTGCCCTATTCCCACAATGCTCCCCTTACTGGCGTCCCATGCAGCGGTGCCTGAGTAAGGCCCATCAGTAGCTCTTGCATGAAGATATCCTCCTTCCATGCGAAGGAGCGCCCTGTCGTTCTTTGAAAAGTTATCATCAGCAATTGCCTCCCAGGTATTTACCGTGTCTAGCCTGCTAAGATTTGAAGAGACAAAATCGCGGAGATTTGTAAGGTATGTCTCCACAAATGCAAATCCGTCTTTGGTGATATGCGCATTCTGATCGAGAAGCCCTCTCTTTTCAAGCTGTTTGATATTATACTGCACACCCTGCAGGGTAATACCCACCTCTCTTGAGATATCTGCCGGCCTATCCTCTCCCTGTAGAATCCGGAGCATTATCATCAGCTGGGTAAGAGTTCCCTGATCGGGTACCATGGAAAGGCAATCTATGTTTTGAATATTAATTGTTCTTAAACAAAATTGAAATTGCAGTACCTCATTACTTTAATTATGGGCATTGTTCCAGCAGTGAATTCTGGAAGAAGTGTTCTTATTGACAACACTTCTTTCCTGTCTGAATATTTCACTACCCTTGAAATTCAGAGAGTTCTAAATGATAGAAGAAACAAAGGTCGGACTGGCGATATTATATTTATGCTTCAGCACCCTCATACTTTCACAACCGGGATACATGACAATCCGGCTGAATATCCATATCTGGAGCAAAAGCCTGTCAAGATAGAAAGGGGCGGGTCAGTCACCTATCATGGTCCTGGCCAGCTCGTAATGTACTTCATAGTATCTTTGAAAGATAATGGAATAAATGTTCTCCAGCTTATAGAGAGAATTCAGTCATCCATGTCAGAGGCACTTCTAAGGTATGGGATCAGATCTGAGGGGAGACTGGGAAAGGAAACTGGGCTCTGGCTTTCAAATGGCAAAAAGATTGCATCTATAGGTCTGGCAATTAAAGGCTTCTCCACGCTTCATGGGGCCGCGATTAACATAAGCAACAGTATGGCTCCGTTTTCAAAAATAAGACCATGTGGCTTCGATTATGATGTCATGACAAGCTTGAGCTTGGAAAAGGGTCAAGATATAGATTTCGGGCTCTTTGTTGAAATCCAGAAACAAATTTTAGCCGAAAAATTCAGAATAAAGGAGACAAAAAAATTTCAGAATGAGGTGGAATTCAGGAAATATCTGAGTGGGCAATTGTCTGAGACTGCTCCCTCATAAACTGCTGGAGATAGTAATAAGATCCAGTACCTTTACCGCTTATTCCACTCATCTTCCATCCAACAAATGGTTGGGATCCCACAACAGCCCCGGTACTTGCACCTCTGGTTCGGTTAGCGTAAATAACTCCTGCTTCCACATTGTCGAAATAATATTCCATCTCCTTCTGGCTGTTTGTAAATATGCCTCCGGTAAGGCCATATTCTGATTTATTTATATGTTCTACTGCCTCCTCCACGCTGTTTACTTTCAGAACTGCAAGGACAGGGAGGAACAGCTCTTCCCTTACAACATGGGAATCTGGCTTTGCTTCAGCAATCAATGTCGCTTCAACATAGAATCCTGGCTGATCCAGAGCCCTGCCTCCAGCAACAACCTTTCCCCCCTCGGAAAACTTAGGTATCAGGCTCTTAAACTTTTCAAAAGCCTCACGGTTTACTACTGGATTCAGAAACGCCTCCTTCTTTCTTGGATCCTCCGGCTTAAGGTTTCTGACTTTTTCAGAGAGTTTCTTCACAAACTCATCATAAACATCCCTATGCACATAAGCCAGTGAAGTTGCGCTGCATTTCTGGCCAGAATATCCATATGCCCCACGGAATACACCTTCTACTGCGTCATCAAGCCTGCAGCTGTTGGAAACAATTACTGCGTCCTTTCCTCCCATTTCTGTAATCACTGGCTTTGGCCTCCTGGCCTGGGCGTTTCTGTATATGCCCATTCCAACCTCTCTTGATCCGGTAAAAACGACTCCCCCTATATCGTCATGTTCGGTTATCATCTTCCCTACTACTGAACCCTTGCCAGCAACAAAAGCCAGAGCCTCTTTTGGAACACCTGCCTCATATAACATATTAACTGTGAGATAGGTGCTAATTGGAATATCACCGGATGCCTTCAGGATTACGCCGTTACCAGCCACAAGGGGCCCCGCTGTCATTCCTACAGTTATTGCAAAGAAGTTGAATGGAGGGATCACAGCGAAAACCCCGTAAGGCTTCATAACACTGAAGCTCTCTTCGTTGTCGTAGCCCTTTCCAGTAAGTCTCTCATAACCATTGTTCTGTATAAGGTCCAATGCATAATATCTTAGGAAATCTATGCCCTCATCCACATCTGCCATAGCCTCGGTTCTGTTCTTACCGTTCTCGTATGCAAGGAGGGCAGATATGAGAAATTTTTTTTCGCTAAGAAGGTCAGCTGCCTTCAAAATGATTGTTGCCCTCTTTCTATAACCATAGTGATACCACTTCTTATAATTGGATTTAAGCATAGAAATAGCTTTTTTTACACTCTCACCAGATGCGGCTTGAAAAGTGCCTATCTCTTTTCCATCTATTGGGGAGATATCCTTCAGTTTTTCGTTCTCAACTACCTCTATACCAATGATGTTAGGATACTCTTTATTCAGGTATTTTTCAGCATCCTTGAGGGCCTTCTCATAAAGATCATGAAATTCCTTCTCTTTTCCAGCTTTTGTCATCCTGACATATGTCAGTTCATTCTCGAAGGTCATGATTCATTATGTAAGGATCATACATAAAATTACTTGGTAATTGTATTAAGGCCTCTGTCAACATTAATGCACTGGCCGTTTATTCCAAGTGACATTTCACTGGCCAGGAATGCATTCACCATTGCAATCTCAATAGGTTCAAGAGTTGTGCTTTCTGAAAACTTTGTGAAGTTAAATGGAAATATCTTGTAATATGTGTCTTCCTTTCCAACTGAACCAGGCAACACTCCGTTGACCCTTATATTGTATTTCCTGAGGGTTTCAGCTGTCTTTCTAACGAGCTCCGGAACTGCAGCTTTTGATATATTGTAGGAAAGATCGTTACCCGGCATGATATGGGGTGATGCTCCTACCAGAACAAAGGAACCCCCGTTTTTCTTCATAGGTTCAGAAAACGTCTCTATTATACGGAGATGGCTGATAAGATTAGTCTGGAGCATTGACAGGAAGAACGCATCGTCCGGGAACTCCTTTCCTGAGGTTCCCCACTTTCCAACGTTTGATATTACAGTGTCAATCTGCCCATAGGTCTTTATTATTGCATCTCTGACTGCACTGATCTGCTCAGGTTTAGAAAGATCAGCCCTGAACGCTTTAATGGTGGAAGATTCCACAAGGCCAAACATGTTTCCTGATCTCGATACTATGGCAACTTTGGCCCCAAAGTTGATCATCATTCTTACACTTGCCATGCCCTGCCCAGGCCCTACACCAAGTATTACTGCAACCTTTCCTGCCAGTGAATCGCGTATTATGTCAACCATGATTCATAATCCATTACTTGCTATTAAGTTAAACCTGCAGATTTAGTACTACAATTAATAAACTTTTGCAAACATATTTGTGCATCAATGCAATAATAGTTTCGTGATATTATGCCAGAAAATGAAAAATTGAAGGAGGTTCAGGCAGTATTCAGGGGAACAGATACTATGGATGGGGCAGGTGTAAGGCTTCGCCGAATTTTCGGAGGATATTCTACGGCATCAATTACTGATCCATTCCTTCTCTTAGATCATTTTGGCTCCAGCAAAAAAGAGGAATACATCAGAGGATTTCCATGGCATCCACACAGGGGCATAGAGACTATCACATACATTATGGATGGAAAGGTTACACATGAGGACAGTGAAGGGAACAGAGGGACAATTTACCCAAATGATCTTCAGTGGATGTCTTCCGGAAGTGGGATATATCATCAGGAAATGCCGAAACCGATTGAAAAAACAGATCCAAGGGAGGCAATACTATCCTCTGGAATGCCCGAATCATCAGTTGGACTGCAACTCTGGTTAAACATACCAGCTGAAAAGAAGATGAAAAAGCCATCCTACATGGACATAAAGGGAAGGAACGTAGGAATCATCAATAACGGTGATGGGACAAAGGTCAAACTAATAGCTGGGAGATATGGCAAAGATGAATCAGATTTCAAGGGAGATCCAATGATTGATCCCCATTATCTGGACATAATACTGGAGCCTGAAGCGGAGTTCAAATACAGAATTCCTGATGGATACAACACTCTTATCTATACAATGACAGGTTCGCTTTCAGTTTTTCCTCAGAAAACAAGTTTTTCAATGGGTGAAGCCATAGTTTTCAGTATGGATGGTAACACAATAAAATTAGTTTCCTCTGAATCAGGGGCCCGATTCATTCTTCTCTCAGGCAAGCCTCTCAGGGAATCGGTGCACTGGTACGGCCCAATTGTTATGAATTCCCAGGACCAGCTTAATGAAGCATTCAGGGATTTGCAGAATGGGACATTCATAAGGGATAGAGAACCCTTATTTTTATAAATGATTCACACAGGATTGTTAGGGACAGATGCCTCTATCCTTCTCTTTTTCCATGATACCGCCATAAAACCGCCCAGTATGCATAGGACAAAGCCAATGGTGAATCCCCCTTCTGTGCCTATCCAGCTGAGCAGAGAGAAAACCACAATTATTGCACCGAATATTCTTGTCCATCTGGTTCCAAACATCACAAGTATGCTTGAGGCTGTCAGCACAATCCCCCATACTGCCCCCAGAGTAAGTGCCAGGTGTTCTCCAGTGGTAATTCCGGAGATTGAACCGGAAATAATGATACTTCTCACCCCCACATAAAGTATGAGAAGTCCTCCCAGAAGGGAAACAATCCCTGCGTCTATTGGTGTGTCCCTGAAACTGAACCTTGACACGGAGGTTAATCGCCTCAAATTAATTAATGTTCTCCAATTTAGAAGCGTAGATAAAAGGTGAGGTTTGGCCCCGCCATCAACGGGGCCATGAGGTGTCTAGTTCTGCAGCGTGATAACACTTGAGGTGAAGGCGATCGGTGCCGTGAAGTCTATCTGTGAAGTAGATCCGACTTCAGGCGTGATCTGGCCTGACACCTGCATGTTCTGGGTTATGTTGCTCCCAAATGTGTTTGTAACATTTAGGACGATAGCAGCCTCGTCACCAGACGAAATGACCGGATATTTTGAAGTCAGTGAAGATGTCGGGTCAATCAATGATATGACTCCAAAGTTTGTGGGGTTATTTTTCTTCGCACTCAGGTTTCCAAATACAGGATCACTGAACAGGTTCTTTGTTCCAGTTTTGGAGAGGTTGCTGAACAGTGTATTGTTGTAGACCAGAAGTGCAGTCGCGCCATTTACTGACAGGGTTAGACTGGTATTCGCAAGGTTAATGGCACTACCCCCGGCATTATCCTGAATCATTATCGCTACATATTCTACACCTCCGCTTTCAGGGGGGTTTCCAAGATCGAAACCATAGATAGAATTTATGATAAGTCCTGTTGATACCTGATTCTCTGTGGAAGTTCCGGTCGCATCTGCCCTCTGCTGGAGTATTCCAGCTGTGTGTATGAGTACAGACGCAGCCACTGCTGCGACAAGTACCAGGGCAATGAATATAATAAGGACACCTATCCCGCTTTCAGCCTTCTCGTCCTCATCGAACTTGAACTGCTTGCTAATATTCTTGAACAGATACCTCAAACCTTTCATCATCATGATAGTTAACACCTTATGCAGTTCTGTAACTGTTTATGTATATCGCTATGTCTGTATATAAAAACCCTAACGCTGGGAACGAAATAATTTCGCATTTCGCAGTTGATTGTACTTAACTCTACATACATAAAAACAGACTTCAGATCTGCACTTCTTTGTACTGCACTTCTTGCAAAAAAAGGATATGTCCAGAGTAAGGTATTGAACTTTCGATGTGAATGCTTAGCACAGATGACAAGAGATTCATAGTGAAAAGTGTGGAGAATGGTTACAAGATA
>DAHWLW010000052.1:0-3125 GCA_027343465.1 Thermoplasmatales archaeon | reverse complement strand
CGCCTGAAAAGGAGCAGATGAAGGCAATACACGAGGCAGATAAGCATTACGGAAAGGGAGAGGTCGATAGGAAACTGGCCGCACTTGAGGCGTTCAACAAACATCGCCCCAGGGAGCGAAAACGTATCAGAAGATTAATTCAATCAAATAGGAGAGCGCGGAATGGTAACAGAATCAGATGATATTTCGCAGTCAGCCGAACCTGTAGATAATCTTGCCTCTGAACATGTAAAAATATCCCGATCGAATTTGGGGAACGCAAAAAGAACCTACAAGGAGATCAAGACGGAGGACAAATCCATAGGCAGGGATCTGCACAGGCAGGATTTCTCTGATGCTGCTTTCCAGTCCATGAGGCTTGAAGATGCGGCAAAGAGAGAGGCTCAGGAAGCTGGAAGGCTCAGAGCTTCCCAGGGTGTGAAAGCACAGGAGGTGTATGCAAGACAGAAACGGAAGATTTCTAATAGGGAATACAAAGAAACGAAACGGAGGATAAGCCACGAAAGAGATATTTCCAAAACTGCAATAAAAGGAACCAGAAGAACAATTCGCCATGAAAAAGCTGAAAAAAGGCGTGAGGATAAACTCAAGAGATTGCAGGAGAAAGCAGCAAAAGCAGGTCATGGATCTGGAGAACTTGAGGTCTTCAATAAACATAGACGTGAGAAGCGAAAACGCATTAGGGAATTGATACACAGGAACAGGAGGTGATAGAATGACCGTAAGAAAAAAGAGGATAAGAAAGCATGATCGTATCATCGACCATGAAAATGCAATGAAGGGAGTTGCGAAATGGAAGAGAACCCCAACAGGTGCAAGGCGGGCTGAAAGAGTCCGGTCAAGGCATGGCTGGGGGTTTAACGGAAGATCTCCAAGAACCAAGAAAAGGAAATACAAGAACAAAGCATAGTCCTGGATTTTCCATTATATTTTTTAAATTATTTTTTACTATACTCATGGTATATGTCCTCTACTACAACAAACCTTAAATAGTTTTATGCAATACTACTTTAGAGGTAAGCAAAATGAATGAGACAGCAATTGGAGAAAGAACATTTTGGGATATGAAAGGGTCCGAAGGATTCTTCATAAGGGTTCAGGATACCCGCGAATATGAAACAAGGAGTCATGATTACGAGGGAAATCTGATAGAAGGCGCTGTTTGTGCGATTGAAATCAAAAATCCGGACATATCGTTTGAAGAATGCAAGAGAGTTTTCAAGGATGAAGGATTAGAAGACTATATTGAGAGCAACAATTACATGATTTTGTTTGAGGGCTATAAGTATGAGGAAATAGAAGATGGTGCCATAGCGAAGATGGATGCTATAAGGAAGATCTGGGACTTGAGAAACGGGAACGTGATTTTTGACATGAAAGTTGCAGGGAGTTACTTATGAAAGTGATTGGAAAAGAAGCAATAGGCACGAGAGCAGACAAGTCATTCCGAAGGAACTACTACGAGGATTTCCCGCGAGGATGGAGAACCAGGGGAACGATTTCAAAATACGATCCTAAGACCAGGAAATATCTAATCGAAGGACAGAACTACATATTCAATGAATGGGGAGAGTTTCCCATCAACGGGTCGGGAGACTGGTATTACAGGTCTCAGATGCTGGTAACAGATGTCGACTGATTCCTTAAACACTCCGTAAATCTTTTTTAAAATGTTGGTATATAAAAATAAATTCAATAATTCATTATTATCTGGCGGGGTTCTGGTTCGTTACAAGGAGATGCCCGCAGTTGGAACAGAATGCGCCTTTCATTTTCAGTCAGTCCCCTTTACAATGTTTCCCTTCTTTCTTGCGTGGTATATTGCCAATACGCTCACGATATCCCATATGACGAAGGCAAAGACCGCCATCATCATAAGTGAGAACGCTATCACGCCTAATACGTTTGTTTGGTATTCCATGTTATTGAGTGCAGAGACAAGAACAGCGACCAGTGCTGCACATGTCATCATGATTGCCCATTCCTGATTGCTGAACACTACCTTCTTCCATACCTTGTCCTTTTTTCCCTCTCTCGGTTTCCTGTATTCGATTACTTTCATATTTCACTCCACCTCCTTAATCTCACTTGCCGTAATTCTTCTCCTTCCCGGATATGCCAGATAATATATCTCAGGATGAGCATGGGCAAAATGGGGATTGAGTTTGTCCGATTCAATGCGCCTGCCACAGATGCGGCATCTTGTCTCCGTATAGGTGTATGGTCGGAGCCTGCTGATCGAATACCTTCTCCCTGATGTCATTCAGAGACCTCCACATTCACCCTTGTGAGCCAGTGATCCCCTGGATGGAGCATGTATTCGATGCCGTCCATGAGCCTGTGGCAATCGTTGCAGTAGTATTTCTGCATCAGGAAACAACCTCCTCAAGACACTCAATTCCAAGGTCTTCCCTCAGACGGGCAACAGTATCGTTCATCCATTCGTCACCCAGGAAGTCCAGCACCCGGATATTTCGGAGCTCTGTCAGCACGAGGAAGAACGGCTCAACGTCATACTCCTCCCCCTCCTGAAACACTTTCATGAACATGCCGGCCTTGCGTGCTGACACAGCATCGGAACGAAAGCTCTGGTCGCCTATTCTCGTTGTACCAGCGCCAGAGATAATGAAAATGCCCATTGATGAACCGGAGAAATGCACACGTACCTTCATTCAGAGGCCTCCAGTGATGTTTGCTTCTCCCCATTGCGTTTCACAGTGAACTGCAACCGGATTGCTTCCTTGACGATTTCCTCGGCATGCTCCTCAAAGACGTGCTCTGCCATTGTGTCCTCAGCATTATCATCATCAACCCCCCTCCAACCCTCGATCTCAAAGTCGCAGAGATTGCAGCTGAAATCATCGCCTTCGTCCTTGAATGCAGACTCGGACTGACTGTAGAACTCGTCTGGCTCGAACCATCCCCAGAACATGTCCTCATCTACAAGTTCGATTAGATCCTCAAGGATCTGCTTACCAATGAATTGCATCATTTCCCACCTCTCTTCTCTATGTACCGATCGAGCACATCTATCAGGTCATCAATGTCGTCTTCATGAATGAGCATCGAATGCTCCACCCGATCCTCTCCCTCGTAGTAAGGATCAAGATAATACTTCAGAACCA
>DAHWLW010000041.1:0-8412 GCA_027343465.1 Thermoplasmatales archaeon | reverse complement strand
TACATCTTTGAAGAGCTCATCAGGAAGTTCAATGAGGCCAACAATGAAGAGGCAGGAGAGCACTTCACGCCAAGGGAAATAATCAGGTTGATGGTAGAAATTCTGATGTCCAAGGATTGGGAGAGATTGGAAAAACCCGGAATAATAACTACAGTATACGATCCAGCCTGTGGAACAGGTGGGATGCTCACCGTTGCAAAGGATCATGTCATTGCAGAAATAAATGAAAAGGCACAGATTGAACTGTTTGGCCAGGAGATCAATGACGAAACATATGCTGTCTGCAAATCAGACATGATAATAAAGGGAGAGAATCCCGATAATATACAACCAGAATCAAGTTTCTCACATGATGGTTTTCCTAGCATGACATTTGACTATATTCTCTCTAATCCGCCCTTTGGGAAGGACTGGAACCAGGATAAGGGATTCATTGAAGAGGAATATGAGAGAGGTTTTTCTGGCAGATTCGGGGCAGGTCTTCCAAGAATTGATGATGGTCAGTTCTTGTTCCTGCAGCACATGATATCAAAGATGCACAGACCGGAAAATGGAACAAAAACAAGAATTGCAATAGTATTCAATGGTTCACCTCTCTTCACAGGAGATGCAGGATCAGGAGAATCAGAGATAAGAAGGTGGATCATTGAAAATGACTGGCTTGAAGCCATAATAGCATTGCCTGATCAGCTCTTCTATAACACAAACATCAACACTTATTTATGGATTTTATCCAGTGTTAAGGAACAAGACAGGAAAGGAAAGGTCATACTCATAGATGCAAGAGACATGTTCGTTGAAATGAAAAAGAGCCTTGGCCAGAAGAGGAAAGAGATATCTGATAAGCAGATAAAGGAGATCAGGAATCTTTACATCAATACTAGGGATGGAGAAAAGGCCAAGATATTTGACAATGAGGATTTCGGATACAGAAAGATAACCATAGACAGACCATTAAAAATGAAATTCGTCATAAGCGAAGATGGAATCTCGAAAGTTTCCTCAGATAAGGCATTTGACAAAGCAATGAGCGGGAAGCAGAAGAAACTTGATCAACAATCACAGACCCCGGATATCATCGTGAATTTATTATCTCAGTTAAAGGGAATGGAATTCAGGACTAAAAGTGACTTTGAAGAGAAGATATCATCTCTATTTCTAAGCAACGGAATGAAACTTTCGGCAACACAGAAGAAGGCACTTGTGAAGATATTTGGAGTCCGTGACGAGAATGCTGAGATATCAACAGGATCTGACGGAAAACCCGAAGCTGACACAGACCTAAGAGACTACGAAAATGTTCCGCTGAAGGAAGATATTAATGTATACTTCAATAGAGAGGTAAAACCCTTTGTACCTGACGCATGGATAAACGAAAGTGTCAGGGATATGAAAGATGGAAAAGTAGGTAAGATTGGATATGAGGTCCCTTTTAACAGGTATTTTTACAAATTTGTACCACCCAGACCACTGGAGGAAATTGATGCAGACCTAAAGAAACTTGGAAATGAAATAATAGATCTTCTCAAAGAGGTCACAGAATGAAGTATCAAAGGTATCCAGCCTACAAGGACAGTGGTGTTGAGTGGATTGGGGAGATACCGAATGATTGGGTTTTGATCAAGTTAAAGTGGGCTATGACCATTATGAAGGGTAAAGTCCCAAAAAACATTGAAACCGACATTTCAGAGACCAATATTTATTTACCTTATCTTTCCATGGAATTTCTAAGGGGAGAAACGCCGAAACAATGGGTAAAGTTTGATAACTCAACATTTGTAGTAGATGAGGGGGAAACTTTACTTTTATGGGATGGTTCAAATGCTGGTGAATTTATTAAAAGCAGGCGAGGAATACTCTCATCTACTGTTGCCTTGGTTCATAGCAATAAGGTAAATCACAATTTTTTATTTTATTTCTGTAAGGCAGCGGAACACAAATTGAAAGAGCTTACAGTAGGAATGGGCATTCCCCACGTGGATGGAGATCTTCTAAAATCACTTAGTATGCCTTTTCCATTGAATGAAGAACAGGTTTCTATAGGTAACTTTTTAGATTGTAAAACGACAATAATTGATCGTTTAGTATTGAAGGAACAACAGATAATCAACCTTCTCAAGGAAAAACGTCAGGCCATCATAACCCACGCTGTCACCAAGGGACTTGACCCGAATGTGCCCATGAAGGACAGTGGTGTTGAGTGGATTGGGGAGATACCGGAGCATTGGAAAGTAATGAAGATTAAGTTTACTTCTTATGTAAAAGGAAGGGTGGGATGGAAGGGACTAACCTCAGAGGAATATCTTGAGAACGGATATGCTTATTTGGTAACAGGCCAGGATTTTCAATCAAAGACAATTCTTTGGGATTCATGCTATTGTGTCGATAAAGGCAGATATTATGACGATCCATATATTCAACTAAAAAATGGAGACTTACTGATTACAAAAGATGGAACAATAGGAAAATTAGCCATTGTAAACGGACTAAATAAACCCGCCTGCCTCAACAGTGGCATCTTCTTAGTAAGACCGTGTAATTACTATATTACTGACTTTCTATATTACGTCCTAAGCTCAAGCGTATTTTCTAATTTCTACTTTCTGAGAAGCTTTGGTTCAACTATTCAGCATTTATACCAGAACATCTTTGAGGAATTTTCTTTTCCAATACCGTCAATTGAAGAGCAAGACAAAATAGTTGCTTACTTAGAGAAACAGACTAGTAAAATCGATAAAATCATATCCTTAGAAGAAAGAATGGTACAGTTGCTTAAAGAATACAAAGTATCCTTGATTTCGCAAGCAGTAACAGGCAAAATAGATGTAAGAGGTTTAACTGTTCCTGTAGAATCAAACAGTAGCGAAGCGTGAGATAATATTATATCGTGTATTCATATATTTTAATGACATAAAATGGACCTTTCCGAGAAGAGCATGGAATCACATATAGAAAGTTACCTTGTTGATGAGCAATCATATATAAGGCGTCTCTCTGCAAATTACGATAAAACATTATGCATGGATAAGGAAAAACTGATAGGCTTCATTCTTTCAACTCAACCTGAAAAATGGGAACAGCTCAAGCAGCAGCACAATGAACGTGTATCAGAAATGTTCCTGAAGAGAGTGCGTGAGGAGGTTGAAAAACGTGGAACACTTGATGTTCTTAGAAAGGGAATAAAGGATTATGGCGTGTCCTTTGATCTTTTCTACCCTAAACCGGAAACTGGATTGAATGAAAATCTCTTGAAGCTGAATCAGGCAAATACATTCTCCGTGATCCGCCAGCTATATTTCAGTGAGAAGAACAACAAGTCCATTGATCTTGCAATATTCATAAACGGACTGCCAGTGATAACAATGGAACTGAAGGATCGATTGAGCGGTTCAGGATACACGGTCAAGGATGCAATCGATCAGTACAAGGGGCGCGATGTTCATGAACCTTTATTCAAATTTGGCAGATGCCTTGTACACTTTGCGCTGGATGAAGAACTTGTGTACATGACAACAAAGCTTGAAGCATCACGAACAAGATTCTTTCCATTCAACAAGGGCTATGAAGGAGGAGCAGGAAATCCACCCTCCAGTGGTTTCAGGACTGAATATCTCTGGAAGGATATCCTCTCTAGGGAATCATTATCTGATATTATCACCAATTTCATCAACTATCAGGATGTGGATGATGAGAATGGAAAGCCAACAGGGGAGAAAAAGATCATATTCCCTCGGTATCATCAGCTAGATGCGGTAAGAAAACTTGTGGACGCTTCACGTGCAGGCACGGGCAATAACTATCTTGTGCAGCACAGTGCTGGAAGCGGAAAGAGCAACACAATATCATGGCTGGGTTACAGACTTTCCAGCCTTCATGATGCAGAGAACAGGAATGTGTTCGACTCTGTTATTGTAATAACTGACAGAAAGGTTCTGGACAGGCAGCTTCAGAAGACCTTCCAGCAGTTTGAGCGCGTTTCAGGTGTGCTTACAGGAATTGACAGGAGCTCTGCTCAGCTTAAGGAGGCATTGGAAAAAGGTAGGAAGATCATTGTGACCACACTTCAGAAATTCCCGAGGATTGTTGATCAGATCAGGGATCTGCCAAGGAAGAACTTTGCAGTTATTATTGATGAGGCCCATTCCTCTGCGACCGGAGAAAATAGCAAGAACATGAAGCTTGTGCTCACTGCCAATGGACTGAAGGATGCAGAGGAAACTGATACCGAAGAGGAAACCTACGAGGATCTGATAGTTCAGGATCTGGAGGCAAGAGGCAGGCAGAGAAATGTCAGTTACTATGCTTTCACAGCAACGCCAAAGGCCAAGACCCTTGAACTGTTCGGGGAGAAATTGCCGGATGGACATTATGAACCGTTCCATCTGTACACCATGAGGCAGGCCATAGAGGAGGGATTCATCCTGGATGTACTGAAGAACTACATGACATACAGGACATATTTCTCTCTTCTAAAGAAGATAGAGGATGACCCAAGATATGAGAGTGCAAAGGCAAAAGCTCTCCTGAAGGCATTTGTTGACCTCAATGATCATGCCATAGAGAAGAAGGTTGAGATCATTGTGGAGCATTTCAATTCAACAATAAGGAACAAGATACCGAACCGTGAAGGTAAGGGGCAGGCCAAGACCATGATCGTCACCAGATCACGTTTGCATGCTGTGAAGTTTAAAATTGCGGTTGATTCATACATCAGAAAACATGGATACAGGTTCAAGACGCTTGTTGCATTTTCCGGCACTGTGAGAGACCCTTCGGACGGACAGGAATACACTGAAGGCGGGATGAACGGCATGAGTGAGGCCATGACTGCTGCAACCTTCCGTAAGCCGGATTACAGGTTTATCATAGTCGCTAACAAGTTCCAGACAGGTTTCGATGAGCCTCTGCTGTATGCAATGTACCTTGACAAGAAGCTGGCAGGGGTTGCCGCTGTACAGACACTCAGCAGGCTTGATCGGATATATGAGGGAAAAGAAGAACCGGTGGTGCTGGACTTTGCCAATGATCCGGATACAATAGAACATGCTTTCGAACCGTACTACGGTCACACCACACTAAAGCATGGGACTGATCCGAACATACTCTATGATTTCCAGAGGCAGCTTTCTGACTTTCACATCTTTTCAGATGAGGATATAGAGAAGTTTGCAAAGATATTTTATGACAGAAGGAACAGGCAGGAAAAACTCTTCACTGTAATAGATGAGGTTGTCACCAGATTCAATGATCTTGAGCTATCGGAACAGGACAAATTCAGAAAGCTTCTCAGGGACTACAACAGGACATATTCGTTCCTCTCGCAGATAATAAGTTTCAAGGATATTGATCTGGAAAAACTTCATGCATTCGGGAAGGTTCTCCTGAGGAAGCTTCCAGTCAGGAGGGAATCACTGCCTGTTGAGATACTAAGGGAGGTTGATCTTGATTCTTACCGTATAGAGCTCATAACACAGGGGGAGATAAGACTCAGAGAATCCGATAAACCTCTTGATCCGAAGCAGAGCCTTGAATACAGGATACCAAAGGAAGAGGAGGAACCCCTGTCGAGGATCATAGAGGAGATGAATGATCGCTATGGAACAGAATTCAATGATACCGACAGGGTTATACTATTGAGAATGAAGAACAGCCTCGAAAATAATGCGGATCTTAAGACAAGTGCAAGGATAAACAGTGAAGAGAATTTCAAACTTTCATTCAGGCACATGTTTGATGAGGTTCTGCTTTCTTTCATTTCTGATCATTTTGCGTTCTACAAAAAGGTCAATGACAACAAGAACCTAAAGAAGGACCTTGTGGACAATATATTCAGAACGGTTTATATGAACCTAAAGGAAGGCTTAAAGGAAGGCTCAGAATCAAAAAGGAAAAATCTTTGAAATATAGGCAAAATATAGGTTAAACACCTGTAAATTTGATTTATTTGGTTCTTTTTTTGACCATTTTTGATCGTATGGCTACAAAACTTCAATGTTTAAATTCTCAAAATCATTAACATTCACTGATCTTATGTCATTTGAACACCTGAAAAACTTTGAAGGAATGATGAATTTTAAGGCATCGAGCATTTGCACGTCTTGGAGCGAAATTAAAACTTCAGAATATTTTGATGGGTATCCTAACTATGACTACTTTCCCATAATGAAGAACGGTAGTGTTTTGGGCTTAGTCATTAGGGCTGAAGGAGGGTCAAAAGAGGAAGTTCATTTCAAAGGAACAAAACTTTTCCTAGATGAAGAAATGGATATCCTGGATGTAATCTATAGATTTTACAATAATTACAAACATGATGTGGAGGTAGAGAAACCTGGTCTGTTGATTCTCGTAAATAAAGACAAACCTTCAGGAATTTTAACTTTGGCTGACCTCAATCATGAGCAAGTTTCTGCCTTAATATGGAGGATAATCAAAAATGTCGAAATAAACTTAAAAAATGCACTTGGTGAAACAACATACGATATAATGTTGGATGTACTGGGCGAAAAGAGAGCAAATGCTATAAAAAATTGGGCTCACAATGATGAGAATAATAAAGTGGAACTTGGCTATACAAATTATCTTTCCCTGAGTGATATGTGTAAAATATTTAAAAGTAAGAAAAATTATTGTCCATTGTTAACCGAAGTGACCGAAGGTCATTTGACTAAACAAATCATCAATCTTAGGAACAAAGTATCTCATCACAGAGTTGGGAAAAGTCTAATATCTAAAAGGGAAGATATAATATGGTTGTACAATACTTTGATTGATCTTGAAAATATTTATAAGGGCCTCAATGCAAAACTCCCGAAGTAATCATTTTCTTTTTCTATTATAGTTATCTCAGTTTTCACGCATTCTAAAGCACATTTAGTGAATTATTAACAAATTAAAATATAGGCATAAACGCAAGAAACGTATACAACTGCAATCATGGACTGTTGGATAGCATAGTTTCTCAGATTAAAAGAGTGTAAAATACTTAGATTGGAAGACCCAAAAAACCAGGTCTCTCTTTCTATATTTAGCACATTACGTCGGCCCCCATTGAGAATCCTCATCAAACATGAGGAATCTTGTAGAATACTTCGTACTATGGAAATCCTTATTGTTAAAGTGATCTCTTCCATGTTTAAATGGATATCTCCGCAATTTTTCCCTGTTGGAGTTACATATAAGATGTTTAGCCATAATTTATCAAAAGCTGTTCTTGACTTATGATTGCAATAGTCTTGTTTTTAGAAACTGGACAATAATTCATGAGCAAATCCCAATAGCCGTACTCCTCATAGAAAATGTTGCTTAATTAATCAAGTTTTATACAATTTACACTTTTACTTTCTGAAATCTTTCAATATTTTATTTCCATTTAGACCATAAAAGATTTATTTTTTCATGGAATTCAGCATCATGTCAGAGGGTGGTCCCAGATACTGGCTTTATCTGAGTTATTCAATTCCGAAGATAAACAAGGAAGAATTTGAGAAGCTGGACCTGTTTTCAAAGTGGCTTGTTTCTTCTAGGTCTGCGGTTCTCGTAATGACATTCATAAGCGGGCTTCTTGGTGTCCTTTTTGCAGCCCTCTATGGTTATTACAATTTGACGTTCTCAATTCTTGTCATAGCAGGACTTGTAATATCTCATGCAGCTAGCAACCTGTTCAATGATTATTGGGACTTCAGGCAGGGTGTGGACACTGATAACTACTTCAGGGCAAAATATGGCCCTCAGCCTATTGTATCAGGTTTGCTCTCTGAAAAACAAACATTGAAGTGGGCAATTGTAACAACTGTCATAGGTCTAGTGATCGGAGGTTATCTTGTTTTTGAAAGAGGTTACATTGCCCTTCTGTTAATTGTGCTTGGATTGTTGATCATAACGCTCTATTCAGGTGGTAGGTTCCCTTTGAAGAGGTTCGGTCTTGGTGAAGTAGCAGTCTTCATAACTTGGGGGCCGTTGATGATTGGAGGGGCATTCTTTATAGTCACCGGTATATTTTCATGGTCTGTTGTTCTGGCATCTCTCCCATACGCTCTTGGGACCACGCTGGTTATATTCGGAAAACATATAGACAAAATAGAATATGATTCCACAAAAAAGATAAGGACTTTACCGGTAATACTTGGTGAAAGGTCCGCCAGATACGCTACTATAGCACTGCTGACCGCTATGCTCATAATCACCCCGGTGTTCGTGGTTCTTGGGATACTCCCCTGGCCAGCTATTCTGGTATTCCTCACTCTTGGACTCTATTTTAAAACAATAAGGTTCTTTGAAAAACCAAGGCCAGAATCCCCACCGGAAGATTATCCTAAAGAGTCCTGGCCACTGTGGTTTGTTGGTTCAGCTTTCATTTACAACAGGAATTTTGGATTTCTGTTTCTCCTGGGGATAATCATTGGAATAGTGCTG
>DAHWLW010000021.1:0-6474 GCA_027343465.1 Thermoplasmatales archaeon | reverse complement strand
CAACAAAATGGTATCGGCTTTTCTTTTTACAAAAAGAATGGGTTCGACGTTAAGGATGTAGATGGAGACCATTTTGTAATGAACAAAAATTACCATCTTTAAAGAAGGCAATGAAATATGCATTGAAATATATTTTAATTTGAGGGCTATAATGATGTGTAGAGGCAATAGTTCAGAGTTCCTCAACTTGCCAAATATTTAGTTTTGTATTGTTTTATCCTTTTCTATCCACCTTCGAGATTGGACCTATTTATATCATTCACATCTTGGCTTTTCCTTTTTATATTCGTGTTTCATAATATATAGCAATATTTTTCTAGAAAACATGTTGGGTTCTTTGCTACACAACAAAAAGCAAATTGGTCATCTAATTAGAATTTCTGCTTAGATAATTATCTAAATATTTCAGAATTCGTTCGGCAGGATTTTCTATGTAAGAATGCACGAATAAAAGGTAGAATAGATAGAACTAGAAGATTCTCTATAACAATATCGAAAGAGAATATTATAATTGTAGTGGATTATGCTAAAATATTAATCTGGCTTCTTTATTTGTGAAAAACAACTGCCTATTGGCCACGTTTCAAAAAAAATAATATTTAAATAAATTAAATTTCTTACGACAAAAGTGTCAGGTAATGATAAACTTGAATTCAATCCATCATTGCTGGTAAATGATCCATATCCTGTTTATCGTGCTATTAGAGAGAATTCTCCTGTAGTTTACGTTGATTCTCTGAAGGCATACTTGGTCTCAAGGTTTGAAGACTCAAAAAAGATACTCTCAAATGTGAAATTTTTCAAACACCCGCCTAATCATGAAACATATATCAACGTAGAGAAGAAGATTCTTGCTGAAAATTATGGCAAATATCCGAAAAAGGCAGAGCAGTCAATCCTGACGCTGAACCCTCCTGATCATACAAGGTTGAGATCTCTTGTGACAAAAGCGTTTACTCCAAGGATGGTTGAATCCCTAAGGCCATTCGTTAAGTCAATTACGACAAGTTTGATGGATAAGCATACTGGAGAATCTTTTGATATAATTTCCTCAATAGCAGCCCCTGTACCGGCCTATGTTATAGCAAAAATGATGGGCGTCCCTGATAAAGACAGGGATAAGTTCAAGCAGCTATCCGATGATTTGATCCTGTCACTTGACCCATCGAAAGGTGAAGAGACTATGATGAAATCTGCTAAGGCAAGCTACGAATTGGCTGCCTACTTCAACAAATTGATTGAGATTAAAACCAAAGAACCACAGGATGATCTTATTAGCTCCCTGATAAAGATAAAAGAGACTGAGGGAAAGATCTCGGATCCAGAATTAATATCTATGTGTGTTCTAGTATTGTCTGCAGGGCATGAAACAACTACAAACCTGATTGGAAATGGGTTTTTCACATTGTTGCGTCACCAGGATCAGATGGAAATTCTGAAAAATGATCCGAAAGTCCTTAAAAATGGAATTGAAGAGATGCTGAGATATGAATCACCAGTTCAGTTAACGTCACGAATAGCACCAGAGGATGTTAATATGGCTGGGGTCAACATAAATAAAGGTAGCAGGCTGATAACACTAATAGGCTCTGCAAACAGGGATCCCGATGCAAATGAGGACCCAGATGCTTTCAACGTAGAGAGAAAAAATGTCAAGCACATCTCTTTCAGTGAGGATATACATTTTTGCCTGGGGGCTCCGCTAGCAAGAATGGAGGCAGAAATTGTATTTGATCTACTTCTTGAAAGATATTCCGAGGCAAAGATTGCAAATGAACCAAAATGGAAAGACAATATAACTATGCGGGGGCTAGAAAGCTTGGTCATAAAGCGTAAATCCTAAAAGTATGACTGTACCTCTATTAAGAGCAATAGTGTTTCCATATTGATATATTAGACAATTGCATGTTATAAGATCGCTAAATAACCCCTATGCCATAATTCATCTCTAAAATGAACAAATGTAACTTTTCCCATTTTAACGAAATGCTCTATTACTCCTGGAAGATCATCGGTAATAAGAGTGAAGTTTCCCTGGCAGAGAGTTATAGTATTGCTGTCGCTATCCACCAGCCTGATGAGCCTGTCATATGATTCTATAGAATTCATTATTCTTTACACGCCTCGAACCTCTTTCAGAGGTGGGTCATCCGGATGCATGGACAGTTTGACATTATTTTCTTCAGCAACAGGGATCACCTCTTCAAGGAACCATTTAAGTGATTTCCACAGGGTATCTGATGACACTTTTCCCAGTCTGGGAGGTGGATCCTGTTTCACATCATCATAATTAAACGATGTTGTTAAGGCGTCCCCCCTTATTCTGACAGCTGTTCTTGTCCTCAGCCAGCCAACACCCGCCATCCAGTTGTAACACCAGATTCCGATGCCAAGTTTTCCCATGTTTTCTACCATCTTAATTACGTTCTCAAGTTCCTCCTCCTTGCCTTCAATACCGTATTTTATACTGTCCATAGGCGGGTCATCCTCAATGCATGCCAGGCTATAGCCGTAATCTGAAAGGAGGTCTCTGTATCTGGCCAGTGATGAATAGCTCCACGGTTCATCGGATGCCCCCTGCCTCCAGTCAAAAAATGTTCTGGGTAATGTACCCACTACTTCGTCTACTCCTACCTGCTTCAGCAGTTTCCATGAATCATCCGGGTTTGATTTTGTTATGATTTCTGCTATCCTGAGGTTTTGCACTGATAACACCATAACTGTATTATGGATTCTTTATTTATGCATTATATCCCCCCATCAGAGTGAACAGGTGAATATAATAAACCAATTCTTTACACATCTAATGAATATAAAGGAATCTGAACAACTGGACTAATTTGTTTCAGAATCTGGGAAAATTAATTGAATCCCTTTACATAAAGGTAAACATGGAATCACTGGGAATTAGGGTCAATTCTGGAATATTCACAATTTCAGACGCAGACAGAAATGTTGTGAACTTCGACATGGAAGGTCGCCCGATGTTTATTACACTGGACTCAAAAACTTACAGAAGGGGACTTAACAACAGACTTATTCAGATGTCCTGGAATGGTGAGGAGAGAATCATCGGAAATGTTGGGAAAGAAGAATCAGAACTGATACTGTCTAGAGCACTTTCATACCCAGGGAAAGTTGGCAGTCCAGAACAGGCATCGAATGAAATCTCTCTTGACAGATTGTCAGGCAGAAACATTGAATGGTTGAAACAGGACTCAGGCAGAATAAGTTCGCTATACAAGATTTATCCAATTCTTCCTCCAGATGCGTCGCATTCCATATACTTCGAGGGTTCCTATGGGGCCAGGTGGAATCTTTCCACAGTGACATCCTCACATATATCCAGGGAAGTCCAGTTTAAGACTCAGGAGGATCTTAAGAAACACGCCATTGACATTAAGGACAGAATCGGAGAGGGCATCAGGGCCAGAAAAGGGATATTCCTGGGGGATGCCAACATAATGAACATGGATCAGAAACTGCTGCTATGGCTGCTTGATCTTTTGAAGAGCAGTTTCTCTTTGCCTGTAATGGCCTCATTTGATATGTACACAACTCCAAAAAAGAAAAACATGATTCATTTCAGAGATATGAAGGATCATGGGCTTAACAGGGTAACAGTTTTCATAGAGTCGGGCAGTTATAAGGTTCTCCGTTTATTCAACGAACATACCAATGCCACTGAAACACTGAACCTTGTGAACAATCTCAAGGATTCGGGCTTGAATGTCACCATAGTGGCAATGATCGGCACCGGAGGCAAAGAGTATTCAAAAGACCATGAAGAGGGCACTTCCAATGTTATCTCCCAGATGCCGCTGGACTCACAGGATAAAGTCTATCTTGCGCCTATATTTGAGGACGACGATCCATGGTATGTTCAGATGGAATCATCCCGCGGGATAACAAGAATGACATATGCTGAAAAGATATCACAGATGTCCAACCTCTCATTGAAAATAAAGGAATCATTCAAAGGTATAAATGGGACTGCCTTTCCGGGCACACTTGCAAATTATGATTTAAGAGAACTGATCTACTGACATAAATAATTTACAGAGTATCAGGAAATTACCGAACCCCCTTTCCCTGAACCGTCTATAATGTTCCGTATTAGGGCAGTATCTCTTCCATCAACGACGTGAACCTTTATCCTTGATCTCTTTGCAATATTCAGGGCTGTAAGATCCATAAAAACGTTAGGGCCGGCACCAACTGATTCTGAAATTGCTATTCTTATCGCAGAATCGTAATCAAGATTTTCCAGTTTTTTAGCTGAACTGTCTTTTCTGGGGTCAGCAGTATAAACGCCATCAACGGATGTCGCGTTTATCATGACACTTGCCCCTATTCTCTCCGCCAGAAGCATTGCAACGGTATCTGTGGTATGCCCCGGTTCTGTTCCACCCATCACCGTGAACCGGTATATCCTTGAGAGCTCAGCAGCGTCATTTACTGTTGTAGGTATCTTGCTGTTTGAATCATTAAGGAACGAGGAAAGTGCAAGAGCATTCATTCTGGTGGCGTTTATCCCGATTTCATCAAGGATATTGTCATTGACTCCTGCATCTCTCAGTGCCCGAATATAATTCCTGGCAAGCATTCCTCCACCTACAACAATTCCGAATTTAAGTTTCTCAGGGGACTCTGATAGAACAGAGGAAAAATCCTGAATGTATTTTATGTTAAGGCTGTCAGTAGAAACGAGGGACCCACCTAAGGATATCACTATGGTTTTTTCCATCTTTATGAGGTAGGGATGATACGGTATTCAATTTTTCCGGAAATGTAAGCCGCAGATATAGTATTCCTTTTATACTTATTTTAATTCGGAAATGGATGTCTACCGATGATCTGCAGCTCAGGCGATACGAATTCAAAAGAGCCCTTCAGGAGCTTGAGCAGCTCAGAGGCAGAGGAACAGAGTTAATCTCCCTTTACATACCTCCGGATAAACAGATTCCAGATGTTGTGCAGTATCTGAGGGAGGAATTTTCAACTTCCTCTAACATAAAGTCAAAATCAACGAGAAAGAATGTTCTTGCAGCAATTGAATCCATTATGTCAAGGTTACGAGGTTACAGGTTCCCTCCGGAAACAGGTCTGGTTTTCTTTGTTGGCCATATCGCGACAAGGGGTGACCAGACAGAAATGTATGCCAAGATTATTGAGCCTCCAGAGCCAATACAGACATTCATGTATCAGTGTGATTCAACCTTCCATCTCGAGCAGCTTAAGCTTCAGATTGCCACTAAGGAATCATACGGGCTTATTGTGATTGACAGAAAAGAGGCCACGATTGGTTTCCTGAATGGAACTAACATTTCTGTTGTAGCAAATGAACAGTCTCTTGTACCAAGCAAACACCATCAAGGGGGCCAGTCCTCTCGAAGGTATGAACGTCTTATTGAAATCGCTGCCCATGAATTCTTCAAAAAAGTGGGTGAGATTGCAAACAATGCATTCATTCCCGTTATAAAGGATCTGAAAGCGGTATTCATAGGCGGCCCCGGGGCCACGAAGGAATACTTTTTCGAAAAGGACTATCTCAGAAATGAAATAAAATTCAAGGTAAAGGATCTCCTTGATATAGGTTATACAGATGAAACTGGCCTCAGGGAACTCGTTGAAAAAGCTTCTGAGACCATGAAAGAGATGCAGGTCGCACGTGAAAGGGACCTGATAAACAGATTTCTCCTTGAGATAAAGAAGCCAGATGGAGGCCTTGGTATATACGGAGAGGTACCGATAAAATCTGCACTAGAGCTGAAGGCTGTAGATCTGCTTCTTCTTTCAGAATCTCTGGAGAGAGTAAAATACGCATACAAATGTTCTAACTGCGGGAGTACACAGGAGCTCTTAACGAAGCCAAATGAGGATGTGGTATGCAAATCCTGCGGAAACATAATGTCCATTGACCATGAGGAGGATATGGTGGAGATGATGTTCCGTCTGGCCGAAACAGGCGGTGCCAGGGTGGAAATGATCTCCGGGGACAGTGAAGAGGGAAAATTGCTCCAGAAGGCCTTTGGAGGAATGGCGGCTGTTCTCAGATATGTGCCAAAACCCGGGCAGATTGCAGGTGCCGATTCTGGCTCTGCCATAACCCAGAACTAGATACTTTTAGGTATCAATTGTCTATTTTCTTGTGGATGGGCAAATATTTATGATTCCGCTTGCAATTAGGGATAGCCGATGCAAGATCCAGCCTCAAGATACTTTAACTGTACAGATAGGGAAAGAGCAATTTTTGAGGCAGGAATTAAGCTCGGAACGGTGTACCATCAGTACGTCGGTGTACCACTGAATCTCTCAAATGTGGAATCCCTGGAAAAGGCAATTAAAGAAAGTGTCCTTGTTCAACCATTCGTGGAAGATGCTGAGGTCTCAATTGACAAGGCAAGGCTGAAGAAAAAACCCGGAAGATACAAGTATTACACTCTTACAGGAGACATGCTGAATGTGGAGATA
>DAHWLW010000001.1:0-3852 GCA_027343465.1 Thermoplasmatales archaeon | reverse complement strand
AAAAACTCATCGGAATAATAAATATTTAAATACAACATTTTAATACGACTGATTGTCAACTTTGAGGTGCAAATATGGAGGAAGATGGCAGTGGCCGTAGGGTTTCAGATTTTGGCAGATCTATATGGCGTGGATCCGGACGTAATTTCAAAGGCCGACAACATATATCCAATTATTGAGGATGCTGTTAAGGCAGGAAATTTAACAAGAATTTCGTCCGATTATTATCAGTTCCAGCCAGCGGGTGCAAGTGGAGTTGTTTTACTGGCAGAGTCCCATCTGTCATTTCATACATGGCCAGAGTATGGGCTTGTAACCTTAGATATATACACCTGTGGCGATCCAAAGGGAGCTGAAACAGCTTTTGATTACCTTGTGGAACAGCTCAGTCCAGATAAAATAGATTGCAAGAGGCTGAGAAGGGGGACCTCTGTAACAGAAGAGGTAAAGGTGGAGAAGCCGGAGCACCTTATAATACAGTAATGGTGCCATTTTGAGAAGAATTTTTCCCGCTCTTCTCACTCTTATCGCAATCCTTGTCTATTTTTCTTTATTCAGAACCCTGAGCAATTTTTTTGAGATCATTTCTATTGATGTCATCTCTATAATTGCCCTTGTCATTTCAAGTGATTTATTTGTTGATGAAGCAAGATCTCTATCATCAAAGTTTCACATAAGCAGTTCCTCCATGGGGAAGTTCATACTGGGAACAGGAGCAGTCCTGGATGAGATAGCGGTTGTTCTGGATTCCTCCCTGAGAGGCTTTGGTGGAATTAGCCTTGGAACAATAGAGGGCTCAAACATACTGACTCTTGTAATACTGATAATAATGATACCTCTGGTGGTAACTGGAATTTCCAGGAAGCAAGCTGGCGGAGCGGTACTGGTTCTTCTTGCAAGTTCCATCGTCCTGCCACTGGCATTCCTTCCTGTGCATTACACACTCATATTTGCCCCTTTTCTCATACTGATATTTCTATTGTATGTATTTACCGGCAACTCTCATGGCCATGTGGAGGATGAGAAGGAAAATAAGTTCAGTATTCCTATTATGGCACTTTCAGTTTTACTGCTGGCACTTTCCTCAAATGCCCTTGTTATTTACACTGACAGGATCTCGGCAATTTCAGGTATAAGTTCATTCGCCTCTGGGTTTATTGTAACTGGCATCGCCGGTTCACTTCCTGAGATTACCATGTTTCTGACAAGCATAAGAAAAGTCGATGGACAGGCGGCCATGGGAGTGGTAATAGGGTCAACAATCTACAAGGGGACTTTTCTCCTGGCAATCTCCATGTTCATTACAAGGATATATTTTCATACAGGGTTGCAGGCCATGCTCTTTATGCTCCCAGCTTCATTTATGTTAATTTTCCTTACTTCTGTGAAAGCCAGAAAATTTTACAGTTTAATACTCGGAGCATTGATGATTATTTCAGCATACCTGATTTATTAGGTTCTGGTTCCCCAGAAAATATTCTCTTTTCTCTTAATTCGAATGATCTCCTCTAGTGTTTCCATAGTCTCATCGTCGAGACGGTTTTCCCTGAGGATTTTGACAACCGATTCAGGAATGTCAACATAAAGAGGCTCTGATGGGTTTATCTGCCTGTTTAGAGTTACACCTTCTATTGAAACTGCAACCTCCGCAGGAGCATCTGCAAACTGCTTGGATGCCTCGCCATCTCTGATGCTCTTTATGGTTCCGCCGTAACGGCCATCTGATCTTATCAGGGTATCTCCTACCTTTATCCTTCCTGAGAATATCTTAACCCCTGCGATAACAGGCTTTGTTGTTCTGAAAATGTACTCAGGCATAATCATGATCTTTGCTGGTATTGAAGTGGACTGCTTTCTCTGTTCATTTAACTGATCCTTTCTCTTTTTGTACCATTCAAGTGATTCCTCTACCAGTGAATAGATCACATCACCCGACAATATGCCTATATCTGAGGAGAAACTTTCATCTCTTGCATCTTGCGTGATTTGAACATTGAATCCTACAAGAAGCCTGTCCAGCGGATCGTTAAGTGTCGATACGTCAATAACATCCCTTCTTGTAATGCTACCTACTGAGGCTGACCTTATGGTGAATCCTTTGTCAACAAGCTCATAAGCAAGTGCCTCCAAAGAGCCAAGTGCATCCGCCTTGATTGTCAGGCCATGTTCTGATAATTTAATATTCATTGAAGATTCTCTGGAAATTTCCTGAAATGCCTCCTCGGGATCTCCCTGCACTACAATCATGGGGGAGCCTGAAACTACGTCCAGTTTGTCAGAAATAAGAACACGAATTCCAGCTGCTGAACTAACAGAACTTCTCTCGACAATTTTTCCAGACTTAGACTTCGAGTTTACAAGAAGAGCCTTCACCCTTGTAACGGATGGCCCAGAAGTCGTATTTATTGCAATCGTGTCTCCTTTTCTTAGCTTGCCCTGATAGAGAACGGTATCTAGGGTAATTCCAATTGAACCTTCGGTTTTAAGTTCAATGATGGTACCTCTTCCCAGTGTGTCCTTGAACTTGATGTCCTGTGCCAGGTACCTTTGTGAAAGCCCGGCCAGCATTACAAGGACATCCTGAATTCCGATCTCAAGTTTAGCACTGACTGGCACAATGGCGACCGTCTTTGCAAAATCAGTTATTCTGTCATACCTTTCAGTGGTCAGGCCATATTCATAGAACTTATAGACCAGATCATAAAGTCTCTTTTCCAGCTCATCAGTGTACTCCTGTCTCTGGCCCTTCATTGCCTCAGCAAATGAACTGTTCTTAGCAGGTCTGAAGAATGGAATCAGGTCAATTTTATTTGCAGCAACTATGAAAGGTGTCTTGAATTTTTTAAGAATGTTAATGGACTCAATTGTCTGGGGTTTAAACCCTTCGTTAATGTCAACGACCAGAATGGCCATATCTGCCAGAGCGCCACCCCTTGCCCTCATGTTGGAGAAAGCCACATGTCCGGGGGTGTCAATAAATAAAAGGCCAGGGATCTTGAAAGGAGATTTCTTTCCTGTAATGTTTGCCCTTTTTTCTATTTCAGAAATATCTATGTCTGTGGCACCTATTCTCTGGGTTATGCCACCTACCTCTTTTTTAGCTACTGAGGTACTTCTTATGGAATCGAGAAGTGATGTTTTTCCATGATCAACGTGACCAAGGACGCAAACTATGGGCTGCCTTAGGGTATCTGCTGACATTTTCAATCAAAATATATTCTCCTCGTCGCCACAGTTGTATTCATGGATTTCATCGCTGCTGAAGAATATTGGAAATTCGTGTTCAAATGATTCCTTCGAATCGGATGCGTGAATAATGTTCTTCTCTATACCCATTGAATAGTCTCCCCTAATTGTACCCGGTGCAGCTTTTGAGCCATCAGTTGCCCCACTCAGTGTTCTGGTTATAGAAATGCTGTTTTCTCCTTCGAGAACGGCAGCAACAATTGGTCCGGACGTGATGTATTCAACAAGGCCATTGAAAAATGGTTTTCCCTTATGGACGGAATAATGTTTTTCGGCCTGACTCTTTGTTAGGCGCATCAGTTTCAAGCCTATTATTTTAAGGCCTTTCTTTTCAAAGCGAGAAAATATTTCACCCGAAAGCTTCCTTTTTACAGCATCGGGTTTCAGGAGTACCAGTGTCTTCTCCATTTGATCACCTAGTTCTTTGAAGTCTGTTTCTTCATCGACTTCAAGTTATGGTACTCGTTTGTCCAGCGTGTTTTCCTTGGAACTCTTCCCAACTCTATCATATTCCGTTCGCACTTTCTTGAACAGAAATTGAGAAGAGCCCCATCTCTTCTTACAAAGAGAAAGCCTGTACCAGGTTCTATAATCGAGCCACAGAAG
>DAHWLW010000081.1:0-3347 GCA_027343465.1 Thermoplasmatales archaeon | reverse complement strand
TTGCTCTTTCAACGATGCCGTTCTGTTCAGGTGTATAGGGTCTTATGAGCTTCTGTGTGAGACTGTTCTGCTATAAAGCGTAGAACCGAATGTATCTTAATTAATTTTGCAAATTGTCTCAAGATGCATGAAACATTTCAGAAGCATGCAGGATAGCTGTACTCGGGAAAACTGACTGTACAGTTAGTTGTGGAAGGATCAGGAGAAACCCTGATCTTTACCTTCCCGCCTCCATAACAGCAGATCCTAGGCATGTGAAGCATGATTAACCAGAATGGGGGAAAGACCAAGAGATCCAGAGGTGGCTCACACACAAAGAAGAACAGTAAAACATTCTTCGGTTTCAAGGGCCACACAATTACTGACAACAATCATCCCGTTCCCTTCATCCGAACATATGCTGTAACAACAGCAAAGGATCACGACACAAAAATTGATCTTTCAAAGCGTGGAATCACAGTGTACCGGGACAAGGAATACTTCGGCTCCGATCCAAAGGGCATGGATGGTACAATGGACAGGACGGTGAGGAATCATAAACAACTGTCCATTGAATCCATTAGAAGAAACAGAAGGATATCACGCAAGCGTTCCTTGGTGGAATATCCATATGCTGTAATGAAGAGGATGTTTCACTTTTCACATGTCATGGTAACCCTTGCAAGAAGGGTGAGGGGGAAGTTCATGTTTGCATGCTTTGGATACAATGTCCATGCCATGAAAATCCTGCAGGGATAGCGTAAGCCATAGATTTTCCCTGAAAGAAACAGGGAAAATCAGAGAATGATAGCAATCATTGAGGGAATGTTGCAATATCTGTGGCGATATTCAAACTATCATTGAAATATGAAATGGATTGAGGAACTTATTCGAAATCCTCAGTTGAATACTTCATGATTTATACTATAAATCAACGCAGTGGATAATCGGCTTCACTCTTCCTATATGTGATTACCGTGTTTTCTTCGTTTTCATTTCTCAATATGAATTCTATTACATCATTCTGAAGATACCCATTGTCGTTGAATGGAGAATCGTGACCTGGGATTATTGTGTTAGGCCTCATTCCCCTGATTTTCTCAACACTATTTCTCGCTAATTCAAGGTCGAAAAATATGTAATCAGGGATTCCCCTTCGATAAGCCCTGAGATTTGGTATAGCATCACCAGAAATAACGGTTAAACTATTGTTGAAATCCACTCTAACAGAGATGTGTCCTGCAGTGTGGCCTGGGGTTGGAATTATTGTAGAGTGCCTTGATATCCTTTTCAACTCCTCTATTAGCAATAAATCTCTTGTTGCCAAAAATTCCCTGAACTTTTCAGTGAATTTATCATCTGAACCAGAAAGAGTACCTTCCTCAAGTTCTTTTTTCCCTATGACAATCTTTGCATTTTCAAAAAGCTCTAAGTTCAGACAATGATCCCAATTTAGGTGTGTTAGGACTACAATATCTATATCCGAAACATCTTTCTCTGCCACGCTGAGACTTTCTTTGAGGTTATTTCTATTTCCGTAATGGCCTGTATCCACCAATATAGAGGATTCGTCCTCAATCAGTGTGACTGCTGATGCCCCCATTGTGCCAAAATTGCTTCTTATTCCAGCACCTTTTAGAATCCTCGTAATTTTCATTTTTTCCACTCTAAATTATTTATGCACAGACAATACATTCTAAATAAAAGAAGAACATAATCACAATTAATCTTATGGTTGTGATTATGTTCTTTATTGGGTGTAATTTTATTTTCAACTTGGTGAGATCTCCTCAAGCGACTTCCCCATTGTCTCAAGAAATGGGAATATGACAATTATAGCCGTGTAAACGAAGTACAAGACACCCAGTATGATAACTAGAGTTGAGAATGCGGAGAACCCCAAGGCAATAATTGTTGGGATCAAGAATACATTCAGAGCGAGGGCCCATCTGCACCACGAGTTGCAGAATCCCTGGGTTTTTCCCCTCATCCTTGTCGGGAACAGTTCACTTCCCCAACCCCACTGAGGAGCAGAGGTCCCAAGCCAGTTGAAGAAACCAAGTGCGATGAACAAATAGGGAAGAACCAAAGAATTGTGGAGGAAGAATAAACCTATAGCTACTGCCACTATGCCACTAGGAATTGCTCCCAAATATGATACTTTCTTTCGTCCAATTTTGTCTACAAGATAGAAACCAAGGAGAGTTCCAAAGAAGGAGAAAACCCAAGTTATAGCAGTGAAGATAAACGTGTCAGAAATAGTTTCAAAACCGATGAACCGAAGCACAAAAGGCTCAGAAACTGTAGTAATCCCTGCACTCAAGCAGTTCGTAAACCATAGTGATGAACTGGCAAGAACCCGTATACCATAAGGCTTCTTGAAAATTTCATGATATTTACTTTGTGGGGCTTCATATTTCTCCGGAGTGACACCACCTATACCTAGCTTGGAGAATGAAGACATGGCTTCTTCGACCCGCCCTTTGGACAATAACCATCTTGGAGATTCTGGAAGTCCTCTCCTTAGCACAAGTACTACAAACGCAGGAATTGCTACTACTCCTACAATTACCCTCCAAGCAGAGTCACCCACTATAGTATATGAAACGAGTGCAACTATTGCAGAAGTTATAACTCCAAGTGTCCAATCCAAGGGTGGAAATGCTCCGGTGTACCTGCCCCTCTTCCTCTTTGGAGAAATCTCGGCAAGGTACGCCAGACTTGCAGGTATATCAATTCCAATTGCCATACCAATGAGCACTCTTAGGATGATAAGTTCGGCGGTACTGATTATTACTGCTGACAGTAAGGAAAGTATAACAAAAAAAATTAGACTCCACACAAAAATTGTTCTTCTACCAATTTTATCGGTAAAATATCCAGAGACTATTAGTCCAACCCCCATACCCAAGAATGCCGCAGCACCTGACAATCCAAGGATAAATGCACTTACATGGAAATATGGTCCAAGAAATATCAGTGCAGAACCAAATCCAATCAGTGAGTATCCATCTATATATTCACTTATAGCAGTTACAGTTATTCCCCGTCGCTGTAATTTGCTGAGCCTTTCACTAGTATCCATCACATCTAGTATAGATTGTGTTTTAGCATCGACCATGTAAAAATGTAGGAATATGAAGATATTAACTTGGTTATTCACATATGAATAAATTTTGTGGAGAAGATGCTTGGGAAATGATTTTAAAAGGATAAAATTTATACAATAGGGTGTCTTGAGTTTCATGAAAAGTCAGACATATGTCGAACATTATCTACCAGTTTATAATTTTGGGATATGCCCGAACAGCATATCCCGCCGATCATGATCGGATAGACAATATAGTTTCGCCTGATGATCGAAGGAG
>DAHWLW010000066.1:0-3419 GCA_027343465.1 Thermoplasmatales archaeon | reverse complement strand
TGCCGATGGGGTTCTCTCAATGGATTACATGCTTGAGGAAGGCATTCTGATAAGAAAGGCCACCGTGGAAAAATTGCGTGGTGTATCCATAGGAAGTACTCCTGTTTTCTTCTATTCACTCGAAAATGGAAAGTGCCGTGCATTTTCTAAGGAGACAATAATGTACCCGGAGGGGAGATTCAACAAGCCAGTATCACTCAGTAAGGCCCTTTTTGAAGTTCCTTTGACCACTTCTCAGTTTGAAAAGATTACCCCGGATAAGTCATCTAAGGTTCCGCTTGGTACACTGATAATGCTTCATCGCATGGGAACTTCCCCGGCTGTGGATGATATCCTGAATCTTATGAAGAATAACCTCATAAAAAGTGCCATTCTTCAAGACAGAGGCGTAATGGATGTTACATCAAGCAGCTACGAAACCTCAAGGGTTATGTCAAACAGCCTGGAACCGGACTCCTTAAAACATTATATTACCGCTGAAAAGTCTAAACGTTCAAATTCCTTCGTCATTAATCTCGAGGGTAAGGGCATTCTAGAGGATTTTCCAAATGAGGTTATTGATTTCTTCCTTTCTTCTTCGTCCAGACCGCACCTTTATTTCTTCTCCTATGACTTCATGAGGTTCACCTACGGTGAGAATTTCTTCGGAGATCTTATGAATCTAGTAAATTCAATTAGAACAACGGGAGCAATATTCCTGATTGTCGATGAAGATAGCTATTCAAAAATAAGCCATTATGCTTCATTTACAATTCATTTCCGCGATATTGGAGGGTATATTTTTGTAAATTCTAATGAAAAGGAATCATACCTTTCCTCTGTCGTTTATGATTCTGATGGATGGCCGGACATAGAATTGCATCAGGTGGTTTAGGCTTATTTTATCTCAAGTACATGAATATCTGAGATGGACATAATTTTGGCGAAATCGTCTTTCTCAATTTTCAAACCCGCCATTATCCTAATTGCTATGTCGCAGATAATTCGGAATACTGTCACCACCGAGCTGCTGAAATCTGTTCCAGTAAATTCGGCAAGCGTTTTCAGACGATTTCCGCTAATGTCGAAAGTTACTTTTGCAGTACCCTGAAGTTTCATATCAGAAATGATGGATGACCTGCAATTTTCAAGCATTCTGGAGCCACCCGCACTCTCAGATGATATTACATAATCCATTAAAGGCTCCGGAAGTACCAGCGTTCCACTGGCCCTTATCCTGATTGAATTCATCATTTGCCATAGATTAAATTCCCGTATGAAATTAACGTTTCATGTTTCCCACTCAAAGGCTCAGAAGAAACAGAACAGATGAAAGGGTAAGAAATCTCTTGGCCGAGAGCAGGCCTGACAAGTCAAAAATGATAATGCCTGTATTTGTCAGCGAAGAAGCAACTGAACCAGAACCAATAAAAGGGATGAAGGATATTTTCAGATATCCGCTGAATTTGGTCGGAGAATATTGCAGGAGGCTCAATGAATCTGGATTAGGAGGTATACTTCTCTTCGGAGTTCCTTCAAGGAAGGATGAGATTGGATCTGAAGCGTACAATGATCATGGTGTGGTACAGGAAGCTATCAGGAAAATTAAGGATTCGTCCGAAATACTGGTGATTGCAGACCTCTGCATGTGTGAATACACCACCCACGGACACTGCGGGATTTTGAAAGATCATTCCGTTGATAACGATCTGACACTTGATTCCTATTCTAAGATCGCCATCTCATATGCACAGGCTGGTGTGGATATAATTGCACCCAGCGGAATGATGGATGGGCAGGTTTCCGTTATTAGAAAAGCACTAGACTCCAAAGGGTTTTCTAATATTCCAATAATGAGTTACAGTTCCAAATATGCCTCATCATTATATGGGCCCTTCAGAGAAGCAGCTGGTTCAACACCCTCATTCGGCAACAGGAGATCATACCAGATGGACTACAGAAATTCAAGGGAAGCCTTAAGAGAAAATAGCACTGACGAAATGGAGGGTGCTGATATACTCATGGTAAAGCCTGCCATATTTTATCTTGACGTAATATTCAGATCCAGGCAGAACACAAATCTCCCGATTGCAGCATACAGTGTAAGTGGCGAATATGCAATGGTAGCCAATGCTGTTGAATCAGGCACACTATCAGAGGATTTCATAAATGAGGCACTTACAGCCCCGTTCCGAGCCGGTGCTGATATCCTGATCACCTATTTCGCTGAAAGCTATGCCAGATGTCACTGATGGCTTTGCACCTAACTCAATCGTATTTATATCATTTTATAATCATGTTTTGGTGATAAAAAAATGCCAGTTCATCTAGGACAAAAAGTGCCGGACTTTACCGTGAACACAACCCAGGGGCCCCTGACTTTTTCGGACCTAAAGGGAAAATGGGTTTTGCTATTTTCGCACCCCGCAGATTTTACCCCTGTCTGCACGACAGAGTTTCTTGGCTTTACCGAAAATTATGAAGAGTTCAAGAAGATCGGAGTAACCCTTATAGGGCTGAGTGTAGACAGTATATACAGCCATATAGCATGGTTGAAAGATATAAAAGAGAAATATGGTGTAGAGGTCCCATTCCCTGTAATTGCGGATATTGACAAGGAGGTTGCCCAGGAGTTCAACCTCATGGACCCGAAGGTAGGAACAACAGTAAGAGGAGTATTCCTTATTGATCCAAACCAGACTGTGAGATGGATGGTTTACTATCCCGCTGAAGTTGGAAGAAACATGCGCGAGATACTCAGGGTTATTAAGGCATTCCAGTTCAACTGGGACAAAAAACTAGCAACAGGAGTAAACTGGGAACCTGGACAGGAGGGTATCGCATCTGCACCTAACACCCTTATGGGGGCACTTGAAAGGGAAAAGGAGCCTGGTGCAGAAAGATGGTACCTTAAGAAAGTCAAGGCATGAAGTATGGTTGACTGTGCGATGTTCAACATCAGCCTGAAGGGTATACACCCTTCAGTGATCTGTGTTGAAATGGACAGAGTCGGAAGCGCCATCGATAATCTGCAGGAGGTTCTTACATCAGAATATCCTGAGGAGAGCATGCAGGAATTCATTGAAGCCTTTGCCAGGACAGATGAGGTAATGCCAACAGACAAGACGCTTGGGTTTGTTGTTGCAAACAGTGAAAAGAAGGCAATCTCTTTTTCTTTTGCCAATCTGAAAAGTGAGTGGAAGAGACTCATCACAAACAAATCGGAAACATACAGAAAATTCGGCTACGACGTTGAAACTGACCTTTAACACGCATTTAGGAATGTTTAAATAAACATTTTTCATTTCAAAATTAATGTTTGACAGCCCAATCGACTGGATTATAATTATCGCGGTCGTCCTGCTGCTCTTTGGAAGTACAAAGAAAATACCAGAATTCGCCAGAAATATTGGCAGAGCCACTGGTGAGTTTAAAAGGGG
>DAHWLW010000061.1:0-3920 GCA_027343465.1 Thermoplasmatales archaeon | reverse complement strand
AGTTATAACATCTGGGCCCCTGTAGGGAGGGATAATAATGGACAGATCGCTTTCAAGATCGAGCCCATCGTTAAAATGAACTGAGTGTTCATCAATGCCAGTGAGTATCTTATTTGTAAGAACAGAAATATTGTGTGCCTTCATGAATGGACCAAGCTCAGCATGTATACTCTCCCCTACGTCATCGAAGAATACTGATCCTGGCGTGAACACTGTTATACTTGACTTTTCCCTGATCCCTCTTTCACGCAGATATGTATCCATCATGAACATAACTTCGCCAATTGGGCCTTCACAGGGGGCGTCCAATTTTATGGTTGTGCTTTCCCTGTCCCACTCTGTACGTGCTGACCCTATTACAATCTTACCACCTTCAAAACTTTCTAACCGCTTTGCCAGGCGTTCAGCCTGGAAATCATCACAGATAGAGAAGCCATTATCTCTAAACCCCATGATTGAATCATAATCTTTCACTGCGCCTGTGGCTATAAGAAGAATGTCATAGTTTATTCTGGATCCACCGTCTGTAATAACAACCTTATTCACAGGATCAATTTTTGCGACATTATCCATTACAAATTTTGACCATTTCCTTTCCACTGTCTGTTTTAACGGAATCCGAACCTTTGAAAGTTCCTTTCCAGCAAAGGCTACCTCCGGCAGAGAGGGTTTTTCGATACTGAATTCAGATCGGTCAATTAGCGTAATGTCCACAGTAGTTCCAAGAACTTTTCTGAGCCTGTAGAGAACCCTGAGGCCTGCGAAGCCCCCTCCAATTATTACTATTTTTTTCATTTAGTTCAATTAAATGAATGATACATATTATCTTTTAGTTTATGACATTGTCAATAATCAGTTGATTACTCCAAAATCCATTATTCTGGGTTAGTGCAAGAAATATAATGGAAACATTGATCCGCATTAGGTGGAGGCAAGATCTCCGGATTAAAGGTAATTTGAAAGGAAATCCAGAGATGAATAGCTCATATGGAGGTTTTTGAGGGCAGTTGATCAACAGAGTGCATATTTAGGCAACCCTTATAAGAAACTGCGGGTTGAGAAGTTATGGCAGATAAAACGACAGTTGATTTATTGCCCATATCCGATGAAGATTTCAAAGCATTTCTGGACTTACAGATAAGTGAGTATGCCCGGGAAAAAATAAAGTCAGGAAACTGGGTCGAAAGTGAAGCTTACGATTTATCCAGAAAGTCATTTATGGGGCTCTTGCCGGATGGGAAGGATACCTCAGGCCATTCAATATTGACCATCACTGATGCAGAAAGCAAAACAGGTGTGGGGACCCTGTGGGTTGAATGGAAAAACAAGGAACATAACTCATCATATATCTGGGACGTAATAATACATGAAAAATTCAGAAGAAGAGGTTACGGAACATTAGCACTACAGCTCCTTGAAAAAATGGCAAAGGAGAGGGGATCAAACGGCATAAGCCTGCACGTGTTTGGGCACAACAGGCCGGCAATATCCATGTATGAATCGCTTGGATACTATGCAACAAACATCATAATGAAAAAGGACCTGGGAAATGTAGACCCTTAAGACGGAAAGAGGTTGAAAACATCCTCTGTGGTCGCCTGGCAAAAATCATACTTAAATCAGATCTGAAACTAACATCGGACGCCATTACAAAATACTCAGGCATATCTGACCAAATATTCTTATATCTTGTAACGGTATAATTTGATATGAATAATATACACTCGAAAATATTAGTGATTGCTGTTCTTTCTGCAGTGGTCCTATCTATACTTGCTATCAATGGTGCAGCTTTCACCAGCAATGCAAACTCCGGCAGCGGAAGCAATACCCCTATTATGGCTTCGAATGGGCAAATTCACCCGTTTGACATTCAGCAGTCAGTCAGATATTATGTGTCAACCTCTGGAAATAATTCAAACAGCGGGCTATCATTATCCCAGGCTTTTGGAAACATTTCCCATGCAGTTAGCGCTGTACCTTCAGGTTCTACGATAATTGTGGCTCCTGGCACTTATGTGACAAGCCAGCCGATAATAATAACTAAGGCGCTAACTATCAGGTCTTTCTCTGGAAATTACATTTCAAGCCACGTGTACCTGATTGCAGTTCCCAATGAAATAAACCTGAATGGAAGGGCATCTGCATATTTCCAGCTAGGAGGTTCTTCAGCCCCTAATACCTATGCTGGAAGCCCTGTGACAAATGTTACCATAATGGGATTCAATTTTCATGGCGCCGGAATACAGGTTCCTGGAACTGGAGGGGCATACCTCAATATAGTGGACAACAGTTTCACAAATATGTACGTTGAACCCATTGGATACCACGCCAACCCGCTGGGAACAACAGAACCATTCAGTTACAAATTCCCTCTGGACAATTTCATTAATGTTTCTGGAAACTATATCAATAATGTCAGTACATCCAATCTGTATTACGCCTCTGGAATATGGCTGGGTAATCTTCAGAACAGCACAATTTCGAATAATGTTGTGATGAATACAGATTATGCAGGCATTATACTGACTGGGAGCAAACAGGGCAATGAGGGAAATAACCTAGTATATGGAAATATCGTCCGGGATGTGCAGCAGGAAGGTATACAGATAGCCTTTGGATTTAATGTGAGGG
Source organism: Thermoplasmatales archaeon (assembly GCA_027343465.1). GTDB lineage: Archaea > Thermoplasmatota > Thermoplasmata > Thermoplasmatales > Thermoplasmataceae > UBA447. Next base: position 1,286 of record DAHWLW010000061.1, on the reverse strand, counting down.
TTATTGACAATACGGTGATATCAGCCGGGATGGGCGGGACTACTGTAGGAAAGGATGCAGGAATCGCAATATTCAATCCTGACCAGGAGAATATAATTATGACCGGAAATACCCTGAAATACAGTTATGAGGGTTTAGGCATATCGCAGACTGGTACCCCATACTCAGGCCTTTCTCTTGGTGAAGGCTTTGTGTTTTTCCAGAACAACATTATTGGGAATGGCATTGGAGTGGCTAACAACGCCGCAACTGGTATGTTGAATGCGAGCAACAATTATTGGGGTCTACATTTCCTGCCTGCTTTGAATGGATTCAATGGATATTCTGGTAACGTATCTGTTCTTCCGGTATCCCATCATCCATTCGTAAATCAGAGAGAGTTTGGTTTTGGTATGATTTTTTCTGGTTTATTCAGTTTCCCAAGCAGGTCACTGGAGAGCTTTATCTTCAGGTGAAGGGGCCGTTTAAAACTGCCCCAACTTTTAATAAAATTAACATTTGTGGAGCTGGAAAGACTTTTTCAATAAAATAAACGAGTAACTGCATGTCTCTGTATAGTAAAATATTTGATTTAATTGAGAATGAGCCAAAAGGTGGGAATGCTAAATCAGCAGGAAAGAAGTGAGATCCTGAAATTATCCTGGAACAACATTTTCCCCAATTCTCTTTATGGATTTATTTCACTCCTGTCGATTTTACTCATGTATTTTCTTGGAATGCGCCAAGGAACAGTGTTTACAGATCCCATTCTTGATCCAATGCTCTACCAGCCATTTGCTGGAATCGCAGCAATAGTTCTGCTCAACGCATTACTGGGCAGGCATCCCACAGTACAGGCATATCTTGTTGGGACACTTGTAGTGGCCTATGCCTACATGGCGGTTGCTGTTCTTCCGGATTTCAGCCTTTTCATCTTTCCCCTGATTTCACTGGCCCTTTCGGTTATGCTTGCCTTAAGGATAAACATGCCATGGAAATCAAAGATTTCCAGAATTGCAATATTTGTGTCAGTGTCAATCTTTATGCTGATTCTTGGTGGTGCACTTAGATTTTACAACAACCCTGCAGAGTTCACCATGGCTTTCGGATCAATATATGATGATGAAAATCCCCTGGGTGTTCCGTTCCTCTTCTATAATGTTATAGTCATATACAGCAGATTTCTTGTTATTACAGTTAGCATCCCCATAATACTTATGTTCACCGGCCTTGCAGCCGTACTGACCGAGAATTATCACCTCATTGTAAAATACGCCTCAACAAGGCGTATTGCGGGAATAGGGAAA
>DAHWLW010000132.1:0-3504 GCA_027343465.1 Thermoplasmatales archaeon | reverse complement strand
TGGTAGGTTCTAAGAGTAAATATATATCATAACTATAGTATTATTAATATACTTATATGAACATGATACTTTGAGTTTTCAGGTGATTTGAGATGAGAGTGGATTTGCCAGACACAATGACCGCAGAGGACGGCATTGTCTTTAACAGCGATAGATGGGAGATGATGGCTCGTTTCAGTTACACTGGAAAATCTGGAATTAATTTTAGATTCGATTACGTATTTACCCACCGTGTTACCGGGCTCAGGGCTGCTATACTTAAACTTTCAGGTAATGGACAAAGTAGGCACAATCAGATCTCTGCTCTGAGTTTAATTTCAGGGTCGGAAAACGATAACATAAAGTTATTCATTGCAACCAAAAAGCTGAAAGGTACTGAAAAGATTGTTGTCAAATCTCTGAATCTGAATCACATAAAAAAAGTTGGAACCTTTGATCAAGCACAGAATGTAACATGGATAGGGGAATCTAAAAGCCCCTGTGGAGGGAAAAAGAGGGATAAAGCTGCTGTAGTCAGGGATATCATAAATCTACTTGAGGACCATGAGTGCAAGATAACCGAGCTCGTTTACAAATGCAACCTGAATTATTCAAGGGCCACAGAACTCATTGATGAGCTTATGGTTAAGAAGATGATTGTAGTGGATAATCACGAAGGAACGAAAGTATTCCGGGCCACAAGGGAGGGCTCTGAATTTGTCAGAAAACTTTCTTCCCTTCAGCTATGAGGCCAAGAGGATGCGAACATAATGATAGTTTTAAGTCCTGTATTCATTTTTGTTCCTGTTTTCATAATTTCACTTTCCATTCTGTTGTCTTTGTTAGTGGGAAAGTATCTTAAAACAACAACTGAAGAACTGTCAAAGAAAATGCAGGAGATAAATTCACTCAATGAGGCAATCTTTATGAAGCACCTCCTGGAATTTTTTGTAACAAGTGAGGCAAGCAGGACTGTGGCAAATTTTGCATCAAAAGCTGTTCCCTCAGAGATAATGTCCTCTGGAGATTTCAGATTGTCAGTAAATGCATTTCAGGACGTTGAGGAGCTCCATAACTATATGCAATCTGTTCTCAATCCAAGTGTAGAGTATTCAAAACTCAGTTACATGTCTAAATTTCTGCCAAGGATCATCGTGCTCTATGGCATAATATTATCAGCTACAACAGCGGCATTTTATGTATTCTCCACCGTTTCAAGTTACAGGCTCATGGATGCTGCAATTGGCTCTTTGTTTGGTTCCACTCTCCTGTTCAGCCCCCTCATTGTTTTTCTGATGATTGATTTTTTCAGGCATGAAAACAGAATAAGGGTGAATGGGGCATGGGATGAGTTATCAGCAAGGCAAGACAGAGCATGATAAATAAAACATGCTGAACTATTGATACACGATAATTCTTTTATTATAATTTTCTGATGTAGGAAAGATGAGTTTAAAACGATATGTGGAAATTGGTGTTGTCCTGGCAATACTGGTATTCATCTTTTCCGTAACAGCATATTCAGGAGAAATTCCTCCAGTAAGCACGATTGCTTCAGAAAGTATGACTCACTCCGATTACTGGACATACGGAACCATGAATGTTGGGGATATAGTATTCGTTAAGAAAGTGGATAGCGTTCCAGGAAACATCGTTACATATGTTGTTGGAAGAGAGACAAACTATTCAACATACGGAGAATATGGAAACGTTATACTTTACAAAAATCCTTCAGGCACAACAATAATTCACAGAGCGATTTTTTACCTTTCATGGAATGATTCATTTCCAGTGGTGCAGGGTTACCATAACCAGAGCTGGATCACTGTTACAAGGGATTATGTGCTTATAACAGATGTTGGTTTTTCCCACAGAAATCTTGTGGTCTACATTGGTGGAATGCTGAACGAGAGTGGGTTCATCACCGTTGGAGATTTCAATCTTGCATTTCGTGGCATATACAACTCTTCCCTAAATGCATATGAAGCAGCTGATCAGAACGTTGGAATAACCAATGCTCCCGTGAATAGCCACAACATAGTGGGAGTGGCATTCTGGGACATCCCATGGTTCGGACTCATAAAGCTCAATGTGCTGAAACTATACGGACAGTGGCCCTATTCCAATGAGGTTGCAAGAAACTCCTATGATTACCTGTTTTCTGCCATTGCTGTGATACTTGTTCTGGCATTTTTCCCATATTCAAGCGTTATTAAGCGGATCGAGGGAAAGAAGGGGAAAAGTGTTAAGAACATAAAGAAATGAAACGTCTGCATTTACAACAGTAGATGCATCAAATTATTTTTCATGATTTCCTTATTTTCATCTGGCCATGTGGGGTATAAGCACGATTGAACCCAAGTTCAATAGACAGTAAGATAATTATTGATTGGGCTGATCCTATATGACTGGCATAGAGCGATTATCAATTGCTATCTTAATATTATGAATTTAACATCCACCTAAAGTTTATTATCCGCTTCGATATGATTAATTGTGGCAAGTTTTGAGAACAGAGCAGCAGTTTCAGCCTTGGTTATATTAGCTGCTGCTATGCTTATTTCTTTAACTGCCTATCCTGTTTCGGCGGATGTGGAAGTGGCATCGACAATATCCGCAAAGGCTGTCCTTGTTACATCCCCGATTGAAATTATAGAAACTTCAAACGCCACTGAGTTTAAGGGAACAATCACCTGGCAATATAATGAGACAATTGAAGGAGAACTCATTAATTTAAGTGGAATCGCAAGAATACATGTCAATTGGAAACAATATCCCAGCGGTAAAGTATCCATTTTCAACGTTCTGGAATTAATTGATCAAACGGATCGAAGTGGATTTTTCAATGTTACACTCATTCAGACTTCAAAAATGGATCACATTCAATTGAATGGTGAGGAAACCTCTGCTGTGACGGCTTATATAAAGCAGGGATTCCAGTCATCTTCAGATCCCGGCTATATTCTGCAGAATGATACGAAAACCGGTCCTTTTGAAATTGCGCCAAGCCCTTCACTGCCCTATTATATAGGATTTAATTATACGGAACCCCCAATCACTTCGAATAACGTTGGGCAGTACGAGAACTTCACTTTTAATTTCACTCTTCCTTTTTAGTATCGATCATTAAAGTTAATCTGATTTCACATATTATTTGATGGGCTATTGAAGCATTCTGGCCTCAACAATTACTTGAGCTATTTTGTCTTCTTGACTAATGGCCCATCCTTTGATTTTCCAGTTTTTCCTTCAGATCTGGGGCCTCGGACCTCACACCAAGTGGACCTGATGTAGTGGGTGTTGCATCTGGCTCTGAACTTTTCTTCAGCATGGTGCCCCATTAATTAATTTGCCTCTGCAATTCTTACCATATGATTTGGTCTCTTCTGTTGTAGGCAGTAAATATCTAAAAACCCCTGTTACCTTTGCACCCGGTAAAATATCAGGATAGCCCATGAAACCAATGAATGACATCCTTCCATGAATCTCCTCCTCAGCTTGCTCATACACAATGTTTTAAGGAGA
>DAHWLW010000123.1:0-4613 GCA_027343465.1 Thermoplasmatales archaeon | reverse complement strand
ATTGATGTCAATCCTCTCACAGTCTATGAGGATGGCTGTATCGCAGTTGATGCCAGAATAATACTGAATTAATCATTCCCCTGATTTATTCAGGGAAAAGAACATTTACAATCAATGCAGGGCCCAGTCACCTGGCAGCCATCCCGGGCATCTCTCTGACCGGGGAAATCGGAGATACTCCTTTATGGAGTTCCATATAATCCTCTCCGAAGTATGGCTTGAAAACAAATTCCATGTTTCCCTTGAGGGCTTCCCAGTACATTGCCTCCATCATTTTCTTCATCATGTATCTCTCATGTGTTGGCCTGAGCTTCAGTACGGGCTTTGAATAAGTTCCTATGACGAAGGTTGCTTTCTCATATCCTGTTTCCATTGAACACTGAGTCCTGCCTGTGAATATGGCCTTGTCATTGATGTTTTCAAGGTTGTTTGCAATGTTCTCAACCACGACTTCTGCTTCCAGGTGGGCTTCGACTCCTGCCTTGGATATGGGTATGTTTGTAACATCGCCGATGGCGAAGGCATTGCTGTGATCCGAGATGTGGAGATCCTTCTTGTCTGTCTTGATCCAGCCATCGTCATCAACAAAGGATTCCCCATTAAGAAAATCAGAAGTCCTGTGAGGAGGCACCATCATAAGGGTATCATACTGAACTTCATCTCCCTCCAGTGAAAAGACAGTTTTTTTCTCAGGATCAACGTAATCCACGGTAAAGCCTGGGATTACCTCGATATTCCTCTCCTTGAACAGTGGCTCAATAACCTCATTGATGGGTTCCGCTGAATATGTCCTGAGGTATGGGGTCACAAACTTTATGCTGATATTGCTCCGCTTGCCGTTCTTTTCCAGGTATTCGTCAAGCAGAAGAGCGGATTCGTTCGGCGAAGGAGGACACTTGTATGGCAGGCCGGCGATTCCCATCAAGACAGTCCCACTGGAGATGGTCTGAATTTTCCGGTATATCTCGGCTGAACTTGAGGAACTGGAATGAAAATCAAGGTTGTCTTTACGTAATCCCTTAACCTGATCATAGTCCGGCTGGCATCCTGTTGCCACTATGAGGTAGTCGAAATCAACCTTCCTTCCAGTACTGGTAATTGCAAGGCTGTTATCCACGTCTATTTTGCTGCAGCTTTCCTGTATGAGTTCTATACCCGGGTGAACAAGAGATGAAACACGCCTCCTTGCTGAATCAGAAGCCGATCCTTTGAATGCTATGCCTATGTATCCTGGCTGGAATTCATGAAATTCTGAAGGTTCGATCAGAGTTATGTGAATCTTGCCTTTCTTCATTTTGTCTCCAAGCCTTTTACAAAGGCCATTTGCTGCAATCAGTCCCCCCGCACCTCCTCCGATTACAAGGATGTTGCTCATACCTTCGCCTCCTGTGGTTCCTCCTTCTTTCCGGTTATCTTTATTGTAACTGTATAGGTGCCCCCATCTTCCTTTACATCTACGAGCTTATTCCTGGTTCTTTCGCACCAGCTCTTAGAATCTGCCCTGATGCCTGAATCTGTGGCCAGCACCACAAGCACATCTCCATTCCTGGCCTTCTTGTAAGCACGGATAATGTCAGTCAGCGGTCCAGGACATGCTGTGCCTCTACTATCCACATTTATTGTGACCATATACATCGCCTAGATGAACAGAACTTCACCATTGCCTGCCCCTTCCATGAATGCAGCTGCACCGATTATGTCGTCAACAATTGGATCAAGGTCAGACTTTTTCAAATTAAGTGCGGTGGCCATCAGGGAACAGAGAAAAACTTTCACATCGCCAATTTCCCTGGAAGTTTCCAGCATCCCATGCCAGTTGCCTGAATTAATTCTCTGCAGTCCCGATCCCAGTTCGGCCATGAATTTGTCAAAGCCGGCCGGCAGCACATCTGCCGTCTTGTATCCATCCCTCTTGAAGGCAGGCACTGCAGTTGCAGTAACAAATACCCTCACTGGCAATCCGAGATTTGCAGCCGTCTGTACCAGGACACCTGTGTTTATGAGCTTATCAACAGTTCCCGTCGACAACATTATATTCAAACTATCTCCAGCCATTTTCAACGCCTCCTTTTAAGGTGATCCAACTTCTTACCGGATTACCTTCATTTCCCCCGCTTTATGGTCCCGGTTTGTCCTGGGCAATAAGCATTTTGTATTCTCAGTGCTTCTGGAACTGATGGCCCAACACACCCCTTATGGAGCCATTGAAGTCTGGCAGAGTTCATTTGCATGTCAATTTTTGTGGTTTCTGCATTCATTGTGACCCAAACCTAGACCAATTATTTTATTACATACGAATACTAAAGACAAGTCCCTAACCCCTTAGGATATTCGTAATATTATGTACAATAATCTTAAATATTTGAATCTTGCAATCAAGATGTGGGCAAATATGAAGCTACGAAGAGAAAGAATAAAGCCAGTCGCTTTAAATTATATGACTATCTACTCCTAAAGGCCCCAATTGATCTTGGATGTTGCTGGAAAGTTCAATACATTCTATTTAACCATTTCTGATTCTATGACTGATCAGTGATGAGATCAGCTCAGGACTCTGCTCCCATTCTGGATGTGTCCAGGGTGTAAAGATCAGGCACGATTTGAAATTTACAGATGGACAGGGAACTTAATGCAGCAATCAACATACCTAACATTGGATTGATTAAGGTAGGGCATGGCATGCCCGGGTTCACGCCTGTGGATGGTGCTACGGCGGCGGTACTCTCAAAAGGAGGTATACGAGTGGCCACCCCATGCAGCAGGAACACCTAACCCTTCATGGCAGAAGATGCAGGTGAGGCAATTTCAAACGGTGAAAGATCATGCAGCAAGAACCCCTGAAAATGAGGTATGATGCCATTATTTATTCCACTATTTGTTCTTTAACTTCATGGAACAGAAAGTTGAGGGATGCCTTGAATTGTACTTTTTGCATAAGGAACTCATTGTTGACTTTTTGATTTCCCTGCCCTCTGAATACCTTTCATATGCACCAATCAAGGGTGCCGGAACTTTCGGTAAACAATTTCGCCACATTCTTGACATAGACAAATGCTACATTGAAAGCATTGAGACTGGTGTTCTTGATTTCATCAGAACTGACATAGACCACACCATTGAGAATAACAAGGATGAGCTTATCCGACGGTTAAGAGAAGAAGATAGGAAGTTGAATGGCATTATACATTCGCTGAATGCTGATCAGTTGCGCAAGAAAAATATTAATTGCCTCAAAGTTGTGAAATACCTGGGAGAGAAAAAACAATTTGCAAGTATTGAGCAGATTATATCATTGATGACGGAGCACAAGATATTTCATGAAGGGGAACTGGCAATTTACTTCAGAAGTACGGGAAATAAATTTCCACAAAGCTGGATTTTTTGGGGACTCAAATGATGCATTCTTCCTGTCTATCAGATTTGAAGAACCATGGGAAACTTCCAGATTGTTTATCCCGGAGCCCTGTACAACAATATCCAAGAATTTTGAAAGTTAGATTGCAAGAGACAAAATATCATCTTGTTCAGTGGTAAAATCTTGCCCGAACAATCAGGAACAGGGTACCAGCCAGCGCGATCCACAACAACGGAAGAAGTGTTATCAATCTGAAATCAAAGAATGAGCATCCAAACTGTATGATTATGCCATATGCATCGTGGGTCCTTCCTCCCTTGAAACGATTGAACCACTCGTCAAGTGTTATGTCGGTTCTGTACCTGTTGTTGAACAGATGTGAGACAAGATCCACGAGAACTCCAAAGCTGGTCAGTAGAGCAACTTCATTAACAAGGAAATTGAAAAGAGAGAATCTGCTGTAGAGAACCATTATTGCAAGAATTGCAAATGAAATGAGCGATAGATATATCCCAACGGTGCCTCCCCTGAGGAACTGCTGCTGCCACTGCTTGAAAGTTATTCCTGAAGGTATGTTTTCACCCCGATTTACTGTTTTTTCCATTATTGGTTTAATCCGATCTCTTGTGCGTTGTACAAGAGACCAGATTTGTGTTAATATTATTAAGGAGGTATATAGAATATACTCCAATTCAGGAATTGCCTGTTTTCTTACGCTTACAACATTTAAATTCAATCTGTAAGAGTTTCAGCTTAATCCAATTGCAGTTTTTCTTCCAAGGATTCTGGTTTCTGTATAAACGCCCAAGCCGGAAGCTAAACCTGAAGTCCATATCCCTATCATAATTTTATAACCTTCGTTCGCCTGTTCATGCCATGGGATTTTCAAACCTGACAATCGAATATGAAAGGAAAATGCTCAGGAAAGAACCACTTCCTGAAGCCGTAAAGAAGGCGATAACTGATTTTGTGGACGGTGACCTTATCCTGGAGAATATCGGGGAGAGAAGGAGAATGAATTACTACCAGCGCCTTAGAGTGGCTGCCAGATGGATCCCCGATTCATTCCTAAATCCCTCAAGGGGTGATATAAAAACTGTTGTGATCAAGCTGACTCTGGGACATAAGTAGCCCTATCCATTCACAAGCATCAGGTTGTGAAGCAGCCCCTTGCAGAATCCAGAGGTTTCAATACGGTCTTTCCTCCTCTGGAATATCATGTGCCCTGTTGATCTCTTGTCTGAGGAAAAACCAGCTT
>DAHWLW010000114.1:0-4635 GCA_027343465.1 Thermoplasmatales archaeon | reverse complement strand
GCCGAGGATTACCACAGAATTACCGGGAGGCTTCGGCTGCTTGGAAAGGTTAGAAGCATCTTCTCTGAAAATACCACTGGAATTGGCGACTATCTATCACCGGGAAAGATGTCAATTCTTGACCTTTCAGGAATGGACCAGTTTCTTGCCAACTATTTCTCATATCGTGTTATAAAGGAAACATACGAGGCAAAGGTTAACGGAACATACAGGTTTCCGGTATTTGTATTCATTGAGGAGGCTCACAACTTTGTACCGCCTATGTCTGGAACACTGATCTCACAGATGATAAAGAAGATAGCCTCAGAAGGAAGAAAGTTTGGAATATTCCTGGTGGTCATAACTCAGAGGCCGTGCAAGATAGATCAGGATGTCCTCAGCCAGTGCAATTCCCAGATTATACTGCGGATCACTAATCCCCTTGACCAGAAGGCCGTAGTGGAGAGCGGGGAAAGTGTCAGCCAGAGCATAATTGATGATCTGCCCTCTCTGAATGTGGGAGAGGCTATACTGGTTGGCCAGTTTGTAAGGATGCCAGTCAGCGTCCGTATAAGGGAAAGGGAGAGCCGCGAGGGAGGAGGAGATATAGACATTATAGGGTTGCTCAAAGAAGCCCGAGAGGAGTCAGAATCATCTACCGACCCAAAAAAGATAAAGGCCAATATTGGAAAATTTCTGGAGGATTAGAATGGCACGATTTCTTCATGTTTCGGATACACATCTTGGATCAAGGCAGTATATGAGCGATATGAGGGAGCAGGACTTCTTCGATTCCTTCACTGAGTCAGTCGATATTGCCATCAGGGAAAAGGTGGACTTTGTTGTCCATTCGGGGGACCTTTTCGACAACTGGAGCCCCAGCAACCGTTCTCTTATGGTTTTCAGGGATCAGGCCATGAGGCTCAGGGACGCAGGGATACCAACATATCTTATCATGGGCGATCACGACAGGCCGAAAAGAACAGACTATCCTGCTGCTCAGATATTTGATTTCATTGGAATTACCCTTCTGGGGAAAGAGGAGGCAGAGTTTGCAGATTATATCGCAGAAGATGAGAAGATTCTAATCGCCGGTATCTCAAATATGAAAGGCCTCCGGAGGGACCGCCTTCCAGGAGAATATGCCAGGGCGGATGAGAAGGCATCTGGATACGAATCATCAATTCTGCTGTCACATCAAGCGGTAAAAGGATTCCTTCATGATGATGCCATAGAGGTGCAGAAGGAGGATCTACCAAAGAATTTCACATATCTTGCCTTCGGCCATGTCCATGACAGTGCTCTGCAGATTAACCGCAGACCTGTATTCGCTTATGCAGGTTCAACTGAAATGAAATCAGATCGGGAGATTAATGCATATCTGAAAAATGGAAAGGCAGTAAATTTAGTAGATATTTCACATGGATCCGCTAAGGTTGAACGTATCCGCCTGAAGAGCGTCAGGCCGCAGTTTTTAATTGAGACAGATTATGAGAACTATCTGAACGACATCGAAGAAACAGTCAGGAAGTATTCATCCCTCATTGGTGAAAAGAAACCCCTTGTCTCAATGAAGATATTCGGGGATTCCGACAGGGAATCTGTAAAAAGTAAGCTTGCAACTATTGAAAATCTTGAATTTCGCCCCCCATTCTTTATCCCAAGGGTGACTTCGGTTGAAATGAAAACAGGCATCAACAAAGCCAGTGATTTCATAAAGGAATTCTTCTCTGATGATCCTGAAATTTCAAGGGTGGCATCAGATTATTTCAGGGAGTTCAGAAACAGCAAGGAGGATGCCAGAGCCATACTTGAGAAGGAGCTGGAAAAATATAGCGGGAATGCGCAATGATAATTCAGAAGCTGGTACTGGAGAATTTCATCAGTCATGCACATACTGAGATCGAATTTACTCAGGGGGTCAACATCATAGTTGGACACAATGGCGCCGGAAAAAGCAGCATCATTGATGGAATAAAACTTGCACTTTTTGGGGAGTCAAGGGGCAAGTATATCCAGGATATGGTCAAGAAGGGAAAGAGGGAAAGCTCAGTATATCTGGAATTCTCATTCGGCGGTAATAACTACAGTGTCTACAGAACAATAACTCTTGGGAAATCAAGTCAGAAAGGTGATGCAGTCCTAAATCGGGATGGCGTATTGCTGGCCCAGACAATTAAAGGGGTAACTGTAGCCCTTGGTGAGATACTGGGCATAAGGAAGGAAATTGCACTGAATTCTGTATTTGTAGAACAGGGTCAGATGGACAGCCTGATCTCCAGCGAAAGAGCAGTCCGGGAGAGAACATTCAGCAGCATTCTTGATCTTGATACACTCTCGGAATGTGCTGCTGCACTGAGAGACATTGCAAGGGATTATGAGATCAGGATGCAGGGGATCTCTTTTACCCCGGAAGACATGGAAAATGCAACAGAAAGAATCAAAGGTGTAGTTGAAGAAATTCATACTATGGAGAGAGAAAAGGAAACAGCGGCAGAGAGACTGAATAAAATTTCCGAAGAGCAGAGGTCTGAGGAAGAAAAACTTTCAAAACTAAGGGTCACAGAGTCCAGAATGCAATCACTGAGGCAGAATATCGAAACAGCCAGGAAACAGTCAAAGTCCATGGAGAAAGAGGTAGAAGAAATCAAAAGTATCATCGGTTCTATTGAATCCAATATATCTAAAATAGAGGATTCAGGCTATCTAAAGGTTCTTGAAATTCGCGAACAAATAGAAGAGTTCTTGAGAAAATCAGAAAAAGAATCGATCATAATGAGAAACCTGTCTGAAACAGAGAAGTCAATTGAAAAATTGAGAAAAAATGCCGAGATAGCTGAAAGACTGAAGGATAGTGCAACAAAATACAGATCCGTTTCAGATGAGAGTTCTAAGCTTGAGAGCGAGCTTACCCTGCTGAGGGATAAGTATTATGAGAACTCGTCGGCAAGGGCAAGGGTTGCCAAGCTGAGGAATGAATTAAAGGCAAAATACTCAAGAATAAAGGAACTGGAAGCAGCCCTGAGAAAATCGCTCGGGATTGGCGGGAATGAAGGCATCGATATTCCCACCGTTTCGAGAGTGATAGAAAACGAGGCAAAGACTGTCAGGGATCAGATTGCAAACCGCAAGGCGTTGAAGGAAAGGATCTCAACAATGGATGAAGCCCTGGAGGAGCAGATTTCAAAGCTCAGAGGTAAAAGCACCTGTCCACTCTGTGAACAGCCCCTTACGGATGACCATATTCTTCGCCTCAATGAAGAAGCTGGAATAAAAAGACGGGATCTTCAGCAGCAAAGAGTGAAAGCAGAAAAGGAATTGCAGGATCTGGAAAACAAGGAAGCAATCTGTAATTCAAGATCAAGATACCTCAATTCAGGGGAAGTTCAGGAATATCTCTCTCTAATCAGGGAAACAGCAAACCAGGAAAGGGAAATAAAGGAACTGCATCTTAGGATCGATGATACCACAGCAGATAGTGAAAAATATGTCAGCATGAGTGAGCAGCTCAAGAGCGTTAAGAGTTCACTGGGAGAATTGCAAGGGGATTACTTAGAGTATGAAAGGGCCAGGGGGATCATCTCTGAGATAAATGAAAAAGAACTGATGGAAAGGGCAGGTTCAATGAGGGAAGAAATCAAGGCTATAGAAGCCGAAAAAGCCCGTTTAAGCAATATTGTTTTATTCAGGAGCCCGGAGGAACTGAGATCCATTCTTTCAAGCGCCATCCAGTCTTCTCATTCACTTGAACTTGAAAAGGGAAGGCTGAATTCAGCGCGGCGTGATCTGGAGTACAGGATGAAGATAAAAGTTGAATCTGATTCTTCCGTGGAAAGAATGGAAGCAGAGCTTGAGCCTTTCAAAGATATTCCGGAGTTAGTCCTGAAGCAGGAGAAAATCTGTGAAGATCTCAGAAATAACTTCGCAGGCATGACTACTGAACTTGCAACGATTAATGCAAACATCAAGGCAAGTGAAGAGAGAAAAAATGAGCTGGAATCTCTGGCAAAGGAAATCCAGGACTCACTTGCCAGGAGAGAGAAACTTAGGAAAAGCATCACTGTGCTGAAACGAATGAGGGAATGCTTTGACAGGGATGGCATCCAGAAGCTTATCAGGCAATCTGCAACCGAGTTCATTTCAGATAAGATGAGAGAATACATTTCCATGTTTGGGCTGAGATTTGATGATCTTACGGTCCATGATGACATGGATGTGGAGGTCCAGCAGGATGGAGTTGTCCAACCGCTCTCAATGCTCAGCGGTGGTGAAAGGACAGCAGTTTCAATTGGGCTAAGACTTGCTCTTGCAAGATACCTGAGTGAGAACATAAATACAATCATAATGGACGAGCCTACAAATTACCTGGATGAGGAGAGAAGGAGCAGCCTGAAGGATATTATACAGAATGCATTCATGAATGAGAGGATAGTCCCACAGATGATTATAGTCACTCATCATTCAGAGCTTACAGCAGCATCAGATTCCACATTTACCGTTACAAAAGTGGACGGCTCATCGCAGGTCAGTGCTGTCTTCTGATTTGTAATAAAAAATATCTTGCAACCATTTAATATATACATATTATCAGGAGTCTTGAATCGGAGGCTGTTTTGTCTGAAAGTCAGCGTTGTTATACCAACAATAAATGAGGAA
>DAHWLW010000113.1:0-11246 GCA_027343465.1 Thermoplasmatales archaeon | reverse complement strand
TACAAAATCTCCAGGCACTGGATCTGATTCAAAGATCGTAACAAAAGGAAGTGAGAAAGAGATAATAATCATAAGAGAGGAAAAACAGACTGAACCTCTTGATTCAGATGCAGTATGCCCTAAATGCCATGAACAGGGGGCTTATTATCTCCTGAAGCAGACCAGATCGGCAGATGAGCCGGAGACAAAATTCTATACCTGCTCGCACTGCGGCCACAGATGGAGAGACTATGCCTGAGTTCAATAGAAAAGGCTTAAAAGAGCTGTTTCATTCTTAACCCATGGTTCTGGAAGGTCTTTCAAGCTCTCTGAGGGAAACCCTCAGAAAGATATCTGGTTCAACTTACATTGACAGAGACACAATAAAGGATGTTGTGAAGGATGTCCAGAGGGCTCTTCTAAAATCCGATGTTAATGTCAAGCTTGTTCTCGATCTGTCTTCAAGGCTTGAAAAGAGGGCATCTGAAGAGAAGCCTCCAGCTGGAATGACGGCCCAGGACTATATGATAAAGATCATATATGAGGAATTGCTTGGAATCCTTGGTGAATCATCCTCCATGAAAATCGAGCCCCAGACAATAATGCTTGTTGGGCTTTATGGGCAGGGAAAGACGACGTCTGCAGGAAAACTGGCAAAATTTTTTCACAGGAAAGGCCTCAACGTTGGCCTTATAGCGGCAGATATTCACAGGCCAGGAGCATATGATCAGCTTGAACAGATAGCCAGATCAATCAATGTCCCATTCTACGGAGAAAGGGGGAATAAGGACCCGGAGAAGATAATAAAGCATGGGATGGAAAAACTGGCTGAAATGCAGGTAAAGATAATAGATACAAGCGGAAGGGACTCCCTCAATGATGATCTTATAAAGGAAATCAGGGGAATCAAAGATAAGTTCAGCCCTGATGAGGTCCTCCTCGTCATGGACGCCACAGTCGGGCAGCAGGCCGGGAACCAGGCAAAGGCAATGAATGATGCAGCCGGTATTACGGGCGTCATAATAACAAAGATGGATGGAACGGGGAAAGGTGGAGGTGCACTGAGCGCTGTTGCTCAGATACACTCTCCTGTATACTTTATAGGAACAGGGGAGCACCTGGATGACCTTGAAATTTTTAATCCTAAGAAATTCCTGTCAAGGCTTCTGGGCCTTGGCGATCTGGAAACACTCATGGAGGCTTTCAAGGATACCCAGATCACGGAGGAACAGGCAGAAGAGTCTATGAACAAGCTCATGTCCGGCAAATTCAACCTGAAGGACATGTATGAGATCTGGGAAAAATTCGCTCAACCAGGTCTGATGAGAAAGATGTTTGATGCCCTTCCACTGACAAAGATTCCAGGGGCATCTAAAATAGGGGACCAGGATATTGAGACAGCACAGAACAAGCTTCAGCATTACCGCTTTATTATGGATTCTATGACTTTCAGGGAGCTTGAGGAGCCCGATATAATAAATTCAAAAAGAATAGCCAGAATATCAAGAGGTTCAGGCAGATCAGAGGAGGAGATCAGAAGCCTGCTCAGAGAATTCAAGGCCATGAAGAAGAATGTCAAGGCAATGAAAGGAAACCGTGGCTTCAAGAAACTCCTGAAGAATCAGATAAGAGGCGGGAACTTCAGCCTTGACAATATCCCGGAATTCAGCGAAAGTCAGTAGTTAAGCTCTCGACAGATGATTTCCTGTTGAAGAAAAGCTCATTTATATCTACTGAATGGAAATCCGCCTCAGACATTTTTTCCTGAAGTTCAAGGATTCTCTTTCTGTCAAGGCCCCTGATCTTCTTCCATATCTCACTGTTTTTAATGTATTTCAATTCAATTTTCTTAAAATTCTCAGCATAGATCTCAATGGCCTTTAATGAATCATTAGAATTTATTCCCTGTGCAATTGGATCCACTGCCATCTCCGCGGTCATAGCCGCATAGTTAAGGCCATTCAGAAAAACCGGATCCTGGCCAATTGCTCTTGATCCTATATTAATCAGCCCTTCTGAATATGGAAAAGGTTCGTAGATTATGAGTGCATTCATCCTATGTCTGGTGATCCACCCTTTATCTTCTGCTTCATCCAGTTTTCCCTCTATCACCCTGGTTCTGAAGCCATCTCCATGGGAGAGATCCTGGATATATCTTCCGCCACTGAATCCAAGGGCAATGAATGATGCATAGTCATGGGAGGAATACTTTCTTCCCGAACAGATAGGGGCAACTATGCATTTGTCATTTATCATTCCGGATTCTGGGCCGTCTGCCCTCACAACGATCCTGGCATTAACCTCGGATGCTTCACTTCCAGAGAATCTTACCCTGAAGCCGTCCCTGTTTGAGACAACAGATTCAATCTTCTTTCTGATTCTGAGATCGCAGCCGGAAATTGCAGCTAAAGAGGCCATCTCCTTGTCAAGCTTATCCCTGTCCACTGTGCAGTCTATTCCATCTTTACTGTTCGAGGAATGCATTTTGATGGGCTTCAAGTTATCTTCAGGAGTCGTGAAGTATAGGTCAACATCCTCAACAGTGGATAGTTTGGTTTTATCGGCATCGATGCGGAACCGGTCCAGAATAAGGGATGAACTGGCTCCTTCGCCTGAATAAAGTGGCACACCTATTTCCTGCCTGGCATCAAATATGGCAGTTTTAATTCCTTTCTCGGAGAGTAATCTTCCCAGGTAAGAGCCAGAGGGACCCGCACCGTAGATAAGGACGTCATATTCTGCCATAGCCACTTAAGCCTATGAAATTGATTAAACCTTCTTTTGTCAATTCAAAAACAACAATATACATCTTCTTCAATTAACTCATAATGACCTACGACTTTTATGGTGAAATAACAGATATTCTGAGGAAAGCAGAAAGAATTTACGTCCATGGTGCACCTTGTACACCATCCTCAATTCTGGATAAAATTGCTTCAATGGCTGTGGATTCCTTCTGCCCTGACATATATCACATTGAGATATCCCCTTCTGAGAATTATCTGAAAGCAGTTGAAGAAAGGAGAGTAAGGGATCATTCCCTGTTCGTAGGCCAGAATATGAGGAAAGCAGTTGCCTCAGGCGGAACTGAATACCTGCCTGTTTTCCTTTCTGAAATCCCATGGATGATAAGAAATGTAATCAAGCCAGACCTCACCCTCCTAGGGTTGTCTCCTGCAGATCCAAAGGGGTATCATTCACTTGGGCCAAATGTTCTGGAGATGAGGTCTGCCATTGAATCATCCAGAGATGTGATTGGGGAAATTAACACAGGAATTCCAAGGACTTTTGGAAGCAATCTTGTAAGGCGATCAGACATAAGGCATGTTATAGAGACGGATTCTGGCATACCAGAATATCTCCCAAAAAAAGGGGATAAGATTGACAGGGAAATAGGCGAAAGGGTATCCGATATTGTGGAAAATGGCGCAACCATACAGGCTGGAATTGGCAAGGTCTCCGACTGTGTAATGGAATCTCTTGAGGGCCATCAGAATCTCGGGATTCACACCGAATTATTTTCAAATGGAATGTACAGGTTATCTGAGTCTGGTGCAGTGAACAACAGTCTCAAGAGCATTGACAGGGGCAGGTCGGTTGCAACATTTGCCAAAGGTTCCTCTGAACTTTACAGATTCCTGAACGACAATCCGTCAATACTTTTCATGGATGTGGATTACACCAATGATACTTCTGTCATAAGGCGAAATTATAAAATGACAAGCATTAACACATGCCTGTCAATGGATATCAGCGGGCAGGTTAACGCAGAATCGATCGGATCACGCATAATCTCAGGCGTTGGCGGCCAGATGGATTTTGTTCGGGGAGCCTCGCTGTCTCAAGGCGGGAAGTCAATCTTTGCCCTTCGTTCAAGGACAGAAAAAAGAATTCCGAAGATAGTTCCATTTCTTGAACCCGGATCCGGAGTTACTACAACAAGAAATCACGTCCAGTATGTTGTTACGGAAAATGGTTCTGTTAACCTGCATGGGCTGAGCATACGGGAAAGGGCTAAGGCTCTGATATCTATAGCACATCCCGAAGACAGGGACAGCCTGGATAAATATGCCCGTGAGTCCATACCATCATACATTTAGGAGTGAATCATGTGATGGTATGATTATCCCGGAATCATAACAAATTTGGGAAATTTTATATCCGCTGCCTCATTCAGAGCCCAGTAGATATTCATGAGCAATGGAACAGACTATGATATTATTGTCGCAGGGTCCGGTCTGGCCGGTTCTCTTGCCGCCACCACTGCAGCCCGAGCTGGAAAAAATGTCCTCCTTCTGGACAGGAACCCGGAACCGGAAGTTGGAAAAAAGACAACCTGGGGATGGGTCTGTGGAGATGCAGTGGCAGGTTCGCACATCAACTTTGTCCAGAACAGGCTGAAAGTTAAATTCGGGCAGCCTGAACTTGACAGAAGAGTGGACGGCGTTTATGCCGTATCCCCGGATCTGAAGACACGATTTCTATTTGATGGCCTCGGTTACACTCTGGACAGGCCGGAATTCGAGGCAAAACTTCTCCAATTGGCAAAGCAGGCTGGAGCCACATACATGAACGATTTTGAGGTCACTGGGCCAATTATCCAGGAGAATAGAGTAATTGGAATAAGGGGGAAGGAGGGTAAGAAAGAGGAAAAAGAATACAGGGCAAAAGTCGTCATTGACGCCCTTGGAATATCAACAGTGATTAGACGGAACATTCCAGAAAACATATTCGTAGACAGGAAAATAGACATTGATGACATAGAATCCACTGGCCGTTACATATATGAATTTGACAAGGATCATGACGATCTTAATTACTATGACCCGGACAATGCACTGATACACCTTAACAACGAACTGGCTCCGGGCGGTTACGGCTGGGTATTTCCAAAGAGCGGGAATAAGGTTAACATTGGGCTTGGTGTGCAGAAGAAGAGCCTTGAGATAAGGAATAAGAAGATGGGCAAAACGGACAATCTCCAGTCCCTGATAGATAATTACGTCAAATGGAACCCGGTCCTGAAAAATACAAGAGTATGGAACAAGAACAACAATGGAAAGGGAAACTGGTCAGTTCCGGTCAGAAGGCAAATGGAGAGCCTGGTATTTGACGGATACATGGGTGCAGGAGACAGTATGGTTATGCCAAACCCCATCAGTGCAGGTGGTATAGGGCCTGCCCTCATATCCGGTGTACTTGCAGGGGAAAATGCTGCAAATGCTATAGACAACAATGATACATCTGTTGCAGGGCTCTGGAAATATAATCTGGAATTCAACGAGGCCTATGGAAACAGAACAGCAGGAATGGAGATATTCAGGATTTATCTGCAGTCTCTAAACAACGATATTCTGAACTATGGAATGAGAACATTCCTTACAACAAAGGAGGCATCTGACATCACTCTTGGCCTTGTCCCGGAATTGAGCCTTGCTTCCAAGTTCAGAATGGTCCTTAAGGGCGCAAGAAACATAAGCGCATTCTCAAACCTTGTCTACGTAATGGGCAAGATGAAATCGCTCAATGCGTTATATGCTTCATACCCGAAATCGCCAAAGGAATTCCCTGAATTCAAAAAGACAGTAGTCATGAATATAGAGGAAGCAAAGGAAAAATTCAAGCCGAATCCTGTCTGATCTTCATATAGTATCTGCAATGGGCATTTATCAAACACTCATTGCATTTCGGCCCAACAGGCCGGCATATTTTTTTCCCGAATTCAACCATCATTGGGTTGAACCCAACCCACTTTTCTTTTGGGATAAGACTTTTCAGCTGCTCTTCTGTATCTTCCGGGTTCTTGGAATTAGCCCATCCGATTCTGTTTGATACCCTGTGGACATGTGTATCCACGGCAATGGCCGGGATTCCGAACGAGTCTGCCAGCACAACAGAGGCTGTTTTTCTCCCAACTCCAGGAATTGTCATAAGATCCTCCATGCTGTCAGGGACATTTCCGCCAAATTTCTCTTCTACAATGCGGGCGGCATCTATTACACGCTGTGCCTTAACTGTCATGAAGCCTACATTCCCGATGAGTTTCAGCACATCCTGATAATCCGCCTTTGAAAGATGCTCTGAGTCACCGTATTTGTTGAATAGGTTCCTTGCTGCTGCATCAGTGACTTCATCTCTTGTCCTGTGGCTCATTATTGTTGTTATGAGGACCCAGAATGGATCATGAAATTCAAAGTGATGTGGTGGTGACTGGCTCTGAATAAGGTTGAGCATTTTGATGATATCCTCTCTCTTCCATCTTGTGGCCCTGATTTCAGACATATTCGCCTATCTCCATGTAGCTCAGTTCCGGTTTTGAAACCATGCTTGAAACGATCGCCTCTGCCAGCCTCATATTTGTGGCAAGAAGGCAGTTGCTTCTTATGGAAAGCCTCCTTATCTCATTTCCGTCTCTAAGTGAGCCCCTTCTGCTTTCGGGTGTGTTTATCACAATGCCAACTTCCCCGCCCTTTATCAACTCGTCCACTCTTGGGGTACGCATATCCTCTATCTTGAACACCTCCTTGGCAGGAATCCCTCTACCTGTGAGGTAACTGGAAGTTCCGGGTGTTGCATATATTCTGAATCCTGATCTGTGAAGGAGCTCAGCAAGTTCAAAGGCATAAGGTTTATCAGAATCCCTCACTGAAATTAGCGCCGAGTTCCTTATGTTCTGGCGCCTCCTGGGGGACAGTGTGGACTTGACAAGTGCTTCTTCAACTGTGGAGCCGCAGAACATCGACTCACCTGTGGATTTCATCTCCGGACCGAGAACTGTGTCCAGATCCAGGAACCGGTTGAAGGGAAATGAGGGGACCTTGGCAAATACCTTCCTGACTGAACCGTGACCGGTATCCAGTTTCTGCCCCAGCATAAGGGAAATACCAAGTGAAATCCAGTCGCGGCCAGTGGCCTTGCAGACAAATGGAAGTGACCTGCTTGATCTGGCGTTCAGCTCTATTACATATATCTGGGAATCCCTGATGGCAATCTGAAGGTTTGAGAATCCAATCAGGTTGAACTCCTTTGACATTTTTCTGCATATGTCCAGGATTCTCTTAAACAAGGAAATGTCAGGGAAATCAGGCGAAAGAAGCATGGTTGCATCACCTGAGTGTGTCCCCGCCTCCTCTATATGCCTGCATATTCCACAGATCGAAACGCTTTCTCCCGATGAGATAAAATCGACATCTATTTCAGTCGCGTCAGAGATGTACCTGCTCACAAGTACCGAAGACCCGGGCCTTGCAGTAATTATTTCTGAAATATTGGAAACAAGGTCCTCAGATGTATAGACAATGTCCATTGCCCTGCCTCCTATGACGAAACTGCTTCTGGCAATTGCCGGGAGAAAACCCTCCTCTGAGATCAGCTCAGCTTCAGCAATACTTTTTACAATTCTGAATTCTGGCTGCAGAATGCCCATTCTGTGCAGTGCTTCCGAGAACATGTCTCTGCTCTCTATCCTGTCCACTGATTCAGGGGAAGTCCCAAGGAAGATGGATGGTCCAAATATGGATGAAAGCTGGGAAATAAGGTTCTGGCCAGTTTGGCCTGAAAACTGGACTATAACTCTGCATGGCCATTCCCTCTTAATTATGTTTGAGATATACTCAACTGTCAGCGGCTCAAAGAAAAGCAGATCACTTATGTCAAAATCTGTTGATACAGTTTCGGGGTTGCTGTTCACCATTATTGCCCTGTACCCCCTTTTCCTAAGATCCATGACGGCCTTTACAGCTGAATAGTCAAATTCAAGCCCCTGGGCTATTCTGTTTGGCCCTGATCCGACAATCAGAATGCTTTCCCTGCCATCCCTGCCAGTGAATTCATCCTCCGTTTCATATGTGGAATAAAGGTAAGGGGTTTTTGCTGGAAACTCTCCAGAACATGTATCGATGGATTTGTAAACTGGAAGAATCCCAAGCTCGAACCTCCTCCTGGTAATGGAACCCTCATCCAATCCTGAAAATGCAGAAATGGCAAGATCAGATATACCTGCTGTCTTCAGTTCCTTAAGGTTAGCTGGCATATCTCCGTATGTTATTCCCGTCAGGAGGCTGCATATATTTCTGATCTTAATGATAAAATAGAGGGGATACCCGCTCATATTTGACACCCTTTCTTTGTCCCATCCTCTGAGGATGGCTTCGAATATTGCAAACAGCCGCTGGTCTGATGGCTCTCTGATAAGCCTCTTAAGGGTTTCATCGTCCACTGGCATTCTGATCCTTCTTGAATCCTGGTTCTCAAGCGATGAGATGGCTTTCATCAGAGCCTCCTCAAAGGTTCTCCCTATTCCCATGACTTCGCCGATGGATTTCATCTGAACACCTATCTTCCTTGAAACTGGGAGTTTATCAAAGGGCCATCTCGGAATCTTTACTGTAACATAGTCAAGGGAGGGTTCAAATGCGGCATATGTGTTTCCAGTAATGGGGTTGATTATCTCATTGAGGTTGTATCCTACAGCTATTTTTGCGGATATTCTTGCTATGGGATAACCGGACGCCTTGGATGCAAGAGCTGAGGATCTGGATGTTCTCGGATTGACCTCAACGACATAATATCTGCCATTTTCAGAGTCCAGTGCGAACTGGATGTTGCATGCCCCGAGGATGCCTATGCTTGATATGACGTGTATGGCGCTGTCCCTGAGCAAATGGTATTCAATATCACTTAGAGTCTGCGAAGGGGTGACAACAACACTTTCCCCAGTGTGGACGCCCATCGGGTCAAGGTTTTCCATGTTGCAAACGATAATGCAGTTTCCAGCATTGTCCCTGATGACCTCATACTCAAGTTCTTTGAGCCCTTCAAGTGACTTTTCAATCTCCAGTGTCTGATCCGGATAGATCCTGAAATATTCATCGCAAAGTGAGTTCAGCTCCTCAAGGTTCCTTACAATTGTTCCTCCAAGGCCGCCAAGAGAGAAGGAGGTTCTTACGATAATGGGGAAGAAATCAATCTTCCCGGCAAGCTTGCGGTAAGTTTCTGAGGAGAGTCGCAGTGATGGGGCAACCGGTTCCCCTATCTTTTCCATAAGTTCATGGAATCTCTCCCTGTCCTCGGCAACCTGAATGCCTGGCACATCTGTTCCTATGATCCTGATTCCATACTTTTTCAGAATACCCATACTGTCAAGTGAAATTGCAAGGTTCAGCGCTGTCTGGCCACCCATTGTTGCCAGTATGGCGTCGATCTTCTCCTCTGCAATGATCCTCTCAACAACTTCAGGAATTATGGGTTCGATATAGATCCTGTCAGCAATATTTCTGTCGGTCTGAATAGTGGCAGGATTATTGTTAAGCAGAACAGTTTTGATGCCCTCCTCCCTCAGGGAAAGGCATGCCTGGGATCCTGCATAGTCAAACTCAGCTGCCTGGCCTATTACAACTGCACCGGAACCTATGACAAGAACTGTCTTTACCCATGAAAGAAGAGGCATCAGGCTTCACCCATCTCTCTCTTTATCTCAGAGAAAAAATCCTTCGAGTCATGTGGCCCCGGTGAGGCCTCCGGGTGATACTGTACAGAGTATATCCTGAGCTTGCGGTTTTCAATTCTCTCAACGGTCCTGTCATTAACATCTCTCTGCACTACCTCAAGCCCTGTTCCATTAAGTGATGCCTCATCCAGCGCATAACCGTGGTTGTGTGTTGTAATTAGAATTCTACTCCCATCAGAGACAGCATGGTTTGAGCCTCTGTGTCCGAATTTCATCTTCAGAGTTTTTCCCCCCATGGCAAGCCCTATGAGCTGGTGTCCCAGGCACACCCCAAAAATCGGCTTCTTTCCTGCCATATCCCTGATAAATCTTCTGACAGGCTCCAGAGAGGCGTGGGCCGGATCTCCAGGTCCGTTTGAAATAAAAATAAGGGAATAGTCATCATTTAATTTGGAAAAATCTGATCTTGATGAGGCAACAACAAGTGAAGAGAATTTCAGCATCTCCTCCTTTATGCTGTTCTTTGATCCAACATCAATAAAGAGGATCTTTACATCCCCATTCCCCTTCAGGATTATGTTCGACGATGGTGTTACCAGAGATACAACATCACTAGCCATTGGATCCGGAAATTCTCTTTTCAGGGATTTATCTCTGCTGATCCATCCCCTCATTACCCCCTTTTCCCTTATCTTTCTTACCAGTGCCCTCGTATCCACCAAATCCAGTCCGGGAATATTACTGCCAGCAAGAAGATCATTGAATTCTTCCCAGTCATCCCCGCCCTGAAGAACACTGTGTGAATCCCGGGTGATGACTCCTGCTACCATTATGCCAGAAGACTCCATTCTGCTCTTTTTCATGCTGTAATTGGCAACAGTGGGGCTGGCAAAAACAAGAATCTGGTTTTTGTATGAAGGATCAGTCAGTGATTCCAGGTACCCTGTCATGGATGTAGTGAAAACGACTTCCCCGTATCCGTCAATTTCAGATCCGAAGGAAACCCCATCAAAAACAGATCCATCCTCCAGGATGAGAAAGGATTTTTTTCTAGGTTTTCCGTCATAATTCAATTTAAACCTAGAAGGAGTCATAGTAAGGGATAATAAAAAAAGATCGATTCACCTGAAGTACTCTTTGCATATTCCTGTGGTACCCCTGAATATGATTTTTCCATCTTCAAGGCTGAATTTCGGAAGGAATATGGATCCTCCTGCACCTATAAACTCCAAAAATGAATTCCCGAATTCAGGGTCTGTTTTAAAATTGGGGGAAAAACAGCTGGCCCTGTGACTGAAAATAAGAACAATCAGTAAAGCATCGTTCCCGCCTTTCAGAACTTCCGTGAGAAGCTTCAGGTGGTGTGCCCCTCTGATGGTCGGAGCATCAGGAAATACAGCCATATCGCTGGAAAGCATGGAACAACCCTTTACCTCAATGTATGTGCCATTTAATCTGAAGTCTATTCTGCTCTCTTTAAGCGGAACCTCCCTTTTCGTCTCTTGTGGAAGAAACATGGAAGCAAGCCTGTTGTGGAATCTCGCATCCGTGAGAATCCACTCTCCATCCCTTAAAGCAGCAGTGATGGAGTATTTAGTCCTGGCCCCTGAAGAATCCCTGAAAATTACCCTGCTTCCACTGAATATGAGATCCTTGAGCCTGCCAGGATCATGAAGGTGGCATTCAATCCTCTTTCCTTCAAAGGATACAGTCACAAGGAACCTGTTCTCCCTGTTCAGAACTGTCCCCTCATAATAGGAATCGGCTGTGGAAAGCATAACAGTGCCTACAGGCGGTATGTTTAGAGAGAGCAATCAAC
>DAHWLW010000091.1:0-14032 GCA_027343465.1 Thermoplasmatales archaeon | reverse complement strand
AAGGGACAGAACTTCATTGCCTCCACAGGGCCTGACAGAAGTCCGGTTGGCCTCTCCAGGCTGTCGCCCCCGCATATAGACTTCGGGTAACAGAGAGTGCCTGACTCCCCGGCCTAGCCCGGCTCTTTGAAATGAATAACTCATTATAAAACGTTTGGTGAGTCACCTTTCTGCTTTTGAGCCATATGGAAAGGCATTTTACTTCTCAATGCATAAGAAAGAGTGGAAACTGTCCCTAATTATCACATCTCTGAAATATTCAGAGGTCTGTTCCCTGAATCGGAGATATCTGAAATAAGGCTATTCTCCAGGGGATGGAACAGTATCCTATACAGCATAAATGGAAAATACATAATGAAATTTGCTCGGGACATTCAGGCATCGCATGAACTGGACAGGGACATATACATAACGGAAAGGATAAGGTCTTACCTCACTGGAATACAGATCCCACATTATATCCACAGATGCTATTACAATAATCTCACCACCGGGATATATGAGATCATAGAAGGGATGCCACTGATCCAGCCGGACCCATTGCATTATGGGGAAAGAAGTTTGTTCAGTGAGTTGAGCAGCTACGAGAGAAGAAAAGTTGCAGAATCTCTTTCGGAAAACCTGAGAAGAATAAACGAGATACCGGAAGATGTCTTCGGGGACTCTGGAAATGGAAGAGGGGAAAAGTGGATAAAAGCATTCAAAGGGATGCTTGATGAATACCGCAAGTCATGTGTTTCTCGTTTTCCTCTTTATCTGCATAATGAAGTGAGATTATTTCTAGACAGCACATTCATGTCAATTCGTCAGGATTCATTCAAAGAGGTACCTATACACGGTGATTTTGGAGGCTGGAACATACTCTATTCCAGAAAAGATGGGCAAATTTCTGGAATACTTGACTGGGGGGGAATGATGATTGGTGATCCTGCCTATGACATATCTGAACTTAATGTCTCATTTGGTCCTGATTTCGCAAAAGAAGTTGCACGCCTAACATACATGAGTGACCCGAATATAAATGAAAGAGCTATTATATACGCCAGTCTGTCAGGTTTTCTAGACATATCTTATGGCATAAGGCTTCATAATGAATCACTCATAGCCTCCGGGATTAGGGCGATTTTGAATCATCTTTGAGAATTTATATAGACTCAGGAACAATTCGCACAAATCTGCTTTCAAAAGTTCTAAATTAAAATTGCTTGCCCGGTCATGTAATAAAAAAACTTAAGTGTTTAGATGCTATACATCATAGTCAGTTCGGGGAGCTTCGAAAGAGGCTGAGAGGACCGAAAGGTCGACCCTTGGAACCTGATCCAGGTAATGCTGGCGGAGGGACTGAGATGATGGTATCAGACATACTTTGTGTCAGAGCGGAACTGCATTGCAATAGTGTTTTTCTTTCAACACATGGTGTTTCCAGATGAATCCTGCCAGGAAGTCACTGGTTACATCAACATTCAGCGGGATGTTCCTCTGGGGAGTTATTGCTTCAATAGCACCTCTGGGAAAGAGCTGGCCTTTTGTCCCTGATACCGGAATATTCAGGATTCTTCTGGTTGTTATAGGGCCTTCCTTTTCTCTTTTCGGAAGTTTTCTCATGGGATTCATCTCCGACTATATTGGAAGGAGAAAGATATTCATTGCCACAATAGCCCTTTACTCAATTGGCCTTGCTGTTATTTCCCTTTCCTATTCAGTGTTCTCTCTTCTGTTTGGCATTGCTCTTTCCCATTTTGGAGTTGCTGGCGAGGAGATTCCAACCATTTCCCTTCTGGCAGAGGATAGCACAAAAGAATCCAGAGGTTCTTTCGTAACAAATGGGATGAACTTCAGCAACATAGGCAGTGCATTCATTGCAGGAGTCTTTCTTTTTATTTCACTGGGAAATTTTCCCCTGCTTTATCAGAGACTGTCAATTGGGATAATGGCCATTCTTCTGGTATGCCTCATTGTTTATTCCAGAATTAAACTACCAGAATCATTCAGATGGCTTGGTGTGAAAGGAAGGGAAAAAGAATCATCTCAACTGTCAAAGGAACTGGATATAGAAACACCAGACAGTGAGGGAAGCTTTCCAAGCAGGTCTTTCTCCCTCAGATATTTTGTACTTGGAAGTATGGCTCTTTCACAGTACCTCACCTTTGGGCTGATGGCCTATATAATCCCATATTATGAGTTCTCATCAGCGACAAAGATAGATTATCTTGTCTTCTTTGGCCTTCTGGGGGCATCTATAGCAGGACCATTTGCAGGGAGGCTCATATCCTCCGGCAGAAGACTTTTCACACTCCTTTCCTTTGCAGGTGGCCTTTTTTCTGTTTTGATCATCCTTTTGGTTGTGAACTCACTTGGAAATCTTTTCGTATATGTTCCGCTTCTTTTTATAAACATGATATTCAGTGAGTTTGCCTGGGCAGCCAGGACAACTCTTGAGCCAGAACTATTCAGAACCGGAACAAGGGGGCGTGGCATTGCACTTGTCAGGGTGGTTCCAATGGTTGCCTATCCAATTACCATAGTGCTATTCGCAAACTTTAGCCTTGGGCAGGAAATAATTTCCAACATAATACTCTGGATAATAGGGCTTGCTGGTGCGGCAATCTGGTTATTCTACGGGTACGAAACAAAAAAGATGGAACTGGACCACAGACCAGATTCCACAAGCATTTGAAAATAAAAAATTGGGTTTAGGATCTACTGGTCCTCATCCATATTTTTGGCGTAAATTCCTACAATCTCCTTGAATCCAAGTTTTTTGTAAAAATTCAGGGCAATGGGGTTAAGTGATGGAAATTCCGCAGCAACGAGGCCTACCTTCCTCCTGCCAAATTCTCCATTCATGTAATCAAGCATAAGTTTCCCTGCGCCCGTCCTGCGATACTCAGGCATAACGTAAAAATCCAGTATTCTTGCCTCGGTCTTGGGCAGATAATAGAGTCTTTTGTTGAAATTAACCCGCATTACTCCTATAACCTTTCCTGAGATCTCAGCGACTATATCTGTGCACTTTTCTCCTTCTTCTAGAGATCTTTTCAGCTGATCCGTGATCTCGGCTTGAGCATCCGGAGATACCTCGAACAGCGGGTCAAATTCTCCATTGAGCTTCTTGAGTCTCAGTATCATTTCAGCCACTGGCTCAAGGTCTTCTTTCTTCATCTTTCTTATTACCGGCTTAGTTTTCAATTTTATTACCTCCTGGAAGTTCTTTTATCAGACGTTCCTCCATCAGTTTCATGTATACATGTCTGTTTTCTTCTATCAGGTCATGGGCAGTTCTGTAAAAACCTTCTCTTGAATTGTTCTTTCTTGCCAGGCCCATCTCCACTGTCTTTGATGCCACTGCCGCGGCTACTGCCGGGTATAGCTCCCAGTCATCCATGGTAGGGACGATCTTCTCTGAATCCGGATTCTTGACGAAGTCTGCTATCTCATAAGAAGCTGCAACCATTATCTTAAAGTTGACACCTTTGGCCCTTGCATCAAGAACTCCGCGGAAAACTCCAGGAAAAACCAGGCTGTTGTTTATCTGATTTGGAAAATCGCCTCTGCCTGTAGCAACAATGCTTGCCCCAGCCTCTTTGGCTTTGGAAGGCCATATTTCTGGAGTTGGGTTTGCCAGTGCGAAAATTACAGGATCACTGTTCATTGTTTTAATCCATTCCTGCTTGATTGTATCTGGGCCAGGCTTGGATGCTGAAATAATAACATCTGCTCCTTTGAAAGCTTTTTCTGATGGCCCCGATATTCTCTCAGCATTTGTTCTCATTGCAAGCTGGTACTTCCATGGATTGTTCAGCATAAGTGAGTCCATATCCTCCCTTTCAGGATTAAGTACCCCTTTAGAATCGGCAAGGGTTATGTTACCTTCACGGAAACCTGCAGCAAACAGCAGATGGGCGGCCGCAATATTTGCTGCACCGGAACCCAGGAGGACCACTCTTGTGTCCTCAATCTTCCTTCCTGTAACCCGTAAAGAATTTATCAGGCCTGAAAGTGTTATGCAGGCCGTTCCAAGCTGATCATCATGCCAGGCAGGTATTGTAAGACTTTTCTGCAGCTCTTCAAGAACGAAGAAGCATTTTGGTGATTCAATATCCTCCAGATTATATCCACCGAAGGAAGGTTCCAGGGCCTTAGCGACACTGATGAATTC
This sequence comes from Thermoplasmatales archaeon, assembly GCA_027343465.1. Taxonomy (GTDB): domain Archaea; phylum Thermoplasmatota; class Thermoplasmata; order Thermoplasmatales; family Thermoplasmataceae; genus UBA447. Next base: position 9,873 of record DAHWLW010000091.1, on the reverse strand, counting down.
TTCCTTTGTTTTTGTTCTTATAGGTATGGGAACGGCATTTACTGCTCCCAGAAAGTTGAAAATCAGAGATTTGCCCTCCATGACCGGCATGGCAGCTTCGGGGCCTATATTTCCAAGCCCAAGTACTCTGGTCCCATCGGTAAGAATTGCGATGCTATTCCATCTACCTGTCATTTCAAATGACAGTTCTTTATTCTGGGCAATTCTCCTTGAAACTTCCGCCACTCCCGGGGTATACCAGATGGAAAAGTCAGAGAGGGAGTGCACAGGCACCTTTGGCATTATCTGAACCTTTCCCTTGTAATATTCAGAGTATTTAACAGCGCAGTTGTTAAATTCCTCTGTCCTCGATACGTCGTCCATCTTATCCCCTAGAAATTTAGACCTTCTGTATAAATCTTTTCTTGAAATACCGATTTATGATTCGTTAAAAGTCGATGTTTTAAATAGTATTTCAAAATAGCGGGATCATTTTATTTTCAGAATACATATCATGAGCGATCATGGATATTGAAAACGTTAAGATAAACTGGAAACCTCTTCTGGAAATACAGAAGAAGCAGTTTCAAGATCTTTATCCAGATCTGGACATTGAAAATACTTTTGCTTCGGTTGAAAGTCAGTTATCAAACAACCTGATCCCCTCCAGAATTATAATAAATGGAAACAGAGTCAAGGGATTTGCCTACCTGACTGGCACTGACATGTCTTCAGGAAGAACCCATGGATTGCTCTGTTTCCCTGAACCTTCCAACTTCAGTGAGGATACCCTTGACAAACTTCTTTCATGGTTGGAACAACTCGCATCAAGAAACTCTAGGGAGATCATGATAGGAAACATTGCTGGAATTGATGTTCCAGATAATCTGATGAAAGGAAGGGGATATGAGATACTAAGGAGGAGAAGGCTTCTCCTTTCAGAACTGGAAAAATTTTCGGGAAAGCCAGAAAAGATCGAAAATACCAGACTCGTATTTGCAGGGATAGAGGAATTGAATTCCAGTAAATATGTAGATGCTCAGCTAAAGGCTTACGAATCAACTTCCGAGGCCAGGTTCCTTCTCCCGGGGAGCCATGAAGAGAGGATAAAGATGCTCAGAGATATAATGGACGGTTCATATGGGGATCTGATATATGATGCATCTCATCTTATTCTCAATGAGGGGAGCATTGCAGGAGCCATACTTGTGTGCAGAGGTAGGCCAAGGCTGGATGGCACCAGAATCCCGATAATAATAGACTTCTTTGTAATACCTGAATTCAGAGGTCTTGGTTACGGGGAATACCTCATGAGGTCTTCTCTCTCATCTCTTTATGAGGGGGGATTTAAAAAGGTAGAACTCTGGGTAACAGAAGGGAACAGCGCTGAAAAACTGTACAGGAAGATGGGGTTCTCCCCTTCACCTAATGGAGATATTGCATATCTCAAGTCGCTCAGGTAATTGACTGTATTATGCGTGTGATAATGCCCATTGTTGCAGGAACTGAGAAATTGTCATCTATAGTATGGAATGAGAGGCTTTCAGCCACAGTACCGGTAACACCGATTAGCAATCCAGTAAAACCAGCAAGGAAATAGCCAAGGAGGCAGGTTGGCAAAAGCATTGCGGCAAACCCGGCCCATGATTTCCTCTGGTTGAAAAATAGTTTTGGGGAATGGATATTGCTTCCTACAATTGTTGCCAGAGGATCCCCAACTGTTGAGGCAAATATGATCAACGCGAAGATCTTTCCGCTGTCAACAAGCCCGAGTGAGAAGAGAATGCCGATTCCAAACCAGATAGCCCCCAGGCCTATGGGCACTGAGGGTCTTTCAAAATATGAGATCAGTGAGCCTATCTTTGTATTGCTCCTTCTGGAGTAGTAATTGCCAATGATTAGGAATATCAGAACTGCCCATGTAATGAACATGCGCAGATAGTAGAAAGTTCCAAAGTAAAGGATGGAGAATATTATAAGCCCCCCGGCAATTTGAACATAATCTCTTCTCATCTCTATCTGCCTGACCGTACCTTTTGAATGATCATTGCTTCTTATGTTGACCAGGCTACCCTTGTCCCCCAGGAATGCAACCAGGCCCCCATAACCCAGGCAGAAATCGAAGAACATCCAGTCGGAGCCGCTTATTCTGAAAACAAAGAGCATTATTGATATAAGAATAAGGGCGGCAGCATAGTAAAAGAATCTAACAGAATAGAGATACTTCGATACAATTACTGAAAGAATTAGAACCAGAGCATAGAAAAGAGTGCCTGTAATAACGTATAGTATAACGGCAGGAGGAATTACCAGGATATAGGAATACATGAATTTGGAGATGTCAACCAGCACAGTTATAAGGACCAGCAGAACAATGAGAAAATCAATGATGTAAGGATAGTAAATCAGAATAAGATCAGGCATGTTTCATGGGAATTGATTTGAATGTTCTTAAACATAGCCTATGCGTGAGGCAACCTTTCCTAACCAATTAATTTATAAATTTCCATAGTCAATATAGAACAGCAAACAGATTTTATACTGTTTATCAATCAGGTTTTGTATATGACTATATTTCAGGGAGCTGCCCATAAAAAGATCACAGGCGGGAAGTTAACAAGATTCAGAAGCAAGAGGAGACACGAGCTGGGAAGAGAGCCTTCATTTACAAGAATAGGCCCAGATTCCAGAAAGGTGCTGAGAGGATTCGGAGGAAACGAAAAGGTTGTCCTGATGAAAGGACAGAGTGCCAATGTGTACATCCCTTCTGAAAAGAAGACAAAGAAACTCCTTATCCAGACTGTCAAGGAAAACCCTGCAAACCAGCACTATGTCCAGAGAAATATAATGACGAAGGGGACAATTGTACAGACCGAGGCAGGAAGTGCAAGAATAACCTCCAGGCCAGGACAGGATGGAGTTGTAAACGCAATACTCATATGACTGTTACACTTTATTCCCAGTATTTTAGCCATAACCTCAGCAGGAGCTTGGGCAGAAGAATTAACAGAAATGCTGCCAAAAATTTCAGTTTAGACAGGCTTAAGGAAATTCTGTCTGGAATGAATGTCAAATATGAGGTGCGCGAGGGGCATTACCCCAGAGTACCCTGGGAGAATTCCAGGATATTCTTTGTCGAAACAGACCTTAAAAAGTCATCTCTTCTCAAGATTATTGAAAGGCGCCTTTCTTAATGGCTTGCTTTTCTTGAATGTGTAATACTGCAGTGGATGTTTTAGCCATTTGGAATTGCATACCTGGTCATCCCCTTTGTAGCACAAGTGGTTCGACTGCAGCACTGTGCATTTCGGCGGAGAATATTCAGTACTGGAGGTTTGCCCAGTCACATGGTTCACCTGATAGGTTGTAAGTTTTTCCTTGAAATCAGGTGCAGTTCTGAAGAGAGCAATAATCTCCTCACTGTTCATTCCAACCTTGTGCAGAAAACTCACAAGAGTGAACCTCGCCATATGCGGAAGGTTCACACCATCCTTCATCTGCGAGATATATTCCTTTATGCAAGGAGGAAATATTGCATAATCCACGTTTCCCAGCTGCACATCCTGTGTGATGCCACGTTCATCGATCATTTTCATTAAATCATTAAGAATATCCTTAGCAGGGCTTGTATTATTGATTGCATCCTTCCTGGTTATGGATGAATATGCGTCAAACGCTCTCCTTACAAATGATTCCCTGATAATCTTTGAGGCCATCTCCCTGGAACATAGTACCTTACCATGGCTGACGGCCTGGTTTACGAGCCTGTATCTCGGCCCGGAGATTCTTGAACTGAATGTTATGAACTGAGCAACAGGTATGAGATATCTCTCTTCATCCATGGAAACCTCACAGTTTATGCCCATAGCCTCTGCATAGGACAATATATCATCCGAGCTCGTCCTGGTTGATCTCAGTTCTGCTTCAAGTATATCCCTGGTTCTGTTTATTACCCTTGTAGTCAGAACATTAATATTCAGGGCTTTAAGAAACCAGATTGTCAGGGGGAATGCCCTGAGATCCATGATTGATGTTGTGGTTCTTTCCCTTCCACCATCTATTGTTTCCTCTATGAACCTCCTGGCCAGTGACCTTATCTGGCCATTTTCCGGGTCGTTTGAAAGTAGAATGCCAGATATTCTGGTGCCTGACATCCTGAAATCAGGGATCAGCGCAGTGTCCATTGATCAGGAAATCTCCACAAGGTCCCTAGTGGCAGTCGTGATGAGTTCATAGCCGTCTTCAGTGACTATAACGTCGTCCTCGATCCTGACACCTCCCTTCTTGGGCACATACACTCCTGGTTCCACGGTGACAACCATGTTAGCTTTGAGGTTGAAATCATAATTTGGAGAAAGCGCCGAATGATCGTGAACATCCATACCCAGGCCATGCCCCAGTGAATGGATGAATCTGCCTTTGTATTTGGAATGTTCAATCACCTCTCTTGCGGCCAGATCAGCATCTTTCCCATTTCGGTTTGCCTTGATAGCTTCCATTCCCTTTTTCTGGGCCTCATACACTATATCATACATTTCTTTCTGTTCCGGGTCTGCTCTCCCGAAAACAAATGTTCTTGTTATGTCTGAACAGTACCTTCTGTATCTTGCACCGAAGTCAATCAGGACAGTATCATTCTTCTTCAGCTTCCGGTTGCCAGGGCTGTAATGAGGCATGGATGAATTATCCCCGAATGCTACAATTGTGCTAAAGGATGGTTCTGAAGCTCCAAGATTCATCATTTCATATGCAACAAGGGATGCGACCTCGCTTTCAGTCATCCCCTCTCTGATCTTACCAACCGTGGTGCCAATGGCCTCACTTCCTATCCTTGCCGCTTCCCTGATTCTGTCCAGTTCTTCCTTTGTCTTTATCTTCCTTGCCTCGCTGATGGATACGGAGACATCCAGAAACTCCTTGTCAGGCACTACCCTGAGAAGCTCCTTATACCTGTCAAGCGTGAGTGAGGAGTAATTCAGACCAACTGTTGAGTATCCATCGAGCAGTTCCTTTATGTACTTTTCATATTCAGATTTCCTGTTGTATACCAGAACTTCAAGCCCGGTCCTTCTTGCGCTCTCTTCCTCCAGAGATGAGGTTAGAATCTTGATTTCTTCAGGTGTTACAAAGAGGGCAGATCCTTCGAATAGCCCACCATCGACACCCGTGAGATAAAAGAATGTCTTATCGACTGAATTTTCATTCCCCTGCAAAATTAGAATGGCCTCGGCCTCCCTTGCGTAATCAAATATTCTCTTTGGATCCATCAGATATCAACCCTTTATTGCCGGGGCTCTAATTATTTCTTTTCATTTAATTCGATTACACTTTATATGGATCAATGGGATTTAGATTCATTGCTTATTACTGAGATATTCCAGAGCATTCAGGGAGAAGGGAGATACATAGGCATCCCGATGCTTTTCGTCCGGACAAACAGATGCAACCTCAGATGCAGGTGGTGTGATTCCACCTATACATTTCAGGGTGGAACGGAGGTCTCTCTTCAAGAGCTCGCTGACAAGATCAGGGATTACAGACATGAATGGGTATGCTTCACAGGAGGTGAGCCTCTCCTTCAGAGGGAGGCAATCAAGTTTGTTGATCTTGCTCATGAACTAGGCAAAAATGTACTTCTTGAGACAGGTGGGTCTCTCTCTGTAAAAGAGATGGCCAGGAGAGATTCTGTATTCATTGACATGGACATAAAGACACCGTCCTCCGGAGAGGAGAGTTCTCTTCTGGCAGATAATCTCAATTATCTGAGGGCTCAGGATTACATCAAATTCGTAATATCGGATAGGAAGGACTTTGATTACAGCGTAAAATTCCTTCAGGAGAGAAAGCCAACAGTTGAAGCACTCTTTCAGCCTGCCTGGGGAATATCTTTGCAGTGGATCACAGAAGAGGTCCTGGACAGGGGGATAAATGCCAGAGTGCTTCCTCAGCTGCATAAGATCATCTGGGGAGAAAGGAGAGGGGTCTGAATGGACAGAATATTTACCGGCAGATTCTATTTTCGGGGAAAATTTGATGAAGTCGAAGTTGCAGTATCAGAAGGCAGGATTCAACGAATAGGGAAAGCCCTATCCGGTGCGCCGAAGACAAAACTCTGGAAGCCTGCCATACCATCTGGCTTCGACACACACGTTCACTTCAGGGAACCTGGAGAATCAGAAAGTGAGGATTACCGGACTGGAAGCACGTCTGCTGTATATGGAGGCACAACCACCGTGCTGGATATGCCGAACAACCTCATACCAATCAGGGATTATGAGCGTTTCCGGAATAAACTTGCCATAGCCTCAGGGAAGTCATTCTGTGATTTTGGGCTCTACTCCCTCTTTGATGGACGTAATCTGCCAGTAATAGACAGAGATTCTTGTGGCCTGAAGATATTTCTTGGTGGAAGCACCAATTCTCTTCCTATAACTGATGAGAACGATTCCCTCTTACAACTGAAAGACTATGAAAAACCTGTGGTGTTTCATGGGGAAAGTGCTTCTTGCCTTCATCGTCACCTGATCCCCGAAGTAAAGAATCTCAAAGACCATGATCTGTCTAGGCCAGAGGAATGTGAGATGGAATCGGCAAATTTGCTGGCAAAGCACAGTTTCCGTTCCCCAATCATGACACACATCAGTTCTCCGAAGTCGCTTGATTTGCTTCCAGCCGACTTTGCAACGGAGGTCACTCCTCATAATATTCTGCTCAACAATGATATGGATCTTGGTTCCTATGGAAAGTGCAATCCGCCACTTCGAACAAGACAGACACAGGAGGCGTTGCTTCAAGCCTTTCTTGATGGTAGGATTTATGCAGTTTCCTCTGACCATGCGCCACACCCGGAGGAGAGAAAGGGTGAATTTCAGTACGCATCTTCCGGAATCATAGGTGTAGAAACCAGAATACCTCTTCTCCTTGGGCTTGTTGCCAGGAAGATACTTCCCCTTGACCTCATGATCAGAACCTCCTCTGCCAATCCTGCTAAAAAATTTGGAATAAAGAAAGGGATCATTGAAGAGGGTTACTATGCAGATTTCCTTACTTTCGATCTTTCGGAGATCAAAAGGATAAACCCTGAGAAACTGCATTCAAAGAACAGTATAACCCCATTCACAGGATTTGAGGCAGTTTTTCCCTCTTCAGTGATCCTGAGAGGCGAATTTGTCCTTCAGGATGGAGAGATTATTGATGACCCAACGGGAGCATTTACATCAGATCTTATCAGAGAGAACCCTTAATATCAAATCAGCAGTCCCTTCACCATAAGGGATGTCGCTTACAATGTCAGAGATCTCTCTAAGTTCCCTCTCGGCATTAGCGGGTGTACCCTTTACAACTCTGTCCATAAACATTGGAAGATCATTGAAGTTGTCTCCGATCACCATTGCCTCATTTTCCTGGACAGAGTAGTTATCCATAAGCCATTTCAATGCGAATCCTTTATTCTGCCCGGGGTTGAGTATATGCCAGGAAAAGCCGCTGTTTGTTATTTCTACACCAAAATCCTTTGCCATTTTCCCAATCCTTGCGTCGTCTGCTCCGGTTGGCCCATACCCCATTGAGCAGTATCTCCACTGGTTTGTTATAAGGTCTGTTGCAAGCCCTTCTTCAAGTAACCTATCTAATAATTTTCTTGGCTTTTCTATGCCAAAAAATGATCTAACACCTGAGTCGTCAATCATCACGCCCCCGTTTTCACCAAAGACAGGCGCTTCCAGACCTATGAATACCCTTAAAGAATACATTACGGGAATTACATTTCCACTTACGAGGCTCACATTAATGCCTTTAGCCTGAGCCTTCCTCATGGCTTCTATTGCACGTGTAGATATGGCTCGTCTGGAATCTGTAAGCGTGCCGTCCACGTCCATCAGAATAAGTTTAATCACAGTAAGTAATTGCAGAATAATATTTATGGTAAACCGAAAGGAAATCAAGAATCCCACTGAAATTGCCAGGATAAGGATTGATTCCCTTCAGGGAATGATTCTCAGACACCGGGATAACTTGGATTTCCGGAGAAACTGCACAAGAATGATGCAATTGCTTTCCCAGCGTGTGAATATTACTCTGCCCCAGTATTTAAAAAGAAGCTTCTGTAGAAAATGTGGAACACCTTATGGAAAGGAGACATTAATAAGGGTAAGAAGGAAAATAGTGCATGTCAGATGCGGCTACTGTGGTGAGATTAGAAGGCTTCCTTACTGACTTACTCGTTAAGAGTCTCAATCTGGAACATTACCTTGAATCCCTCAAGGGTTGCCTGAATCTTATCTGCGAACCATATTGAGTCATCTGCAGTGGCGCTGTCGCCCCACTCATATATCATATCATGCTCTCCTATGACAGGCTTGAATCCAAGGGACCTCAACCTATTTATAACTTCGCTAGGTTTTGCACCTTCGCTGGAAAATGATACTTTAAGATAGGTTTTCATCGGTTTCATCGCTACATTTAAGCCCCATATATAGTTTTTTCTTGCAGGATTATAAAAAGAATGGTTTAAAAATAGGGAAATATTATGATCCGGAATTTCCGGAGCCTTTTTTACTGAACTTTGAAGGCCACCAGTTGAGCCTCTTAAGAAGCAGCATAACAGCGGGAACGAAGAAAGGCCAGCTCACAAATGTGTCTATGAGGACACCGAGAGCAAGGCCAGCTCCGATCTCCTGTATTATGGCAAGCTGGCTGAATACAAGGGCACCGAATGTTGCAAACAGAAGAGATCCAAGGGTCACGATAACTCCGCCATTCTCTGTAATGCTTTTCGCGATTCCTACAGCATCATCGTTCCCTTTCATTACCTCCTCCCTTACTCTTGTAATCATGAATATATCATAATCAAGGCCCACAGCAAGCAGAGTTATGACAGTAAACATGGGGAGGAATATCAGTATTGACAGATGCAGCAGATAGAAGAGGAAAGCGTAAGCTATGGACAGAGAGATTATAACTGATGCGAGAACCATGAATATGAGCCTTATCGGTGTGAACACAGAACCGAGCTGAATGAAAAGCACCAGGAATATGGCTATTGAGAGAATGGGCACAAGCTTTGCAAAACTGTTTGACGTGAAACTGTATGCATTGTTTAGGCCTTCAGTCAGGCCTCCGACATAGAATTTATAATTTCCATCGGAAGTTGAAGTGATAATGGAGTCCAGATTCTTCACATTTTTTGTAGACTGTGAGCTCCAGGCAACTGAACCAAGCTGGAAATCTACAACCGCATAATGCGTATTGTTCCCTATGAATGTGTCCATCTGTTTCATATAGGTTGACCGGTATGTTGCGTTGACACCTGCCAGATCAGGCGAAACCTGAGAACCATACGGGAAAGTTGGGCCATAGACCTGCGTTATGCCGGTATTATTCATCAAGCGATTCTCCAGTGACGAGATCTGGTTCATCTCGGTAATATTGTATGTCCCATTAACAACGAGGGGTTGCTGGAATTCCAGGATAATATAACCTCTGTCAAAGAAATCCCCATGGAATGAGGAATTTACAACCTCTATAGCCTGGATTCCACTGCTGGGAGGCACTAGAGAGAACAGATCCATGTTTGTTGGTGTTGAGAAATAGACATAACTGCCAACCAGTGTCAGAACAATAAATATTCCAAGGATTTTCAGGCGGTTCCCATGGACTGTTGAAGCAACCTTCTGGAAATATTTTCCCTCCTTTTCCCCCCTGTACCTCCCAAATATTCTTTTCTTCCCTCTTGTCAATATTGCAATAAGCAGGGTGTTGGCAACCAAAATGGTTATGAGAACGCCTATGGCATTGGAGATTCCGGCGTCAGAGAAAAGTGGAATATTCGCAATCCAAAGCGCAAGGTATGATATCCCAACTGTAATCCCCGATGTGAATACAGCGTGGCCAGCC
>DAHWLW010000084.1:0-2966 GCA_027343465.1 Thermoplasmatales archaeon | reverse complement strand
ACTCATCCTTTAAATTCAAAGATTATATCATTATCTCAAATGAGCTTACTTTCGAATCAATCTTCAATTATCATGAAAAAATCATTGAATTGGTAAGGACGCACTCAACTGACAATCAAAGACTTTTTTCGGATGAGAAATCCTTCATTGAAATGTTGGAAAGGGACTCAAGAAAAGCCAGAAAGATGTATTTTGCCGTTAAGGGAAATTACATAAGTTCCATCACGCCGAGTGATATAATGCATTATGCAAGTAAATATAACCTTGATATCAAGCCAGATAATGATGGCAAAGTTGACATTGAGAATTCCAACATCTGGCATGTCGTCAATGCGATCAACGAAGATTATTACACTGGGACGTTCTCTAAATCGAACTATGCTTCCAGAAACAAACAAAGATTAGTCTGAAAGGTAGAGATAGGATTTAATTAACATAATAAGTATAATCAGTTATACTGTAAAACCTATATTGTGAGTTTTTTGCCTCTCTTGTTCTGGTTAATTTAATCTTTGAAATCACATATATCTCGTCTGAGTCGTCCTCGTCTTTCTCTTCTGGATCTCTTATCTCAATTCTGTAAAATTTGTATCCAAATAGCGCAAGAACAGGGTTGTAGAATAACATGTCGCTATTAATGTAGATGGAATAAACAATCAAAATTATTATCCCGAAAGCAATAAGCCCGGATAAAGTGCCAGAGAGCAGTGGAATAATAGATACAAACGTAACCATGTAAACTGTGTAAATGCTACCCCTTTCCTCAATTTTCCGGATCTTTTTATTATCTTTCCTGGAATCTCTTGTAAAATTTTCAGCTTCGATTTCCTTTATGGTATTCCACCATAGAAAGCTTCCTAACACTGAAAATGCGATAAGAATTGAAAAAACGATGGTTTGAGCCTCATAAAATGGATCAATAGGGAACGCAAGACCAATTAGGAATAACGGGAAGAGATCTCCCAAGAACAATAAGGTAATTTGCCATCTATTCATTTTGATCTGCCTCTTGAAATACATATTAGCTTACTTCTAAAAACATTATCTAAGCATGAAAATTAAAAATTCAAGTTTAGCTCATAGATCTCCCATTGTCTCCTCCAACTTTCTCAGAGCCCTCTCTTCCATTTCCTCTGCTATTTTCTTGGCCTCTTCGAGAGTTTTTGCACTTTTGACCCTTCTGGCAAGTCTCAGGGTGGACTTAATGTAGCCATTGTAGAACTCCAAATCGAATCTGTTTATGGGTGTCATTCCTCAAGCATCTCCATTCTTTCCCTCAGTGCAGCTATGAACTCCCTGAAGTTCCTGGACTCCCTGATTGAATCTTCAATTATGCCTGAATCGTGGAGCCTCCTGTCATCCCATCCCTTCCTGTAACCCTCTTTTCTTGCTGCATCTATAACGGCGTAATCAATGTTGACAAGTGTTCCTTTCACGTTCATCGTACTGCTTGAGATTTTTTCGATATAAAAGCCGTCCTATCTCGCTGCAAAATGAGAAAAAGAGAATTTAAGCCGTGATCGATATCACCGGATATCTGTCACCGGCATGTCCATGAACTGCCACTGCGGGTAATATGAAGTAACATTCCTCCTAACCAGATCCCAATCATCTTCGCTTGCAGGCAAGGGTTCCAGAATGCTCTCAGGTTTCCCCCGTGACATGGTATATCCCCATGTGAAACCTGCCAGCGGTGTGATCTTCCTGTACTCCTCCCTGTTGGAAAGGGACAGTGGGCAGAGAAATGTGTATGCCTTCCAGGTCATTACGGTCGGGTCATTCATTCGGGGTGCATCGTAGAATCTTGGCTTGTAGCCATAGTAGCAGAAAGGATTCATAAACTCCTGGAACTGTTCAGCAATATCAACTGAGAAGTCTGCCTCTCCATTGCCAAGATCATGCGATATGACCTGGAGCCACCCGAACATGGCCTCATAACCTGCGCCCTCGAACGACACACTGGCACTCACCACCGGATATCCCCTTACCATATCATCGGTGAACTTCACATCTATTGCAGAGAATCCCGAGGACAGCACACCATGGTTCTTCCTGACTGCAACGCCTATCTGCCCTGCGTATCCGTGATGAGTGAATTCAATCTTCATTCTGCTGGATTTTTTTGGGGGCATAAAATCACTTCCTCCCCGTGCCAGAATCTTCATTTTCCTGTCTCCTTATTTCGGACAGTATGGCGTCCCTTATGAACTCCTGAAGCGAATGCCACATCTTCTTCTCCTCCACCAGCCGCATGATCTCATCATACATTCCTTCAGGCAGCTTTAGCAGTATCTGTTTTGAGCCCACTGACGTGAGCCTTTCCCTCTTTGCCAAGATATCTCCCGATACCCAACCCCTTGAAACTGATTAAATTTGCCATGTCAGGAGATGTCAGGCATATCTAAAGACATGCATTAAATATCTTAAGATATTTCCATATCAACTATGACCACAAACAACGTGCAGATACTTCTGAAAATAACAGAGGAACTTGAGAGAAAGATAGAGAATGCTATCAGGAAGGGAGGCTACAGATCCAGGCAGGAATTTATCCTTGAGGCCGTGAGAAGAAGCCTGAAGAGGGAGAGGGTCTGATTGTTCGCCTCCCTATTTGGGTCACACTTTATGGATGCTGTATGCGCGCCTCACCAGGGTCGGAGAAACCCCCCGGCGCAAGGGAGCGAATCACTTTGGATTCCCTGAAGGTTCAGCCAAAAAGGTCAGGGTTTTCAGTTCCACAATGGTTTCTGAATCCCTGGCATCCAACCATTCTTTTCACCGTTGCACTTCTCGGCGTTGCGGAATACCTATCACATGACATTACGGATCTGGCCCTGATGCCTTTTTACATTCTTGTGTCAGTATACGGTTCCTTCAACCTTTTCGTGTTCCTGGCCTCATGGAAAAACGGCAGCGTCAGTCCTTACAGGCTGGACTATGTTCCACCCGGGAATATCACTTACATG
>DAHWLW010000057.1:0-15986 GCA_027343465.1 Thermoplasmatales archaeon | reverse complement strand
GTGGAACCTTCAGGGAAACTTTCCTCCAGGGCTTTAAGCATGGAATCTCTCTTCTTTCTGTAAAGGTTTATGGCCTTTGGAATCATGGTTTTCATGATCCCTTTCTTAAGATAAAGCCAGGCCACATATTGTGAAAATGTGCTTGAGGAAAGGTCTAATGCCTGTTTCAGCAGGTTTGCCCTGTTTACGTATTCAACAGGAGCGATAGTGTAACCGAGCCTGAAACCTGGGCACATTACCTTTGAGAATGTGCCCATATAAATTACACTGTTATCTCTGTCCATTGACTTCAAGGATGGAAGTTTCTGGCCGGAATACCTAAGCTCACCATACGGGTTGTCCTCAACGATGGGGATTGAATATCTGGATGATATCTCAGTTATGTGCTTCCTTCTTTCAAGGCTCATAGTGATGCCAGTGGGATTCTGAAACGTTGGAATGAGATAGATAAATTTAGGCTTCTTTCCCGCACTTATCAAACTTTTAATTTCTTCTTCTGCAGCGTGTGTGTCCATACCATCATTGTCAATCCTGATTGAATGTATATCTGCTTTGTTGGCATCGAATGCTGATATGGCTCCAACATAAGTTGGTTCTTCAGTGATTATGGAGTCACCAGGGTTAATCATTACCTTGGCAAGCTCATAAAGCCCCTGCTGTGAACCAGATGTGACAATAGTATTTTCAATGCTCGTATTAATTCCTTCTGTCTCCAGAACCATTCGAGATATCTCTTCTCTTAGTTCATTCAGGCCACCAGTATTGCCATACTGCAGAGCCAGGGAACCGTATTCCTTCATGACTTCGTCTATAATCTGTCTGATTTCATCCATAGGGAACGTAAGAGGGTTTGGCATTCCACCACTGAATGAGATAAAATCTTTTTTGCTTGCATATTTCAGCAGTTCCCTAATTTCTGACGGCTTAATATTCCTGAGGCCATCCGAAAACTGAAGGTTCATTTTTATCATGGTTAAATGCCAGCCATCCTATTAAATCTGTGTGAGTTAAGATAGCATGCCTATGTTATTCTCTAGAATATATCTAATTAGTTAATTTTTAATACTTAAAAGTTTGTAAATTTCCAATCCTAAAATAGAAAATGTTTGAGCCTGGAAATTGAAATTCAGAGCATGAAATTATGGGTAAAGTGCATGCTGAGCGCTGCAAATTGGCCAAAAACAAAGAATATGATGGCGTACATCACCACAAGTATTATCCAGGCTACAATTGCGATCCCGAATCCGCCAAGCCATGTTGTTCTGACCATATTTTTGATCACATATATCATTCCAAGAAGAGCAACAATAAATCCTACTACCGGTGTAAACAGGCTGAATATCACAAATAGTATGGCGAAAATGATTATTGAAACCAACGAGACAAGCATGCCCCTTGAAAGGTGAATTTTCTTTCCTGCAACTAGGGAAACTGATAGTTTGATGGCAAACCCGTCAATAATTAGTCCTATGATTAGGGTAATGAAGAAAACTATTACATATAGAGCAGGACTGATTGTGATTATAGGCATTCTGCATAGATATTGTCCTGGTATTTCAATTTCTGTTTTTATATTTCAGGCTATTCACAAGTCGTTTCATGACAATTCAAGTCGACAAATAGAATGGCCATGTTCCTTTGTGGAATGAGAATAATTAACTCCTATTGCTGCACTTTACAGTTATCCTGTTTACTTCCTATATGCAAGTCGGTGACAAGCTCGTTCATTACTCTTAACTTCCCCCATATTCTTCAGTAATAGGCAACATTTTTCCAAGTCCTAATCAATGGAAACAATCAAAAACTATAACTAAAACCTACTAATCAATCGCCGATGAATTTGGATCGTGTGATGTGGAAGATCAGCGTTGCAGGGCTTTCCAGATCGGGAAAGAGCACCTTGATTTCCAGGCTGGTCTACGACACTGACGATGTCAGCATGCAGGTAAAGCTGCTAAATAGAAAGAGAATCACAATCAACAATGGGAGTGGAAGGATAAACGCAGACCTTCTTCTTCAGGAAGTTTCGGAAAGCCTCGAAGCAGACCGCTTGCTTCCAGGTTCAGCTGCGATAATTGTTACAATTGACATCACAAATCCCAATTCACTGGGGTATGCAGAAGAGATACTGAAATATTCAGCTAATTTCGAGAAGAAGCCCCTAGTTGTTGTGGCTGCAACTAAACTTGATTTGAAATATGAGGCTGCTATCTGGAAGGATGAACTTGAAAAGATCAGAAAAAAGTACGGGACAGATTATTTCATTCTTTCAGCAAAGACCGGAGAAGGTGTGGAAAGTGCCCTTGGATATATCGAAGATTCACTGACAAAGAGATTTTATGCAAAAAGAAAACAAACCGCATAGTGCCAGATGCGGAAATATCATTTTTTCTATAATGGAGGAAAGAAGTCCCTCCTACATAATAAACAAATATAAACTTGGGAAATTTGCGAATTCATTTCTCAACCTTGATCCATATGAGGCTTTCTTTCTGATGTCCAAGGATAAGATAGAGCCTGAAAACCCAATATTTAGAGATCCTGCTAACTTTATATCTCATTTACAGTTCCCTGAACTTTTTCTTTTGGTTTTCCCAGCTTATGACTGGTTTAAGAAGATGGGTGTTCAGGTCAAGGTTGAAGGAAAATATATCATGTTCAGAAAAAATGCAGACCATGAATATTCTCCACCCTATATGGTGATAAGGGAAGATGATTCAATTAGCTGGAAGGAACTACTGGATATGGGGAATTTGAGTTTCCTGGTCATTGATGATGAACTTGATCTCACAGCTTTTTCTATGGAGCAACTGGAACCATTAGGTAAACATCAGCCTCCACCCGCTGAATCTTATAAAGTTGGTTCCGACTCTGCTCACATCTTAACAGATGGAAATTTTCCACAGTGGATGGGAGCTAAAATAGGGAAATGGGTTTACCTGAACAGGTTTGAAAGGAGTTTTATAAGCAGCCCTAAATTGTCTGAGTTATCTATTGAACAGAAGGTATACAATGATCTCACCAGCAGGGGGTTCATAATAAGAACCGGATTTAAATACGGTGCAAATTTTAGAATATACTCTGGCGAGCTTGAGGATCATGCAGATTTTCTTGTTCATGTTTTTCCCGAGGAAGAACAATGGTATAAAATTAGCCGAGCTGTAAGGGTGGCACACGCAGTTAGGAAAAAGATGATCTTTGCTGGGGAATCACAAGGAAAAATTGCCTATAGAAAGATTGAAAGGGTAAGGGACCCGTTATCAACCTCTCCATCATAGCTGGGCTTCGAAATCGTCCACACTGTATTTGAAGTCTGAATCATCCTTTATAGAACCTCTGAATTTCAGGGTCTGCCTTGCAAGAAGCCAGTATATTACTGCCAGAGATCTTCTTCCCTTGTTGTTGGTCGGTATTACAAGATCAACGTAATCTGTCTTATTATTTGCATCACAGAGAGCTATTATAGGTGCACTTATCATCCTTGCCTCTTTCATAACTTGAGTGTCAGCAAGTGGGTCTGTTACCATAACAACCTTTGCCTCCAGGTAGTTTTTCATTTGAGGGTTTGTAAGTGTACCGGGGATGAATCTTCCAACTATTGATTTTGTTCCAAGGACCTCTGAGAATTTTATTACTGGCCGAAAAGCATATTGCCTCTGGGCAACAACCAGTATCTGGGAAGGATCGATCCTTGAAAGCATTTTACTTGCCACAATAAGAGAATGGTTTGTCTTCTTAATATCAAGAATGTAAAGGCCGTCATTCCTGATCTTGAAGATATAATCCTGCATATCTTTTGACTTTATCTGGGTACCAATATGTACACCTGATTTCTGATATTCTTCCTCTGAAAGTAAGAGTTCTTCCTCCATCATTCTATCACTCGGGTTACTCTACCCCTATGCACTAGGATTATATTTAAATTCCTAAAGGGAAGTCCTACTTAATTCCAGTTTGCCAAATTGTTAATCTCTGTATAACCTCCGTCCATTGCTTATGAAAAAAGAACCTATTCTGTCAGGATTTTTCGGTGATAACAAGATCAAGATCTCCAGTGTATCCTGCAGCTGCATAGGTGCTGCCTATGTTTATGGAGACGTAGATATAACTGTCGCCTGGAATGCTCTGAGGAAGGGGTACTGTGGTATTAACAATTGTGAATTCTGTAGTTGTAGTCTCTATTGAAGTCACGTTAATTGGGGAGTTGCGGTCACTGTTGAATAGAACTATCTTATAGGTATAGATAGAGCCTGCATTTCCTTCGTAACCCACAAATGTTACTGATGAGATATTTCCACCCATTACTATTTCAGCGTTAAGAGAACCGACTGAATAAGTTCTGTTGGAACTAATTCCTTCTGCCCTCATGAAACCGAGAACCAAAATAGTTGAAAAAATTACTATCACAATCACAATGATTGCCTGAATAACCAACCATTTTCTCATTATTCTTGCACCCCATATGAGAATTTACCGGTTTGAGTATATTTATTGAAATAACATATTCCCATTAGATATTATAAACATGATCATGTTTAAAATCAGTTTTCTGCGATCACTTACCTTACTAATCTATCGGCTTTCGGAAAATCCATAGTGGAAGTCATATTGTATGACTGACTTTCCTTAAGACAAATAACATCAGTATCAAATTTATTAAAAGAGTTAAAATGAAGAACATTGACTGACCGGAAATAATTGAAACATGGATAACATAACTGAGTGCATTTGAAGCGGCAGCTGGCAATCCGACCATTGATGCTGTAATAGCAAAAAGTACCATCAGCTCAACAGTTCCACCGAAGGAATAATAATTCAATGTGGAAGAGCCGTTAGGGACTTTCCTTAGAAGCCTTCTTATGTTGTACATAGAAGTGTACAGAAAACCTATGAACATGCTCAAAGGAAATATAACTAGGACGATAATACTTGAATGCAGTTGTATAAACAGGATAATTGTGATTGGAGCCATTATGAAAGCAAACATCAAGCAGCCGACGAAGCATTTTGAAAATGCCAGGTCCTTTAAGCCTACAGGAAGTATCTGCAGCAGCCTAATACCATTTCCTTCTGAGACGAGTAATATCAGTGAGTAGAAGGCAGACGATAGAACGACTATGGCTAGCATTGAATAATAAATTATAATCGAATCATACCTGATTCCTGAAGAGAAGAAGAACACTGAGATAAGTGTGGGAAGAACAAGGAATGCAGGAATCAATATCATGAGCATATTCTGAGGATTTCTTAACATATTTCTAAGATCTTTCCATATAAGGGCTCCAAAAAATCCTCTTTCTGTTCTGCGCTGCCCGCTTCCGGAAACATTTGGCGATGACAGAGTGGTTGTATCTCCTCTTGTTACTGTATCTAGAGCTCTGTCGTTCACATAAATGTAAAGGAAAATGGAGATTATGCCATTCAGGAATATCGAGATAAGCATGTAAATTGAATAAAGAGAAGGCTGTCCTATGTTGAATACTGAATACGCTACCCCCAGAACTGGAATAAAGAAATACCAGATTTTCCCGGTGATAAGAGGAAGAATGGGTATTTCTTGAGGTAACTGAACGGCTATCTCGAATAGTGCGAAAATAGATATTATTGAAAGCAACCTCAGAATGTTTGAAAGAGGACCCTCCTTAATCAACCTCTTCTTTTTGCTGCTGCCCTGGATCAGGAACGCCAGTGTTACTCCGGCAATATAACCCAGAGCAAGCATTATAAATGCCCAGGCAAGGCCAATAATGATTGAATAAAAGATGCCAGTATAGTAGACATAGGCTATAAGAGGGGGTATAATGACAAAGATGCTGGAAGAACCTGTAAAAATAAACCATGAAAGTGGAATTGATTTCTTGCCTATGTCAGTTGGAAGCACCCTCAGGGGCTCCGCTAGCCTGTAAGTACTGATTGTATTTGTGTGGATCAGGATACTGTACATGCTTACCAGGAAAATATAGACATATAGAATTATCGACAATGTCTGTATGTGGGCGAGAGGATAAGGCAGCAAAAGCTGGGTAAAGGTAAGCAACATTGCAAATCCCACCATCGAGATAGCAGATATGTTGTACCCAAGAAATATCTGGTGTTCCACATACCTTATCTCTTTTTCCGGTATCCCACCTGTCTTTTTCTTGAATTTGGGGAGGTCTTTAAGTGCAAGATAACGCTCCTCTATAACCAGGAGTTTGCTTACCATCAAGTCTTGTCTGTTCATCAACTCATCGAATCTCTTATTGCCCTTACCACCATCTTAAGGTCTCTGCTACCGGTCTCCTCCAGGAATATATCCTCAAACCTCTTTCCCCCTGACCTGGTTCTGAACTCATCAGGAGTGCCTGAATCTATTATCCTTCCCCTATAGATTATGGCCAACCTTGAACAGACTCCTTCTGCCACTTCCAGAATGTGTGTGGAAAAAATAATTGTTTTTCCTTGATTTGCATAATCTGCCAGAAGATCTTTCAGAACCCTTGATGAACCCGGGTCAAGCCCATTCATTGCTTCATCAAGAATAATAAGAGACGGATTATGGAGGAGAGCTCCAATTATTCCTACTTTTTGTTTTGTCCCAAAGGAAAGTGAACCGATCAGGCTATTCATTAAGTCTCCAAGCTCGAAAGCACTGGCAAAACCATCTATTCTTCTTCTTAGAACAGCTGAGTTTATCCTTCTTACTCCGCCAATGAAGCTCAGATATTCCATTGGGGTAAGAGATTCATAAAGAACGGGTGTTTCTGGCACATACCCTATAGTCTTCTTCAGTTCAAATGAGTTATTTTCTACGTTTTTTCCGGAAACATTTACATAACCTGAGTCGTAGTCCAGAAGCGAACAAAGGATCTTCAGCAATGTTGTCTTTCCTGAACCGTTCGGCCCCAGTATACCAAATATCTCTCCTTTTTCTATTTCGAGATCTATCCCGTTTAGGGCTTTAATGTCTCCATAGCTTTTGAAGAGCGATCGTACTACTATGGAAAGTTCTTTCACATTGATCTATAATCTAAACATGTATGGGATTATAAAGATATTCAATCAGTAAAATTTAAAATTCTGAATTTGCCCTTTAGTTTTGTTTAACACAGTGAAGATGCTTTTTTGGCTTCTATTATTCTTCTGAATTCTGAGAATTTATGAAAAGCTGAATGCAACCATGCAAGGGATTGAAATAGCCCTCTCATCATTATCTAGCGCGAAATCTAACTGACAAACAAGGTCATTCCTGCTTATCGAAATGCATTGAAACTGACCTTTTATCCTGATTCATATCTATGTATTGTTTTGGTTAAGAATTAATAATAAAGATTCCATGAGTGTTAGATAAATATGGTAAAGGTAAAATGGTTAGGGCACGCAGCATTTCTTGTTGAATTCAGCAAAAAGAGAATCGTAATAGATCCTTTCATTTCTCAGAACCCAAATGCTGCAATAAAGCTGGATCAGCTTGGGAAGGTCGATTTTGTTCTGGTTACTCATAACCACTTTGATCATCTTGGTGACGCCTTCGAGATATCTAAGAAAACTGGAGCAAAAATCGTTGGCATGTTTGAACTTTCCCAGATGGGAAAGGATGCAGGCTTAGCTGACGACAACTTCATCGGCATGAATAAGGGAAGCCAGACAGAATTTGACGGGATTAAGATTGGTATGACCGCCGCTGTGCACAGTGGAAACGAAGCGGGATTTGTAGTAACTGGAGATGGGAAGACCATTTATCATGCAGGGGATACTGCCCTTTTTGGCGATATGAAATTTATAGGAGAGATTTACAAACCAGACATTGCCCTTCTTCCAATTGGTGGCTTCTTCACCATGAGCCCACTTGAGGCAAAGTATGCCGCGGAGCTTATTGGAGCAAAGATAACTGTTCCAATGCACTTCAACACCTTCCCACCCATAAGGCAGGACCCTAAAAAATTCAAGGAAATGGTTCAGAAAAATACTGAGGTTAAGGTGCTTGAACCAGGGCAGGAGCTTTCACTCTAATTTTCTTTTTATTATCCGTAATAATTTTTAATATGTATGAGTAATGGTAATTTTTTTAAATATGACATCACTCACAGTCATAAAGTAAATGATTCAGAAATCTGCAATTAAAGTAATTAAGGTTGGAGGAAGCATTCTTTCAAATAGTGATGAATTCCTGAATGTTGCATTGAAAATCAGAGATGAGTCTTATAAAAATCAGGAAATAATCGTGGTTATTTCCGCCATGAAAGGAGTTACAGACAGGCTTATTGAAATATCGAGAAATTCTAACAAGGAAGCACTCAGATCAATTCTTGAAATCGTTGACATGTACCCAATTTTTCCAAAGTTAAAATGGGATCCTGGTAAATTTGAGGATATACTTTGTGGAAAAATTAAGGAAATTAGCATAGACCAGCTAATCACTATTGGTGAGAGACTTTCATCACTATCCCTTCATTCCTTACTTGGGAACCTTGGTATAAGAAGTACAATCATTGATCCCGGAGATATTATCTATTATGAAGGAAATGAAAAGCTTACTTCATATTCTCCAAGTAATTATTCAGACTTTAAACTACTTGAAAGTACACCAGTAAGGATCGTACCCGGATTCTATGGGAGAGACAAAGAAGGGAATATAAAGGCGTTCAGCAGAGGTGGTTCAGATCTTACTGCTGGCATTGTTGCCGGTTACTTTGAAGCCAGTGAACTTGAATTCTGGAAAGATGTTGGTGCAGTCATGACCGGAGATCCCAAAATAGTAGAGTCTCCCCGGCCCATCTTCTCAATTAACATGACCATGCTAAGTGAAATGACCGCAATTGGTTCCAGGATACTACATCCACTTTCCCTTGAATATGTTGATCTGGAATTAACCAGAGTAAGAATTAGGGGTATTGACTCTAATTTGGAGACCACCACAGAAGTGGTAAACTTTAGTGTCAATTGCCTGTCCATAGTGATCAGTAAAAATTCTGATGAAGATAGAAACTATGAAAATTATCTGGAAAATGAGGACGCCGGAATATATGTTTTAACTGGTGGAGAGCCTGAATTCCTAAACTCCATTTCATCCAGGGTGAGGAATTTTTTTGAAATGATAGGTTCAGGCATTTCTGGAAAACTGGCTCAGGAAAATGGTATGATAAGTTTCAGGAGCTCTTATTCTGAGTGTCGCAAAATTGCTAATGAACTGCACAGAGATCTTTTCTCGGGTGATAGAAGTTGAGCAGATTGAAAGCAGCAATCCTTGGAGCAACTGGAATTGTTGGCCAGCAATATTTGAGAATGCTGAAGAACCACCCTAATTTTGAAGTGACTGGGCTTTTTGCCTCAAGCCTTTCAAAAGGAAAAAATCTGAAAGAGTCTGCTGGCTTCAAATTGACCGATGATGTTGAAGAATTTGGTGACATGAGCATTGAAGAGGCAGACGAAGAAATTATGCAGAGAGATGACATTGATCTGATTTTCAGTGCACTTCCATCAAATATGGGTGGGCTTGAGGAAACACTTTCCAAAAAGTTTCCCCTCATAACAAAGTCAAGTCCACACAGGCTGGATTCTGATGTACCACTTATTATTCCGGAAGTTAACCCTGAGCACCTTACTCTTATTAATGAGCAGAGAAAACATGGGAAAGCAGGTTTCATATCTGCAGACCCAAACTGTTCCACAACGCAGCTTGCAATACCCCTGAAAGCTCTGGAGCCGTTTGGTATATCGCAAGTAATAGTATCGACAATGCAGGCTCTCAGCGGTGCTGGTTACCCTGGAGTCTCATCACTTGATGCTTCAGGCAATGTAATTCCTTATATTGAGGGCGAAGAGCAGAAGATCAAATCAGAGTCCGTCAAGATACTTGGAACTTTAAACACGGAAGGTCATCTAATGCTCTCTGGAATGTGCATAGAAGCAAAATGCGCAAGAATTCCAGTACCTGATGGCCATATGGAGAATGTATTTATCAAATTCAAATCAAGACCAGACATAGAGGATGTCAGGAACGCACTTCGAAACTTCAGGGGTACTAAGAAAGTGCAAAAACTATGGTCCTCCCCGGAACTGCCGATTATATTGATAGATGCCCCTGACAGACCACAACACCGCCTTGACCTCATGAAGGGCGACGGCATGTCTGTCGTTGTAGGTAACGTAAAAATGTCGGGTGAATTCTTAACCTTTACGAGCCTGAGCCATAATATAATAAGGGGCGCAGCAGGAGGTGGGATTCAGCATGCTGAACTTCTTCACAGCGAAGGGTACCTCTGATCCATGAATTATGGAATGGAATAATTAAAATTGATATCTAGCTATTTAGGTACATGATTGGTGCGATCCTTGCAGGGGGTTTTGGGAAGAGGCTGAAACCTCTTACTGATGAGATTCCCAAAGCTATGATTCAGATAAAGGAGAATTACACGATCCTGGACCGTCAGATCTTTGACTTCAGGAACCTGGGAATAAAAGACGTTATCATACTCTCTGGTTATCTTGGAGAGAAGATTGAAGAGCGTTACGGAAGAGAGATGAATGGAATCAAATTCACATATCTTAAGGAGGACAAACCTCTGGGGACTTTGCAATCGATGCGGAACTTGATTAAAGAGAGATCGGACTCTGATGTACTTCTCAGAAATGGTGACACCGTAACGGACATGAACTTCAAAAAATTTGTAGAATTCTCCTCAGGATCCCCTTATGACATGACTATGTTTGTAACAAGAATGAAGAGCCCATTTGGAATTGTTGACCTTCTTGGCGACGAGATCATGTCTTTCAGGGAAAAGCCTAACCTGAACCATTTTATAAATGCCGGAGTTTATTATATAAAGAAAGAGGCACTGAGATATTTTTCCATGGAATATTTTTCTAAGGACATAGAGACAACTGTTTTTCCGAAGGTTGCTGCAGAAAGGAAAGCTGGTGCCTATTTTGAGGACACCCTATGGCTTGGGATAGACAGTGAGAAGGACCTGGAACAGATAAGAAAGGAATATGTAAACCGTACAGACTTTCCATGGGGATTCAAAAAAAGGGTTTTCTCTTCCGGGGATAGAATTATGGAGGACTTCTATGTAAGGGCCGAACAGAGCCTTTCCCTTGATGTGTCTGCCCCATCCGTTTTGAGGATAACAGCGGGTAGAGGGAAAATGTTTTCAGGTGAAGAGAGGATGTATTCAGAGAACGATGTTCTGCCTTTGTCCTCAAATTTCAGTCTTTCCCCGCTTGAAAATACACGGTTCACAATTATGTCATTCTAGTTCGATTTTCATATTCACATTTCATTATTTTATACCAGAATATTCTGGTTCCTTTAATTTTCGATTCCAATGTGCATACGATATTCGTAATCATAACTTCTTCATACGGAAAGATTAATATCCGGTTAAAGATGAGGCTATGGGTCCTATGGGTGTAATGACTAGAGACATTTTGATAAGGGCTCTCGAAAATACCTACGGTAAAAAGGGGATGGCCCATGGCGACATTGAGGAACTTTGTGACTTCGTCCTTTCATTCTTCGGTTACGAAGATTATGTTCTTGACAACGTACTCTCTTCACCCGAGAGAGATGTCTTTTACAACCTTGAGGAATATGGATTTCTGGAAACATACAGAGAGGAAATCAACATAATAAAGGGCAGAACATGGCGCATTAACCAGTGGAGATACAGAAAGGAGAATATATTAAAAGTCGCAGAAGAGGCTGAGAGCCCTAAGGAAGAGGAAGACATATATGATTCGATCTTCAGGGAACTGGAGACCTGATCACAATTTTTGTAGAGAAAAATCTTTCCCAAGGCTGTTAAAAGGAACACATTTGAAATTCTTCACATAAGTGGTATCCTCTATACGGATTCCGTATCTCCCATACCGGTATATGCCAGGCTCTACCGTGAATACTGTCCCATCTCTTATCTGTTCTGAGTTGTCTATTGTCAGGAAAGGAGGTTCATGAACCTCTATGCCAAGACCATGCCCAAGCCTTATTTCCATATCACCATATCCCATGTCCCTGATAAATTTTCGCGCGGATATGTCAAGGTCGTTATATTTAGATCCAGGTGAGACGGATTCCATTGCAAGGAACTGCGCCTCCTTTACACTCTCATACGCTTTTCTGAATTCTTCACCCGGTTCCCCATATGCAAAAGTCCTTGTGGTGTCTGAACTGTATCCGCCAAATGTGCCTCCAAAATCAATGATTATTGAATCTCCCTGTTTCAGTTTCCTTTCTCCAGGCTCATGGTGAGGCTTGGCGCAGTTCTCTCCGAAAGCAACAATGGAACTGAACGCCGGACCGCTGAGACCCTCTTCTACGAAGTTCCATTCAAGCTTCCTGGCTATCTCCTTTTCTTTTACTCCGGCTTTAATATCAGCCAGTGTGATTTCTAGTGCCTTCTCTGACAGTTTAATTGCCTGACCTATGAGATGGTTTTCCCTTTCACTCTTCACCTCCCGGAGTCTTGAAATCTGAGAATTTATCATCGTTATATTTTCAGGTTCCCCCATCTGAAACATACGGCTATAATGAGAGTAAGTTATATTACCGTCTAGCCCTATTTTATGCCTTCCCTTTATATCAACTATGCTTCGGAACTTCTCATAAGGGTTTTCTGTATCTTTCCAGGAGATTATGTCTGTAATCCAGGTATTCTCCCGAACCTGATCCTCCATAAGTCCCGGGACGAGGATGGTGACTTCACCATCCTGAACAATCAATACCGCCAGTCTTTCCATGGATTGAAAGGAGTAACCGGCCAGATACTGAAAATTCGGCCCGACAGGAACCACTGCTAAATCTACCCCTTCAGACTGCAATGATTTCCACAGTTTTAGTGCACGGCTTTTATATTCTGAAATACCCGCTGTCTTCAGTTCGGAGTCACTATTATTAGATAACATTTAGAGCACACCAGCTAGAGTACCCTAAAGAATAATATTTGCATTTTCCACTGAACCCGCTCATTTGAGATCAATACTGAGGAAAACTCTGGTTCGCTTCAAATATTTAGATCATCTTCTTCTGAATAATGAGAAGATCAGAGCACTTAATACTCCGACTCCAATTAACTGGAAAAGAGTCTTTGGGCTATCATGAACCAGATGCCTGACAGGATATCGGTCCGGATCATAGCGGTCCACATGAACAGAATAATGATCCTCGAACTCCACGACATGGATGCCAGAAGTTGAACTCCCCACTGGGCATCTGAAATCAGCAATCTGACCTTTTCTTTCCCCAACTGATCTGTGGAAAAGCCCGGACTCCTTTGGATCTGGTATCCTGTCCCCACTGCCATCTATCTTTGGAACCTCCATTGAACCGGAGATAAGTGTGCTTGAGATGACTTCGTTCCAGAAATCAGCAGGGATAACCATGATACTGCAATGTCGTCCTTAAAGATAAGAATTGCATTACATTGAAAACTATATCATCATTTAAATTGTAAGAAGAAATCGACTTGAAGGGCAAATGGAAACCAATGGGCCTGCTCAGAAGGATATTGACAGAAGATTTTTCTTTCTCCTGCTTTCACGTGCAGCAAGATCCTGTGCACTAATTTATGCCAACCTTTCTATCCCCCTTTATCTTCTAGCAATTCATTATGATATAGTTACTATCGGCATAATTTATGTTTTTGTGGCTATTGCTACTACTGCCGTAAGCCTCGTAATCGGTTTTCTTGGAGACAGGATCGGATTCAGAAAAGCGATGATACTTGGTGAGATTCCAGCACTTTTCCTTACAGCAGCCCTCACATCCACTACAAATCATGATCTGATAATTGCTGGAATTATAGCTTCTGGATCAGCTGGCGCTGCAGGTGGGCTCCGTGGTGCTTTCAGCCCGGGAATTAATGCATTCATAGCAACTAACTGGCCGGACACCGGCGAAAGGGTACGGAGGATGGCCATGATTACTGCTGTTGCTTCCGCATTTTCTATTGCTGGCAGCCTTATGCTCTTTGCTTATGACTTCATATCCGGAACCTACGGTACTATCAATACTTTCAGGTTCCTTTATGGTATTTCCTTTGGCCTCATCCTTACCTCATTCATCTCTCTGTTCCTTCTCAAAGAGAGGCCTGTTGCAAAAAAGACCAACCGCGTTATGAATAAAGAGAGCGGAAAATATGTTCTGAAAGTACTTGTTTCCAATGCAATAAACGGAAGCGGCCTTGGCCTTTCAATAGTCCTTCTCCCTGCATGGTTTGAACTGAGATACGGTATCGATACATCTCAGGTTGGCCTTGTATTTCTGTTCTCCTATGTAGGCACAGCAGCTGGCTCATTCCTTATGTCCAGAACAGGAATTCTTAAGATGGGAAACCGTTCCAGAACTTTATTTACTGCGTCCCTGACCAGGGTAATACAGGGTGCACTTATGGCCGTTGTTGCATTTTCACCATTCCTGCCGCTTGCAGTGGCTGTTTATGCAGGGAGGTCATTTGTGGCCGGTATTGGAGCTCCAAACAGGACAACTGTTAATGTGAGTGGAATAAGCAGCGGAGATTTTGGCGTAGGGACAAGCATTCAGGGTATATCTTCAAGAGTAAGCCAGTCTTTTTCTGGGTTATCCGGATATTTGATGGACGTTTCCCTTCCCCTTCCACTCCTCACCGGAGGGATATTACAATCCATTTCCGGAGTTGTATACTACAATCTTTTAAAACGCGGAAACTCTTGAATTCATCAGTTTCATATGACATTTGAATTTATGAACTTAAGATTCAGGGAAAATAATTAGTGTATGTACAGTGTATTCATGACATGGTAAATCTGAAAGCCATGCCACTTTATCTTATTCCGCTTGTAATGCTTGGTATTCTAGTTTTTTCAATACTTTTCTTTTAAACCAAAACCATATCAATGGTCTTATTTGCCATGACATTTATCACCATTCATGGCAGAAAAAATTCTTATGCATGTTGGCCCAAGTAGAGGAAATATAGAGATATCTGAAAGCGCTGCGGTGCATGACCAGGGGTTTTCATCATCTGACTTTTCAGAAAAGATGAAGTATGCACTTAATGGCATCCTTAAAATCTCCGGGGCAGTCAACGGCTATAAGCCGTTCATAATTCCCGGAAGCGGCACAGCAGCTATGGAATCTCTCACTACGTTTCTCTCTCCTGGAGACAGTATACTCGTTCTGAGCCACGGAACATTTGGGGATAGGTGGAGGAGTATTTTTTCAAGATATCCTGTGAAGGTAAATGTTTTGCGTTCTGCTCCTGGAAAACATTTATCCTTAGGCGATATCAAAAAAGCTGTCAGTGGCCAACACTACAGGATGGCAGTAATGACTCATGTGGAGACAAGCACAGGCCTTCGTGCTGATCTCAAGGCCATTATAGAGACTGTTAGGGACTTCGCGGATATAGTTGTTGTTGATTCTGTAGCTAGTCTGGGTGGTGAAAAACTTTGCCTGGCCAGTCTCGGCATAGATGTGACTGTTTCCGCTTCGCAGAAGGCCATTGGAGCTGCGCCTGGAGCAGGGATAATAGTAGCTTCATCTGAGATTATTGGACAGGCAAGAGATGGTGGGCTTTCCGGTTACTTCCTGAACCTTCTTAACTGGGACCCTGTTATGGAAAAATTCATGGATGGGTCATGGGGTTATTTTGCAACTCCACCCATTGGGGTTATTTATACAATGGCAAAAGCTATTGAACTCATGAGCCAGGAGGGAATGGAGAACCGAATAAAAAGGCACTCAAGACTTTCTTCTCTACTTAGGGACGGCATAGAAAGCATGGGATTGAATATTGTTGCTGAGTCACCCTAGCGGAGCAACACTGTAACCGGCGTATATCTGAGAAATATTGATTCGCCTGAATTTATCAAGAAATGCCTGGACTTCGGGGTAGAATTCGCTGATGGGGCCATTCCTGAACTGAGGGGAAAATATTTCAGAATCGGCCACATGGGTTGGGTACAGGAATCGGACATAAGGATGTCACTTCATGCCATAGAAAAGGCTCTCAATGAGTTTAAGTGACATC
>DAHWLW010000054.1:0-7512 GCA_027343465.1 Thermoplasmatales archaeon | reverse complement strand
TGGGCTCGACTATACATCAGCAGCAGCTTCTGGTGTTATTACAGGAGTTTATGTCATAATACTCCCTGTGCTCTCCTATGTGTATTTAAGCAGCCGCATCTCCAGAGTGGATATTCTCGCCTCTCTTATTGCTTTTTCAGGCCTCATTCTGATGTCCATATCCTCTGGCACGCATGGAACAACTCTGCTTGGGAATTTGCTCACCTTGATATGTGGAATCGCATACGCTTTCCAGATTATCTACGTGTCGAAGCATTCCAGCAAACTGGATTCTTCAGCGTTCACATTTTATCAGCTGGCCTTCGTTACTGTGTTTTCTGCCCTGACAATTCCAATTTCCCCGGGAGGAATTGGAACAGTTAATACAGATGTGGTACTGGCAGCACTGTTCACTGCTCTTGTTGGAAGTGTCTTCGGATATTACGTAAGTACTGTTGCACTGATATATGTGGATGCTTCTGCGGCCGGGATCATATTTGTGGGGGAGCCAATATTCGCAGCCCTTTCTTCAGTTGTACTGGCCCATGAAGTTCTCTCCAGAGTTGTCATTGCAGGCGCAATCCTGATGGTAATTGCAATGTTTCTGACAACTGTGGACAAATACCTGAGAGAGCATAAAAGAAGGGGGAAATCTGCTTTATGAAGATGGATCAGTTCCTGCCCTTACTCTGACGGCGACTCCTCTCCTGTATGACATCATTTCTCGGCCCGGGACGTTGGCTCTGCCTACTGCAAGAAGCTCCCCTGAATGGTCTGTAACAAGGACCTCATTTCCAGCGACAATGCCTGGATCAGCAGATAAAATGAATTTGAAGAACACATTGAAACCTTTCCTGTTAAATTCAGCACTTTCCTCGGAGACAGAAATTCTGTGCCTGTCAGTTAGGTTCATCAACCGCTCTGCCCCTTTTATTGAGAGTGTAAAAAACCCATCATGTGCCCTAACTGTTCCAAGCAGATTGCTGTCCAGGAAGACGCCACGTATCCTCCCTGTTTTTCTGCTGTGAGTTACCTGGCACTGATCTGGAAACATCGCTGATCCGTCATTGATTCCGAACTGATATCTGAATATCATCCTTGCCTTCTCCAGATACAGGTCTTTCATATCATTGGAAAGATCTTCTTCCTGTGATGATACGGAATTATCAGAATCGTCTGATTCTATGCCATCCTCAAATACACCTGTTGTAACGAGCTGTTCTACAGGAAATGTCTCCTCAAGTTCTACAGGTACTGGTATATCATGCCATCTGTGGAAATAAGCTGTATCAGATCTAGAGTAATTAGCCATGAATTCTGCTGAATGCTGCCTTCCTGGATGCCAGTCCCCCTGGTCCAGGAATTTAACCTTCCCTTTCAGGCTACTTATCATGCCGTCGGAGAATTTTCTCAGCCTTATCACTGCCGGATGGTTGCGTGAAAGCTCGTCAAAGAAAAAGAATGGTGATTTCTTGGAAAGGTCCTCCAGAGGTTCCAGCATCTCGCCGTATTCAAGAATTCTTCTGTAAGCCCTGTAAAGTACCGGGTGGCTTCTGGAGCGCCCCTCAACGTATTGCCAGAGTGTCTGCTCATGAATTCTTTCCCTAATTTCATTGAGTTCGTTGAATATAGCGCCAAGATTATGAAGTGCAAGATTGCGTGTCCTTTCCTCTTTTGGGAGATCCTGAAGCTCCTTCACTGTGAATTTCCCGTAAAGGGGGCTCCACCATGGAAGCAGAGAAATCCTATTCAGATCCCTTGATCCATCACTCAGAAGTATTCTGTCATCTCTGGCATATTTCACATATGACGCAGAATCGAACATATCTATACCCAGAAGAACTGACATGCCCATGAACATCGGATGTCCCCCTCCGAACAGATGCAGAGGTTTTCCTGGGTCCGAGTGAAGGCGTGAATTTATAATTACATCAACAAGCATATCGTACCGATAATTCTCCAGTAGAGGGACTACTCCACCTACAGGCAGATATCCTGAAATGCCGCTGCTCATAAGTTCAGCCGACATACTTCTGAGATCTGGGTAAATAGAGCCCTGAATTGGACCTGCAACAATTGTCTTTCCTGGGTCAGTGATCTCATCCAGCCTTCTCCGCGTCTCTAAAACCGCCTCTTTAGCCTTATTCCAGGTGAAGTTTGGCTCTGTGAATATGTCAAGTATGGTTCCGATATCACTTCCTATCCTTTTTTGAAACTCAAATGTGCTGATGTTGTCATATTCTATTTCAGAGTATACATGGCTCTGGAATGTCCCTGAGTCTGTCATTATAGGCCCGTCGAATCCTATTAGGCCATGCAGTCCAGATGACTCTGCAATTTCCCTCAGCTTTTCTGTTCTCCTTATTATATAACTGTTGGTAATCAGCGCCTCCATACCAAGCCTTTTCATTTCAGAGATTTTTAAAGTGCGTATGTTAGGGTTGATGACAGGGAGTATGTTCGGCGTGTTTATCTTCCCATGTGCTGTGTAAAAAACGGCTGTTTTAGCCAGCCCATCTCTCGAGAGGGGTTCAAACATATTGCTTCCTTCAGACCTCTGAGTAGTAATAATTGCCACTTTCCTTCTGGCTTTTATCAAGCCTGCTGTCTGTCTTGTTTATTCTCGGTCTCTTTGTAAGGGCATCCCTTCTGAAGGTTACTCCTACCTCCCTAAGGAACGCATTCATTCCTGTTCGCATTGTCATTGGCCCCCTTGCATGCCCGTCAATACCGGGATTCCCGCTGAATATCATAAGAGAATCAGAGATCAGATCGATGAAATAAACGTCGTGATCAACTACCAGTGCACTGGTCCTGTTGTTCTCCATAACTCTCTTTATGATCCTTGAGGCAGACATCCTGTAAGAACTGTCAAGATGTGCGGACGGTTCGTCAAGCAGGTAAAGGTCCGCCTTTTTCCCAAGGGTGAGGGCAATTGCGAGTCTCTGCATCTCCCCTCCTGACAGGTCTTTTACAACCTTATCAAAGATCTCCTCCAGATCAAGTGGATGAATGATTTCGTTTTTTATCATCCCGGTGTCCATGTCCTGCAAGAATGTCTGATAAAGCAAATCTCTGACAGTGCCTTCAAAATCGCTCGATATGTATTGAGGCTTATATGACACTGTAACTTTTTGCTTGATATCCCCACTTCCAGGAGACAGAACTCCAGCAAGCACTTTTACAAAACTTGACTTCCCAAGAGCATTCTTCCCAAGAACGCCAACCACTTCACCAACTTCTATTCTGCCTGGGTTCACGTTGAGATGGAAATCACCGAG
This sequence comes from Thermoplasmatales archaeon, assembly GCA_027343465.1. Lineage (GTDB taxonomy): Archaea > Thermoplasmatota > Thermoplasmata > Thermoplasmatales > Thermoplasmataceae > UBA447. The sequence goes on along the minus strand of DAHWLW010000054.1, from coordinate 4,252 downwards.
ATCCACGCTCAGATCTGACCACTCAGTAAGTACAGCTCCGCTTTTTACACGTTTGTCCGTCTTTTCGGAGAAATCGATTGAATAGTTCCTGATTCTGGTGTTTTCCTCCCTGAGATATCCCTCCAGGAATGAATTTATTGCCTTATTTGTAGTCCTCTGCTTGCTGACAATACCATAAGCACCAGTTTTTCCGTAGACTAAATGTGCCTCGTCAGCAATCCAGTCCATAAGGGCAAGATCATGCTCCACGACCATTACAATCCTGTTTTTGGATATCTCCTGAATGATTCCAGCAACGTTTATTCTTTCCGAAATATCAAGATAGGAGGACATCTCATCAAAAAGGTACACGTCTGCATCCTTTATCAGAGTTAACCCGATAGCAAGTTTCTGAAGTTCCCCACCTGAACAGCTTGCAACGTCCTTGTTCACAGAATTTTTTAGATTGAGCCTGTCCACAATTTCATCGAATTTTCCTGACTGGTCTGATGATTTAAGCAGATTGCCTATGGTCCCTTTGGCTACCTTCGGTATCAGGTCTACGTTCTGATCCTTCAGAACAACTCTGAGGTTTCCAGAGTAAAGGCGCTTGAAGTAATCGCCCATTACGGTTCCCTGGTAATAATCTATTACAACATCTCTGTCAGGTTTTCTCTCAAAGTTTCCAAAATTCGGTATGGTAATCCCGGATAGTATTCGCAACGTTGTTGATTTGCCCAGGCCATTCTGACCAAGGAGTGCTACAACCTTTGATGCAGATATCTGAGGTAGGGAATATAGCCTGAAAGAATTCTGGGAATACTGATGAACCAGTTCCCTGTTTAATTCATCCGGTACGGTAATTATTTTTATTGCTCCGAAAGGGCATCTGTGCACACAAATACCGCATCCAATACAAAGTGGTTCGTTTATTACTGCCTGGCTGTCCTGTTCAGGAAATTCTATTGTAGGGGTGCCACTTCTCACAGGAGGGCAGAAGAACTGGCACTCATGATGGCACCGCTTTGGATGACACTTTTCTCTGTCGAGGATGGCAACGTGCAAAAGACCACCTAATTGGGCTTCCAGTACTCGTCAGGTATTTCGTCATAAATCTGGAATGATTCGTCCTTCTCTACCTTTCTGGTGGTCTCCTTTATCTTTGAAAGCTGTATTATCTTGCCTACATTGAGAATCCAGTAATGGATTCGCCATTCCCTGCCGTCAAAAAGCGTTGTTTCTTCCCGCTCTGTCTGGAGAACGCCTATGTCTTCCATTGTATAGAAGGCATCACGATCCTCAGGCTCCAGCATGTTATCTATGACCCGGTCATTGTAACCGAAAAAATTGATCAGGTGCTCTGCTGCCTCAAAAGCTTCCTCCTGACTCATACTTCTGTTCTGGAGGCTCAGGCCCTTGCTGATAGCAATAGACAGTTCATCAATGTTGGTGAAGTTTCTTGGCAAAATGCCATCTTCATTTACTTCGGAATTAATCTTAGACATAAGCCTCAGTTATAATGATTGTGGAGGTTGGATAGGCAAAAGACGTTATTAAGTTTAACGTGAACATCAGATTTTAGAGATTTTCCGAAAAATATCCTGGCAGGTAACATATTAAAATGTATACAAGTTTACACTCTTAACCTTTTTTATTGCACCTTACTTCATATCTTCTTAAATAGCAGCACCACCAATATTGTTAAGAGGAATCCCAAAAACCCTTACCGATATACTTTTCATGACCTCATAATCAATATCCATTAACCTTTACCATACTGGATTATCCTAACTTTACAGGGAGATTGAAACACTTGGCGATCTCCTTTCCGGGATAGGGATCGCATTGATTTTGAATGAATAAGGCCGATTCTTTCGGATCTCTTCACTAATGACAATGAGAAGGGAGGAAGACACAATTATAATCCCATTCTAATGTTGAAGATACTGCTTCCTCTACAATGGTACAATCTATCGGATCCGCAGATAGAAAGTATAATCCGTGACAGGATATCACTCCTTAATTTTCTGGGATACACTGACAAATTGACGGATAAAAATATCATATGATATTTCCGTGAGAGGTTATAGAAAACAGGAAAGGATCGTCTGGTATTCAATGAAATCATACAGTGGTACATAGAATCCTGTCGAATCCATGACGAAACTTTCTCCAGGGGAGAAGCGGTCTAGTAATTCCCTAAGCTTGTCGAAGCTGTTCTCAAGGTTGTCCTTTCTGACGATGTTGACATTCTCATCCAGTGTTGTGCACCCAATATTTTTTGCCGAAATGTCCATTCCTCTATACATGGAATCATATCCTAACTTACTGTGATCCCGCAATAGAATTGGATGAATGTTAATTTTCCCTTTTCGGGCTCTTAAGCATCCCAAAGGTAGATCTTTGAAAAAATTTATTAATATGTATTACGTAGATTTCGGTATGCGTAGAAAAAAATTGAGTGTGCGCAGTTTTTATTATGCTGTCACTGTTGATGTTGAAACTATCTATGGGTTCAACCGTTTATAGAGGAATGACATGATATTGTTCCAATACCTGGTTTATCTTATTTATGCTCTAGTAGCATTTCTAATTATTTATTTTGTGTTGAATATATTCATGCAGGACAGGAAATATGGAACTATGTTGATCTGCCCTAATTGTGGTACAGATTTCAAGAGGCCGATAATTACGATTAGGGATGGATCTTTTGGAAAAGCGCTCTATCCATACGGTCTGGTGCAATGCCCGAAATGTAAAAAACTCCATCATTTAAGAGAGTGCAGAAAAAATTAAAATCCTCGATTTATATTCATTTTCATTATTTGGATAAACCCCAAGCGAAATGGACTAGTGTCACTCATACCTCTTAATGTTAAAAATTAATTAGATATTCTAAATGACAGAATGTGTGATTAAATTTGGACATACTGATTAAAGGGGATAGAGGCTCGACAATGAATCCCAATATGGGGGAATTTTTCGAACTTTTTTCTGATTCATTTATACCATTATCAGAGATCACACCTGCTGGAAAACTGTTAATTGGGGATAAGAAAATATTACATTACCGGCTCCAAAGGGAGACGATACTTAACCTTGGAATTGTGGAATATTTGAATGCTCCTGAACCCATAAAGGACCTTTACAGGAAGTGCTTATCCCCTTCATATAAAGAGAAAAGAAGAATTGAAATCATGGCAATTGTCAATGGGACCCCAGATTCATTCTATAGTGGGTCCAGATTTATGGGCAACCTGGGCGGACTTTCTGAAATACTTGACCAAAAGCCTGACATTATTGATGTGGGTGGAGAAAGTACCAGGCCAGGAAGTATGGAAATACAGCCTGCTGAGGAAATTAAAAGGCTGAAACCTATAATAGAATATATCTCTGGTTCCTCTGACATACGTATATCACTGGACACCAGGCATCCCGAGGTAGTTGAGAGATATGTATCCGAAATCGACATGATAAACGACATATCCGGATTCAGGTCCGGCCGGATGATTGAGATCGCTTCCGAGAACAAACTGGATTGTGTGGTTATGCATATGAGAGGGACTCCCTGGAACATGAATCAGCTTACTGACTATTCTGACATATACTATGAAATTTCAGAGTTTCTCCTGGAGAGGACCCATCAAATGCTGGAAAAAAATATAATGATGGAAAATATAATTCTAGACCCAGGAATTGGTTTCTCCAAAACATACTCTCAAAACATTAATATTCTGAAGAATATACATAAATTTGATTTTGGGCTTAAAACGCTCGTGGGAGCATCCAGGAAGAGTTTCATTGGCAGGATCACAGATGACCCTCCAGAAAAAAGGCTTTCGGGCTCCCTGGCTGCTGCAGTATGGTGTGCAATGAATGGAGTGGACATTATAAGAACACACGATCCCGGAGAAACCAGAAGGGCTCTCGACGTAATTTCAGCAATTCAGGGATGACAATTACTTACTGTGAATCTCTGCATTTAGGACAAACCCCTCTTAATATGTAGTTGCTGTCTGTTACATTGTATCCAGCATCTGATGCAGATTTAATGATGGAGTGTTGCTCTATTTCAAGATCTGTTATTTCTCCACATACATCACACATGAAATTTGCATGAGAACCTGTATTGGTTTCAAACCATGTTGCCCCTTTGAGCTCAAAGGATTTGAGTATTGAAGATTTCTGAAGTGTCCTGAGTATGTTATATACAGTAGCCATGGTGATTGTGGGTTCAATTCTATGAACCTCTGAGTATACATCTTCTGCCCTG
>DAHWLW010000038.1:0-3300 GCA_027343465.1 Thermoplasmatales archaeon | reverse complement strand
CATGTATGTTCCTGTATCTGTGGGTCTTCTGTCTGATATCACTTTTCTTAACCCTGCTTTCCTCAAGGTAGTTGGCTATATTTTCATGGCCCTTTGCAAAATTGCTGAGAAACATCTTTATGTTATCCAGAGAGGCTTTGCCCTCAAGGTCTGAATAGATCCTGGCAAGTTCCTCTTCGGATTCCGCCAGTTTCTCAAGTGAATATTTCCGATCTGATGTCATTTCTGGTTATGACTATTCAATAATAACGTATTAACATTATGTAATGGAAAATTCCAGTAACTTTCTATACTTTTGCGTTTGACCTACCATTAAACCCATTGTTGACCTGTAGGGCTTCCCCATAGATGCAAGCAATGCTTCCAGAAACTCTTTTCCACCCTTCTCCATGGCCCTGAACAGATCAACCGGAATCCCAGGTCAGGTGTACCTTTCCCGATTTTAAGATGGGTTTCCATGGAGCGTATGGCAGAGATTTCGAGAAGCAGCTCACCCAAGAGACTCAGCTTTGCCGTACCATGAAAGCGTTCATGCGTCCTCTGGTAGAGATGCCTTGGCCCGTCCTGCTTCAGTTCCCTGTGAAAAACCTCCATATCCCATCTCCTGAGATACGGATCTATCACCTTTTCTGGCTTCCTTGCATCCATGGTGGGGACAAAGAACTTTTCTGAGTTTCTTCCAATGGATATTATGACCCGAACCTTTCCCATATTCTTCATCCCTGCTGTGATTGATCACTTGATGACAGCCATCTGAATGGCTATCCTGGACAGCCCATTCTTTGCCTTGAGGTCAAGGTTCAGGGGGAATATTTCCTCCCTTCCCCATATGACAGCAGTGACATGCTGCATTCCCCTGTGTGTGATCAAATACCCATGATGCCCCCTCAATATGCCTGCCATTTCTTTCAGGAATTGTGCCGTCAATGGCCAGCACAGGATCTGATGAATGACTGTTGATCATGCCTGACAGACTTCCTGAATATCTCCAGTATCGGGATATTCCTCAGGAACCTGTTCAGGTTGGACTGATCGGTATGCTCCATGAATATGCCGTTCAGGTGTGACACTGAACGGGTTGGTGATACCCATGAGGATGTGATGTATCTTGAGAACTGCCTGAATTGCCTCCTGTCAAAAAGAGGCCTGCATTTGGCAAGAAGTTCGCTGAGGATGTCGGGAGTATTCACCATGGGTATCTCGATCATGATATGACACTGCCAGACACCTGAATAAATTTTACCGAAACGCAAAACTATAGAACTTTATAAGAAAACTGACGGAATTCAGGAGAATCATTGACAACACAAATGGGATATCAAAGGATCCAGTTAAAAGAAACCTCTGAAGTTTATTGATAGGATCACTTTTTGAAGTCAAATGAACTCGGTGACTTGTTATCTCGCCATTTTTCCAGTTTTTTCTCTTTATTGAAAATATTCATTGAAGCAAAATCCCTGAAATCAGATTTCTCAAGACCATATTTGCTCTGGAAAATTGGAAATGTCAGCCTTTGAATCGACCAAATAGAAAGAGGTGACCAAAGATATCCACCAAGCCAAAACACTAAAATGGATATTACTAAGGGGGATCTTATGATGTTAGGAGGATATAGTCTGGTTAAGTATAACGCAGTAAATGATACTCCCAAAGAAACTAACGAAACCAAAGTTGGAATTTTAACAGCTTTTATTATATATTTTCCACTTCTGTCATCCGCCAAAGCATAAATTAAGAAAACGATATAACAGGCTATGGTCATTGCTACAAACACTGCTACAAACACATACGTTAATATGTTCATTCAATCACATTGCCCCGAAATCGAGTGCTAGATTTGCCCACTGTGGGGGGTTAGCCAAGTAATTTTCACTATTTATCCCATATACGTCCTTGACGTTGTTGAAGAGAGTTATGAAGTTCTGTGCGGCGTCACTACCCGTAATTGGTTGCGTCTGACCGAAGACCTGAAAGAGGCTCTTTTCAGGATAATTTAGGCCCCAAACAGAAAACTGCGGTACCAGTCCCCACTCCCAATTATTTAAGGTGTATACCAGATAGAAACCGTGAGTTGAATCCCACTCATTATTAAACAGTGTATTTACATTATGTGCAAGATCTATAATACCAATGGCTCCAGTCACATCGGTACCTAAATTGTCAACAAGCCCCAGGAGAAGTGACACTACTTTTATTGCTGTGCTTGTCGCCTCCAACCCAACGATACCTCCAATTCCAATCCATACCACGGCTGAAAGAAGATCATCTATTAGTGTATCAATGGTCAATGCATTTATCAGGAAGTTTTTGTAAGTCTCCGCATGGTAAAAATTAGTAAAATTCATGTAAATGTTGTAGCTGGTTCCTGATATGAGACCTCCCCATCCCCAGTGGACTGTAAAGTCGTTCAGCCAGAAATATGGGTCTATAGGAGTATATTCACCATTATTAGATATCAAAGCATATATGAGAGTCTGATTGTTTTCAGAATACCTGTATGTCAGTTTGTAAATGGTTTGGTTGTTACGTACAATTGTTTGATTGGATATTAGTACGCCAAGACGATTTTTCTCTACTTGCAAAACATCGATTTGATTGCCCTGCGAAATCTGTTGCAACTTGTAGTCCGCAACGGCTTGTAAATCTGTCTTTGCTTCGGGGTTGCCTTTTTCCCAAAGCGAAAGAATGACGCTGGCATTCTGCTGAACGATGCCCCTGCTTGAAGGGGGAATCAGTTCATAGTTATGAGTATACCAGGATATAAAGTTCAGATCTGCTTTGTATTTTAGCTGGTCCAGGATGCGGTGATGTGTGCCATAATGGACAAGATTGTAGATCATGAATTTCTGTAAATCGTGAATTTCCTGTTCGTTCAAAAACGCTATCCTGCCATTTATTGCAACATTCTGATTAGCGGAGTTGAACGGCATGATCCCAGATAAGTTATCCACCGCTCTGCCATTGTTATGTGATGTTGCATTATGTGCAACCCCGGAAAAGGCAAGCAATATCATCAGTAAAGCCATGAATGTAACACCTAAAAACTTTAACCGTTTCTTCATAGGAATCAAAAAAAACTTTGGTATATATATATTGTAACTGTAATAACTAAAATCTTCAAAGGGCATTCGAGAGCAAATCTTGTGTGGTACAGTAGTCTCCATGCTCCTTCCCCTCTTAAAATAAAACGATTGATTCTGCTCATGTTGGCATGATTAACAAAGGTGGAATTCAGGTGTGTAGACAATCTCCATGAAGTGCCAGGGCTGTCTTATCTTTCCAAAACACCCTCAAATTTTC
>DAHWLW010000032.1:0-5994 GCA_027343465.1 Thermoplasmatales archaeon | reverse complement strand
ATCGCTGACAGCACCTGTTACAAATTTGAACACCACATTGTCGTAGGTTACCCAACCATAACCATCGTTGTAGCGAAGGACAACCTCCGGAGAACCACTGCTGGTCATAGTGCTGTTTGACATAAGTTCAATTTCCGTAGGTTCAGTAAGGTTGACAAAGTTCCCAGGCAGGGACTTGCTGGCAATATCATAATAAAGGGCACCTTCAGATGAGGATAATATGCTGCCATTTCCTGATATTGTGGAGTTTGACATTGAGCCTAAAGGTGTGGAAAAGTTCCATACATTGTCTATGAAATATATGTTGTTATCAGTAGTGTTGAAAAAAGCCACATCCTGGACCCAGTAGACAAATGTGCTTCCCTGGTAGAAGAATTTGAGGTTAAGATTGAGCTGAAATGATAGATTTTTTCCCTGTGAGCCGGATACCTCCAGTTGATTGATACCAATCTTTCCAAGAAATGAAGTTGAGGAATATGAGTAAGAACCATTTGCAGAAACCCCTGCATCGGCTATCCCGATCGGGCTGGCAGATGAGTCAACGGAACGGGATTCTATTGATGATTCCTTTACTGCAATATTATTCGTAGTGTAAGGTGAGCTGTGGGAATTCTCAGAGGAGATGTTCTGGCCGCTTCCATTGGCTGTGAATGATGAAGATAAAATAATAACTGCAACAAATATGGAAACAGCAATAGCAGCTACTGCTTTTTTGTTCTTAGCCACATTCCTCATCCTTTCCCTCTAATCCCAATTTATCCCAGCTTTTATTCCCTTTGCCGTTTCCCCTAAACAGGTCATGTTATATGGGTAATTTGGTACAAATAATTGATCAGCAAAATATTCAACAAGGATTAGAAGAGGATTCTCACTTTCCAGGACCCCTTTTCCTGCATAACATCATTCTTGAGTCCTCGTGATGTTATTTCAGCTGCTGCTCTCTCAGCTTCTGAATACTTGGCAAAGCTCAAGTATACTGAGTCCAGTCCAAATTCCGGCATAACAGACTGCCCGGCCAGTATATCTTCCAGCTTCTGCATTGCGGATGTGAAGTCTGACTCACTTATCCTCATCTTTCCTGACCTTATGCGCTGAACTCCAGCCTCAATAATTCCAGAAGATGTTATCCTGTTAACTTTTCTCCTAATTCGGCTCTGGGAACCAGCAAAGCTTGATGCTACAACCACTGCACCCACAATCAGCACTATTAATGAATAATCATGATTTAGTGTGTAGAGAAGAACCCCTACTAGCAATAATATCAGGCCGGCTATCATTCTATATGGAGTCATTTATATGCAGAGTAGCCCAATTATATGAATTAAAGTTTTCTTTAGAATTAACATTTGAAGGAAACCATATTATTTTCTAACAAACAGGGGAATCTTTTCATGGGAAGTGACCCACGTTTTCCCTTCCGCACTTGCATTTCCAGGATAGGCAAACCAGTCACCCTCTGGCAGATATATTTCCCGAGACCTTGCTGATTCGTATATCTGAGGCGCGACCATAATGTCCTTTCCAAGCATATACTGATCATCTATAAGGTAGGTTTCCGGGTCATCTGGGAAATTATAGAAGAGCGGCCTGACCATTGGATGACCGTGCCTGTGCGCTTCACTGGCTGATTCAATTAATTTGCTCATGAAGTGGTACCTTGTTTCAATTGCCTTTTTTATGCGTTCCCTGTAAAACGATGGAAGTTTGTATATCTCCTGATCATTGCCTGCCTTGATCTTATGATTCCTGTAAAGGGGGAACAGAACAGCCATTTCATAATACCTGCACAGAAGCTCATTGTCAGTTTCACCCCAGAACCCACCTAAATCGCAACCGGAATAGGGCATACCGGAGAGCCCAAGATTGAGGACCATGGAAAGCTGCAATTTCAAGTCCTCATAGGATGCTTTGTTATCCCCTGTCCATATGGCCGCATATTTCTGGCATCCGGCATAAGCAGACCTGGTAAGAATGAATGGCCTTTCCGCCTTCCGTCTCATAGCCTCGTATGTCGCCTGGCACTGAAAATAAGGGAAAAGGTTGTGAACATAGACATCTTCTATCCTGGTTCCATCATCCATAATATGAACGGCCTCTGGATCCATGTTCCCACCTCTGGACCCATATCTTGAATCTTTTCTTGTGGATGGCTCATTCATATCCAGCCATATTCCTTGGAACCCGTTTTCCATGAATTTAGCCACCATATCCCCCCATTTCTTCCTGGCACTTTTCCTTATAAAGTCAGGAAATGCGACCTCTCCTGGCCATACATAGTCTGTGTATACAGATGATTCCGAGTCTTCTATATAATCTCCAAGAAATTCCCTGAAAACACCGTAATTCTGATCGAATTTAACCCCGGGGTCAATTATTGGAACTACCTCAATTCCCTTCGACCTCATTTCATTGACCATTCCCTTCATATCCGGGAATCTTTTGCTGTCTATTGTGAAAATACGATAACCGTCCATGTAATCAATGTCCAGATATGCTGCTGAAACCGGAAACTCATCAATGTAATTTTGAACCACAGATTCCAGTGATCTCCTTGGAAAATATGACCATCTTGAGATCTGATGCCCAAGAGCCCATTCCGGAATCTCGAAAGGCTTTCCAGTCAGCGTAGTATACCATTCCAGAGCCTCCTCTGGATTCTTCCCTTCATGAAGGAAAAACTCCATATTTTTAATGTTGACCGTTACCTTTACCTTATCGTATTCTTCTGCGCCGAAATCGAAATCACATCTCCCAAATGAATTTATTAGAACACAAACTGATGACTTCCTGTTGACAATCATAAATACAGGGATTGCTGAATAAATGGTATTCTTCAGGTCATTGTAATCCCATGCGGTGGAAGTGATAGAACTGAACTTTGTCCGGTTTCTCCTCATTCTCAGAGGTGTTTCGCCAAGGCCGAAAATATGATCACAATCGTTCAGGTCGATAAGCAGTTTCAGGTTGCTTCCTTCCCTCTGACAGGTAACCTTTCTTCCATTCAGATCAAGTATCCCTGACTCTTTAGATAAAATTGTGAGCATGTGACTTTTATCTCTGAATGAAAGGAGGCCTTCAGAGATACCTGATGTTATTTCCAGCTCACTTTCATTCTTATAATAATACAGTTCCATCTTCCAACAATGGATTTGATCTGAATAAGTCTTTCATAATGTTCCGAAAAAAGCTATGAACTCCTTTCACCTATTATCTGTTTTATTTAATGTGCGGATGAATTACAAAATGGCCAATTTTAATGCCGGTATTTATTATTATTGAACCTGTATAGTACAGATACATCCAGAGGAAAGTCACAGCCACCCCTAGCAACCATCTGAGTTTTATCTGACCAGAATAAAGCATTAAGGCAAGGATAAGCACAGCAAAAACCATGATTGCTCGATTGGCATTTTTAACAATTTTTTCATCCTCTGGGCTAAGAGAATGACCAGTGTAAAACCTACCAACACCGTAGCATTTTGCACATATCTCTTTCCCATTTTCCGTGTAGCCTCTGCCAAGGCATTCATGGCATTCTATCCAGTCTCTCAACATATGCACATTGAAGTTGAAGGATAAATACTTATGCCAATTGAAGCATGCTGGAAATCAGGAATTAACAGGCATCTGGAAAATCCCCTATTTGAGGTAAAGAAATTGTCATTGGAAGATTCTGGTAACAAAGTTACCCAGCATATGGCTAATGAAAGAACCTATCTTGCCTGGGTAAGGACCGGGATATCAATAATTGCACTAGGCTTTGTTGTTTCCAAATTTGGCATCATAATAAGAGAGCTGGTTCCGAATTCTCCTCAGACAAACAGCCACCTTTCCACAATAGTTGGCGTATTTCTTGTGGTAGCCGGCGGTTTTATGCAGCTTCTGGCCCTCAGAAGCTTTGTAAGAAACAGAAATAGTATAGAAAAGGGAGATTTCTCAGCACCAAGATGGCTTGAAATATCTGCAGGTGCAGTTACATTTGCAGTAGCAATTGTTCTGGTGGCATATCTTCTCATTTCAGTTTGAAATTATCTCTGACGAAAAATTCAAAATGCATTTACGTTCGGATGTTCTGATTATCCAACAGTTTCATATGGCTCCGGCAGAGAAGGTAACTGCAATTTTAAGCTCATAAATAAACAGAAATTAAATTTTAGGCATGATTACTGCTTTAACAGTGTATCTTTTTCATCTCCGGGACATATCCTCCGGGCAGGCTTCTTCCCAATCTCAAAGTGATTAATGTTTTAAATTTCTCCATCAGGGGCATGAATTCAGTTCCTGTCTTTTCTTAGCTCCTCCCTGAATCTGACAAGATCCTTTGGCTTAACCTGAAGTATGAAGCTCCCCACATAATTACATTCATTGCATCTGTATACCTCTCCAGTAATGCCACCCGCTGTCCAGCTTATCTTTGTAGAGCCACATTTTGGACACACTGTTATCTCTTCCATAATTTTTAGAACCCAATCTGTTATCTTAAGGCTTTCCATGGTTTTCCCTGCAATTTTATAAAAAAGCCATTTATCATGGTAATTTAAGAAATCACAGGATCAGGTACATGCTTTATATTGAAATTCCCCTAATTCTGAATCCTGGCTAGTTCATGTAGAGTTCTGTATTTCTTTTTCTGGCCTTGCCTTCTTTCCGGAGCTTTGCCTGAATGCAATTATTGCCAAAGCTGCTAATATGCCAAAAATTGCACTTACAATATATGGCGATCCTATGGATACGGAACCAAACAGGAATCCGCCTATACCTGGCCCGATTGTGTTAGCCAATGATGTTGCAGATTGTGATATTCCCAGAGTTGCACCCCTTGCCACTGAAGACCTCTGGCTCAGTATTGAAATTACAGGGGTCTGGAACAGGCTGTATCCTAAATTCAGGATGGTTAAACCTCCAAGAACAAAATATTCCCCTGGGGTCGCGTAGAGTATTAAGAACCCCAGGGAGAAGAAAATCATCGCGAATCCGGAGGCCCTTATTTCTCCGGACTTCCTTGAAATGAATGGTATCAGAATGAACTGGAATGCTGCCTGTTCCAGGCCTAGTATCAACAGAACTATCCCCACCTCAAGTGAGGCCCACCCAAATAGATCCTCCCCATAGTATGCCAGTGTGGCCTGCATTATTGCAAAACCCATTCCTACAAATACCAGACCTAGAAAAAGAAACCCGCCTCTTTTCGCCGCACTGGAAATCTGCCTTAAGAAATTCATTCCGCGAGTTGGAAGGTCGATCCTTGATTCCTTTAAGCGTAAAACAAGGACTAGGTTTGTGAATAAAAGTAGTGATGTCAGGTATATAACTGTCCTGAATCCCAGAAACGAAAGAATACCCCCAAGTGCAGGCCCTATGACGAAACCCATTCCAATTGCAGCCCCGATTATTCCTATTGCTTTAGTTCTGCTTTCTGGATCTGTCCTGTCAGAGACCATTGAATAAATTACTGTCAGGTTAGCAGAAGTCCCACCACTTATCAATCTTCCCAGGAAAAGAAATAGAAGCGATGGGGCACTTGCAAAGACAATATATCCTGCAATTTCTCCTGCCAGGCCAATTATGAGGATCTTTTTTCTTCCATATCTATCGGAAAGAGAACCAAGGATTGGAGACATAATCAGCTGGGCAACTGAATATGCTGCCAGAAGCATAGAGAATTCAAAAGGAGACGCACCCAGCCTTTGAGCATAATATGGTGCTATAGGTATGATTATGCCGAAACCAATGAAATCAATAAAAGCAGTGAAAAACAGGGGAAACACTGCTGTGAAACTACTTGATTCCCTCTTCATGAATCAGGCAAATCTCTCACGCTTAATACCTGCTTATCAATACTTTTTTGATATCTCCTCTTTCAGGTATAAGACAAAAATAGTAAAGGAACCACCTGCAAGACAGCATGTTCTCATTTTATATTAAAATCTGAAACACTATTGATAGAATGTTTAATATGTTTCTTTTCATTACCTATCGATTCTATTGATTTTT
>DAHWLW010000040.1:0-5888 GCA_027343465.1 Thermoplasmatales archaeon | reverse complement strand
CCCCGGTGTCTTTCTGACCTCTCTGAGCACCATGGTTCCTGAATGGAGCTTTTTGGTTTTGTTGAGGCATTTCCCCTCCCGTAGGTATTGCTAAATTCGCCCCAAAACTTTTTTATGCGGACTTTAAAACATGGCACTTTTTGCCGGAGGCCCTTATGATTTTTTTCTTTTGCCCATTCCAGTATATTTCCGCCTGCCATGGCATCATGCATACATCCATCAGCGGCAGCTAATGACAATAGTGAAGTATCCTATGATGAAATGAAGATATTCAGCCTGGACAATCCTCCTATTCCTGCCACATTTCTTTCAGGTATGACTGAACCCTGATGATCACCTTAAGTCTGAGGAGTCAACGGTAATATCCAAGATCTCCTTGTGCTTCTGCTGGTTTTGTGGTGATTTTCTGTGTTGTATTAGTATGGCACTTCAAGATAGGGAAAGGGAAATATTTATCTACTGCTGTAAGAATAAAGCAGTAATGCCGAGACTGCTTCTGAAATTTACTTCAGTCACAGGCGTTTCTTCCGAAAACTTTGACAAGCACTACTTCCAGTCTCTTATATATTCAAGGCTTCAGGAAATTGGAATTACGAATATCCATGATGGGACTAAATTCCGTTTCTTCACTTTCAGCGATTTTTTTCCTTCCGGGCCCATGAAGCCGGGAGATCATAAGTCAGTCATAGTGTCATCCCCCTCAGCCGAATTTATAAATTCCCTCCGTGAATCTATGGAACGTTCCAAAGAAGTCTATCTGGGTAATGCCACTCTCTCACTGGCAGAGATAAGCGCTGTTGAATTTAGCTCCTCACCAAATGCTTTCATTACAGGAAGCCCGGTGGTTCTTTACAAAGACAACAGGCAGAATCTGTACTTTTCCATGAGGAGGGGCGACAGCCTGGCATTCTTTATGATGAGAATCAAAGAAAACGCCGTGAAAAGGTACAGGCAGTACAGCGGTGACAGCAATTTTGAACTGCCTCACCCGCTATTTGACAGCGCAGTGTTTAACCGTGAGGTTGCAGTTAGGGTTTCAAAGGGAAAAGATAAATTCATAATCATTGGGTCTGCCTGGTATAAGCTGGAGAGATTTAGGAGACAGAGAAGAGACGAACAGTTCTACAGATTTCTGATGGATGCCGGACTTGGAGAAAAGTCAAGCCTCGGCTTCGGATTCCTGAATCCTTTGAAGGGTGATAAGGCTGCGTGAAGACAGGGAAGAATTAAGCCTTGCCCTTGCAGCTATCCTGCACGATGTGGGAAAAATAAGGCAGAGAGATGTAATTACGGAAAATCATGCAAGCCTGGGGCATAAATTTATGCTGGAGCTCTACAATATTCAGGAGGACGTGCGGAAACTCTCATCGGAACTCGTTAGATTCCACCACACGGATCCGCAAAAAGCCAGCCTCACTGACCGTGAAAAGGAACTCCTTAAGATTCTGCAGCTATCAGACTGGAACAGTGCCTCGCATGATAGGGATGACAGGGATCCGGCTGAATTTCGCGACGACCCCAGGATGCACAATATATTCCAGTATGTGAACACGGACCCTGAACGGGATTATGGCGGAAAGCCTAACGGACAGAGCATGTTCCCCCTTATCACCATGGAGAGCCTCATATCTTCGCACTTTTCCACGAGGTCAGGAAACATCTCACCTGCTGATCTGTCCTACAGGAAACTGTATTCTGATCTTCTCCAGGAATCGGCTGCAGTGAAATTTTCAGACCCGTTCTCATTCCTTTCCACCCTTGACTCAATTCTGCTCAACTATACATCATTCGTGCCATCTGCATTTTATTATTCCCAGCCCAACATAAGCCTGTATGATCACCTGAGGCTTACAGCTTCAATGGCAATTGTCAGGTACAGGAGGAACAAGCAGGGGAAGGATGACAACCAGGCCATTCTGGTCATGGGGGATGTCTCAGGCATTCAGGACTATATCTTCAGCCATATGGTTTCGGAAGGCGTGGACGATAAGGCCACCAAGAGGCTGAGGGGTAGAAGCTTTATGGTACGCCTTATGACCGATTCCGTTGTATCATACATAATGGACACTTTCAAACTTTACAGATTCAACGTTATCTGGGAAAAATCCGATGGTTTCCTCATAATGATGGAGTACAACGATGAGAATTTGAAGAGACTTGAATCTGTAAGGACAGAGATTGAGCTGGGATTTGAGAGGCTCAACCGTGGTCCCCGCATGTTCATAGCATGGGACAATGTTTCGCTTGATGATCTGGGAGACAGAAAGAATAACCCTTTTTCCGATATCATAGCTGGACTGGCTTCTGCCTTGAACTCAAGAAAGAGAAAACTTCTCAGCAACAGCATGATGGATCACTGGGAGGAGATATCCGGACTGGACAGCGAACCTAAGAGGATTTGCAGATTCTGCGGAAGAGGCGAAGTGAAGCAGCAGGATAGATGCAGTGGCTGCCTCTCCGAAGAGATCCTTGGCGATCAGCTGGTCAAAAGGGAAACACTGTCAAGATATGCAGGTAATGAGGGTGATATAAGTTTCCATTACGGGAGTTATGCCACATCCTACTCTCTTCAGGAAGACCCCAATGCCTTGGAGGTCATAAGCATAAACAGATTCGACAAAAAGCATTCTTACAGATCAGAGAGAACAATTCTTCAGGGAAATTATTCCCCGAGAATGCCAGATGGATCGGTTGAATCCATAAACACAATCCTTTGCGGGAACAGAGAGAATATCAAAAGGTGCCTTTATCTCGGGATTGCCAAGATTGATGTGGACAACATGGGCCTGCTTATGACCCAGGGGATACGGCCCCTTACAATGAGCAGGTATGCATCCATATCTGGCCTTATGTCGGCATTTTTTTCGGTCATCGCAAACAGTATAGCGGCCGAATATGGTGTGTACCTGATATACGCGGGCGGCGATGACATTTCCGCAATGGGGCCTGCAACAGATATGATGGAGTTCACCTATTCCTTGAGGAAGGCTTTCGGCAACTGGGTAAGGAATGACCAGATCACTCTGTCCACGGGACTTGAGGTTGTTGATTCCAATTATCCTGTCAGGAAAGGCATTGATCTTGCCGAAGATGCTCTTGAAAGGGCAAAATCAAATCCAGGAAAAAACTCTCTCCATGTCTTCGGGCTTACGATACCATGGAGCGCCATGGGCGACCTTGAAAATGTCTCAAACAGGATCGAACAGCTTATAATTTCAAAAGACCAATCCGTTTCAGTTCTAGGGAGGAGTTTTCCATCGGTTCTTCTGGACCTGGACTCCGAGAACCCGTATATTGATTCGGACGTCCGGGGAAGGAGGATTAGGATCCCTGATTCCTATCTCACATACTATATCAACAGAAATGCCAGGAGAATCAGTGATGCGGAAAGAGATAGGCTTGTGTCGGAAATTTCAAACAGTAGGGTGTTCAGATATATCAGGTTCGTAGCGTACAGCTTGATAATAAAGTTAAGGAGGTATGAATATGTATCAAAACAGACAGAATAGGGGAGACCATGGAGAAAGAGGTTACCAGAATGCGGGCGCGGAATTGCAAAAAATAGTCAGCTACATAGAAAACGACCAGGGGGACCCGCTGTCCATATTCGGACTCAGCGGAGTCGTTCATGCAATGGCAAATTCCGCATCCGGAAACAAAACAAAGTCCCATCAGCTGAGAAGGTTTTATGACTATCTTGTTTCCATAGATGATTCCCTCAGATCGGAGGAGAAGGGAGGTAAGGGAGAGAAGATAGCAAAACTCAGGCTCATAAGGATGATCCCGCTTGCAGCCTATTCGGCTTCGCCAAGCCGGAGACTGCTTGACGGGAATTTATCTGATTTCATAGGAAAATCGGCACAGGCCGTTTCAGGCAAAACAGGAAAGGAGTTCAAGGAAGCGCTCAGCAGGTTCAGAGATGTCTATGAGGCGCTGGTGGCGTATTCCAAGGGGTGATAAGGATGTGGAAAAAGAATATAATCATGGAAGTGGAGTTTGATCTGGTAACTGGTCTTCACATTGGCGGTCTCGGTGGCGGTCTCCGAATAGGGGGTTCCGACAATCCCGTTATAAAGACAAGGGTGAATTTCAAGGGAACAGAGATGGATGTTCCATACATTCCAGGAAGCAGTATAAAGGGAAGAATGAGGAACTTACTGCTATCAGTCTATGGAAAAAGGGTGAGCGGCAGCGTTGAATTTTCTCAGGAACGGCCTGAGCTCCTAGATCTATTCGGAAGAGGCATAAATTCCAATGAATCCGGTGCCAACAGCGCATCTGACATCAGAAGGACCAGGCTCATTGTACGGGACGCGCTACCAGATGATGAAAGCATAAGCCGGGCCCAGGGCATGGACGGGTTCACAGAGGTAAAGGGCGAGAACACAATAAATCCCGTGACAGGCGAAGCCAACCCCCGCTTTATTGACAGGGTCGTTCCAGGCATGAAATTCAGATCTGAAATGATACTCCAGATCATGGATGGAGACAAAGAGGAAGTATATCTTAAATATGTGAATGAGGCCTTCAGGCTCATTGAGGATTCCTATATTGGGGGCCAGGGTAGCCGGGGCTATGGCAAGGTCAGGATCAATGTGGTTTCCAGCAGAACCAGGTTAATGGAAGATTACGAGAAAATGGCCCGGGAGATCTCCACGGAGACATGAGAATATGGATCAGTTTCTGGTCATGTCAGATCTGGGCGGATTTACCAACCTTGATGCCATAAAGATATCCGGTGCCGTTATCAGCACCTATATGGAAATGTATCCCGACAGATCCGGAACATTGTCCCAGGATTTCAGAATGCATGTTACAGATGCGTTTCCTCTTCATTCCGGTATGCCGTACTTTCCGATTCCAGTTTTTCCTGATCTCCCATTCAGGCATGGGTCGGGTGTTGCCGATAGGATTAAGGCCATGAAGTCAAGGAAGCGGAGGCCGCAGTATGTCTCCCTGGATACTGCACGCGCAATGGCCCTGATGTATGCAGAATCCGGGTACACATCCGTCTTCATGGGAGACGTTCTTGCTGCCGGGGGAACCATGGATCAAACTCTAAATGTGGAAGAGCTCCCCGGGGTGGCAATCAATCCGGTTACTCAGGAATCCAAGATATATACCAAGGAAATCGCAAGATACGGCACAGACGCTAAACTCTGGATTCATGTGGGTTCACAGGAGAACGACATGCTTGTGGCGCTGGCTGCGCTGCAGGATTCCGGCATCTCCTCCAGGAGAAGTACGGGACTTGGGAAGTTCAAGGTCCGCGGGGCAAGGTTCAGTTTTTCAATGGAGTTCACCGAGCCGGGGCTCTATCTGGTTCTTTCTCCATTCATACCGGATCACAGCGACATGGATTCAATTGATTTTGAAAAATCGTCCTACACGTTATCCATATTCTCCGGCAACGACCGGGATGGAAGGCCTCTTGGGGTCTATAAATACTTTGAAACCGGGTCAGTCCTTTACCTGAAGAAGAAACTCAAGGGGAGATGGATAGTACCGGGCAGGGAAAGAAAGAGGCTGCTGAACTTCACAGGTTCTTTTTTGAGGATCGGATCATGAAAATCAGGATTGCAGTGGAAACCCCGCTCATAATTGGTGGCTCAGACGACATGCTGGAATTTGATTTCTTTCAGGAATCCGGTCACCTGAAGGCTATAGATCTTGAGGCGACCGCATCTGTGATAAATGAAGCTGATGCCCTGAAGTGGCAAAATCACATAAGAAACCTCATCACCCTCAAAGGCATCCCAGGCAGATCCTTACAGAGGGATCAGTCCGGTACAGGAGCAGCAAAGGTATCGGAAATCATGACATTTTATCAGAATCTGGCCAGGACTGGCACTCTTAAAACCTTCACGAATGAGATAGAATTAGGTGGA
>DAHWLW010000142.1:0-5951 GCA_027343465.1 Thermoplasmatales archaeon | reverse complement strand
TCCTCCATAGGACGACCCCATAAGGAAGAATTTTCTCATACCAATAAGATCCATTGCAAGATCATGTGCCTCCTCCACTCCGTAGTCTATGGTGAATTTGCTTTGGTCTGCAGGTTCTTCTGAACGCCCGCATCCAAACTGATCGTAGAAAAGGACTGAGATTCCACTTTCGGCCAGATCGGATAGAGGTAAAAGATAATCATGGGACATGCCCGGGCCACCGTGCATTGTCATCAGGACAGCCTTTTCATCTATTGCCTTGAAAAGTTTGTAGTATATTTTCAGCCCTTTTATTTTCCTGAAACCCTCCTCTGGTTTATATAGAGACATTTTATTTCATCACCGTTAACTTATAAGTTTATCCACTATCTTCTTAAAGTTGTTTGCAGGAACATTTCTCTGTTATCCCAATTCATCATAACTGTTCACAATATTGCGTCACATGCAGCAATGAAGTTAACGCCTTAACATAATGGCCCTGATTTTGAGTTGCCATTTCAATCTGCTTCATTTCAGTTTTCGTGAAAAAACTTCGAGAATGCATTTGATATATTCTGAACCGATTTTTGTATTCAAAACTTAAAATTTACAGGTTCTACCAGATCACTTAAGATAAACTGTACCTCACTTGATGTATAATTCCTAGGCCATAAATCTTTGAAGTTTTCATTTTGTCACTCTGCATTTTATTTAATTTTCAGTAATTATTATGTGAACCGTAAACCCTTTAATTCCATTATCGGATCTGATATCTACAATTCCGGGAAAAGGGTAATAAAATATCAACCGGTACCCATTCAGTGATGATTCAAGATGGTATCTGATGGCCAAAGCTATAACATTGACGAGAAAAACAATGTTCTCTACATATTGAGACTCCTGGTAAACAGCCAGGCAATCATTGGATTCAGATGGTCCCAGGTTTATAAGTTCATAGAAGAAGCAACGGGCCTCAAGAAAGATGATGTGGTATCCATTGTCAAAAGTTACGGAATAAAGGTCAGTAATGACGATAGCGACAGATTTCAGGTTTATGGAATTTTCTCTGTTCTTCCAGCAGAATCTGAAAGGAGAAAGCTTTTTTCAAGGATTATAGAAATTCTTCATTCAGATAATATTGCCCAGGAGATTACGCTCTCTCTGAGCCTGAATTATGGATTCTCAAAAGCAATAATTGGAATATTGGTTCTCAGGAACACTAGAATAGGCAAGATTATACAGGATTCGCCCCTTATCGCACTATGCTCTTCGGACCCATTTCTGGAAAGCGAAGAGTTCAATGAATTCAGCAGGAATATGGTGAGCCGAATTGGGCTAGATTCAGGTGAGATGAAAAAATATCTTGGAAAAAGATGGTTTGTGGATCTGCTGGAGATTCTGGATGATGGATTTTATGGGACAGATTCATTTTCTATTCTTCAGGAGGTACAGAAACACTGGAACGATGAAGATGTAGAAGGTCTGGAAGAATTAATGAATTCCGGGCTATTCATAAAGATTCTGGCAAGAAGGAGCGAAGTTCTTCTTGAAAAGAGTATTGCAAATTCTCTGATATCCAAGAAGTCGTCGCAGAAAAAAAATGCCAAACTGAAATCATTCTACCACTGGCTTGGAATTGGCAATGATTTTACCTTGGGTCTTGAGTTTCTTGTTGGTAGCATCGAATTTCTTCCACGCATGAATGAACTGGATGGAGTAGTTCTGTTTATTATTGGGAGTATTCAGCTCACAGGGAGAGCCATTATAACAATTGTCTCCGATGCCCATTTGAGTTCAAGGGAGAGGAAAATTAAGAGAGAAATGTAAAATGTAGTTAAGAGACATAGGCCTTGAGGATTTTTACCTCTTTTACAGGCCTGTCATTTCTGTCCCTTTTGGCTTTACTGATCCTGTCTGCAACATCCATCCCTTCCTTTACCTTTCCGAAAACCGGATGCTTTTTGTCAAGGAAGTTGTTATTCACGACGTTGATGAAGAACTGGCTTCCGCCTGTGTTGGGGCCGGCGTTAGCCATGGATATTGTACCACGGTCGTTTCTGTTGTTTTTCGTGAATTCATCCTTTATGGTATAACCTGGGCCACCCATTCCTGTACCTGTGGGATCGCCGCCCTGAATCATAAAATCTGGAATTACCCTGTGAAATATCACATTATTGTAGAACCCCTTTTCTACAAGTTTTTTGAAATTTCCAGCTGTTATGGGCATTTCCTTCTCAAACAGTTCAATTTTTATATTTCCTTCCGTTGTTTCAAGAGTCACATCAGTCATTATCTTCTGAGGATTATTGCGCATCATTACCTAAATATTCTTATTGAAAACTGAAGGCCTTATTTTCGGATATACTTCTGAAGTTAAATTTATATGCTAGATTAATTTCACCATTGGTGAAAAAATGACAGTGATGTCAATTACAAACGCTTGGAGATGGAAACTGATTAGTTGGTTCGACATAAGAGGAATTACCAGAAATACAAAACGTGTGTCATTTCCTGAAGAGGGGGAGGTCTGATGGAATACAACAGCAGCAAAGCGACTACCCGCAATTATTCAACAAAAGCCTATGCTGAGCTAACGGAAAAAGAGAGAAGGATACTCAGCCGGCAACAGAAGATCATTGTTTCCTGGAGCATTATCGCCTCTTTCACTTATGCGCTCATCTGGTACTGGGTTCCATCAGTTGACAGCTTTATCCAGAAACAGTTTGCGCTGACAACATTTGATGTTGGCCTTCTGATATCATCATTCGGAGCAGCCTTTATACTGACAAATTTCATGTGGGGCCACCTAAATGACCGGTTCAGGCCTAACAGAGTTGTGACCATTGGACTTATAATTGCCGGGATCACTACATTCCTCTTCCAGTATGTGACAAGTTTCCCTGAAATGATTGCACTCCGGGTAATTGAGGGTGTTTTCAACGGTGCAGCCTGGTCCGGCATAGTCAAGACCGTACAGTTATGGTTTCCAATTGAAAAAAGATCGAGATACCTTGGAGTCTTTATAGCGGTATACAGCTGGGCAATTTCTCTAGACCTTTTAGCAGGTATCGACATTTCAATCACACACGGATGGGCAACATGGGCCCTTATTGTTGGAATTCTCGGGATAATAGCTGGAATTCTGACATATTTCATGGCGAAGCCTTATGGGCCAATGGTTGGCCTGCCGATGATAGACTGGGGCGATGTACCTCCAGCCAGAAACATGAAATTCGGCGAGGTCGCCAAATCTCTCTTCAGATACAGGTGGATGGCTCTTGCCATACTTTCTGGATTTGTGGTTATTGGAGGAGCCAATATAATATCGGGCTTCTATCTTCAACAGGTTCTCCCCAAGCTTCAGGGTCTAAATGGCGGGCAGATAGAGATCCTTGGAACAGTCTGGGGTATAGTACAGGGAGTACTGATCCTGATATTTGGCCCACTCAGTGACCGTCTCAGAAAGAGAGTGATATTCATGAAGATAGGCCTCGGTGGTGCTGCTGTATCATTCTCACTCGTGGCACTTTCAACATTTGTCCATCCGATTTCAATAGTTTACATCTACGCTATAACAATAAGCACGGGGATACCTTTCCTTATAGCAGGCCCGGTATTTGCATTGCTCGGGGACAGATATGGAGTGCAGCTAGTCGGTGCTGCATCCTCTTATTTCGAAGGATTTGGAACGGGAGGTGGCGCATTTATTTTCCCACTTATACTTGGGTTATTCTCTATCAGTCAGGGCTGGATCATCATTGCAGTTATCTTCATTGCAATATTCCTTGTGTGGGCCCCACAGAAGGAGTACAGAGTAGACAGGTCTCTGGTAGACAGCGAAACACTGAAACTTGAAAAAGAACAGAAGATCAGGGAGTTCGGATTGGAACCATGATTTTCCATAAATTTTAAATTCACTTATTTTAGAAAAGTACATTAATGATAATCTTATTACACTGATGTTGATTAAATGACAGCAAAGGGATATTCTGACTTGAATTATGGTGCAAATCTTGACCCGGAGGACATCCCCAGAAGATGGTACAATATTGTTCCTGATCTACCTGAAAAACTGGCTCCAATGCTGGATCCAAAGACAATGGAACCAGTGAAGAAAAATGATATGGAAAGGCTGTTCCCGAAAGAAATTGTAAAACAGCAGTTCTCTGAAGACAGATATTTTGACATTCCTGAGGAGGTGCTTGATGCCTACAGGAGGCTGCCCCGGCCAACCCCATTGATAAGGGCAAAGAGGTTTGAGGAATATCTGAAAACACCTGCCATGATATTCTTCAAGGGTGAACATGTCTCTCCTGTTGGAAGCATGAAGCCAAACACAGCTCTTCCACAGACCTATTATGCCATGAAGCAGGGAATTGAAATGGCTGTATCAGAAACTGGTGCAGGACAGTGGGGTTCAGCACTTGCAATGTCATGCTCACTGTTCGGGATGAAATCCAGGATATACATGGTGAGGGTAAGTTCAAGGCAGAAACCCGGCAGGAAAATTATGATGGAAACGTATGGCTCAGAGGTTCTTGAGTCCCCTAGTAAAAACACACAGATCGGGAAAAAGTTTCTGGAAGGTGATCCAGAGCACCCTGGCTCCCTTGGAATAGCAATAAGCGAAGCAGTTGAGGATGTTCTTTCAAATGACAATTCAAGATACCTTCTTGCTTCGTCATTCAATTATGCTCTGGCACATCAAACAATCATTGGGCTGGAACTTGAAAAGCAGCTAGATATGCTGGATATAGAGCCTGATGTCATGACAGGTGCAATTGGAGGAGGCTCGAACTATTCAGGTTTCATATATCCTATCCTTTCCAGAAGCCTGAGGAAAAAAGGAAACACAGAGTTTGTCGCTGTTGAATCTGCAGCAGTTCCCTCGACAACAAGGGGCCAGTTCACATACGACTTCGCAGATACTTCCGAACTTACACCCCTTGTAAAGATGTATACTGTTGGCCATAATTTCGCAAATCCGCCAATTCACGCAGGAGGCTTAAGATACCATGGAAAGGCTCCAAGCCTGTCTATGCTCATAAACAAAGGTTTTGTGCGGTCCGTCTCGTACACGCAGAACAAAATATTTGAGGCAGCTGAAATTTTTGCAAGAACTGAGGGCATATTCCCTGCTCCAGAGTCTGCCCATGGGCTCAGATATGCAATGGATGAGGCTCTCAGGTGCAAAAAGACAGGTGAGAAGAAGGTCATAATTTTCAACAATTGCGGCCATGGAATTCTGGATCTGTCCGCATATCAGGAATACAATTCAGGAAAATTGCAGGACTGGGAACCAGGTGAGATAAGGATACCTGAATACGTGAAATAACCTATCTCCTTGCCCCTCTTTTCCGCACTATTCTGAACAGGTCAGAGAGTGTAAGGACACAGAATATAAGGCCTATCAGAAGACACAGGAAGAAGAATATTTCAGAATCGAGAAACAAACCTGTGTTGGAATATGGTATCAGGCCGTTTGTAAAATAGAGAATAAGGAGAAGAGTGCCATCAAGAATTGTGAAGACAAAAAGTCTGTTGATCTGGTTAAATATAGGCTTTTGGAGACTTTCTGTCGAAAACAAAGGCATAATAGCTACTATCATGGAATATGCCGTCAGAAGAAGCCCAATAAGGGTTCCATAAAGTGTCAGCAGGTTTGAATCCTGGAAGAACGAAACAAATCTGTTTGTAAGCGCAGGGTTCTCAAGGAATTTTATATATCTGTTCTCAAGAAGAAATGTTATGATGAAAGCAATGATCATCAGAGTTTTGAGTTTGTAAAGACTTTCCAGATCCTCCCTGATCTTGATTGATGGCAACAGAGTCTGAAAATCAAATCTATATATAAATGATGTTATTAAAAATTCAGACTGGAGCCATATGGAAAGTGCTTCTGTCTAAATCTGTTGACCTGTTAAGAAAGACTTCTGAAGCAAAAAGGATAAGCTCAAATTTAAATAATCTGA
>DAHWLW010000133.1:0-5011 GCA_027343465.1 Thermoplasmatales archaeon | reverse complement strand
CAGGATAATAACAGGAGGGTTCTCTGGAGAGGGAAGATCGGAAATGAAAGGAAAGGGTTTGAAATGATCCGTGAAAAGATTGAAACACTGGTAGAGAGCCAGAAACAGGAGATCGTCGGCATATACATGAATCCAACAGGTAACTACCATGTACCTTTGAAATATTTCCTTTCAACACTCGGTTTTAATGTTATACTTGTCAATCCTATAATAAGCAAGTCCATAAGAAACGTGTCTGGTTTTGGGAAAGGCAAGACAGACTCAGTTGATGCGCACTCACTTGCATCAACCCCATGGTTCAAGGCCGATATGGGTAAAGGACATGAGAGATCCGGAATTTCAGAACTTACACGGATGAGGGAAAGGCTGTTAAAAGAGATGAAGAGGCAGATAAACTACCTCAGGAGTGATCTTGCATGTGTATTTCCAGAATATCTGCACTTTCTAAATAATATAGACAGCAGTACTTCCATGAAACTGCTTGAAACTTTCCCCGTGCCATCACTAATTGTAAATGCTGGAAATGAAAAGATACATGATCTTGTCAAAAAGGAGAGCAAGGGGCATTTCGGCAATGAATTTGTTTCAGAGTTAATGAGGATTTCAGCTGAAACTGTAGGAATCCCTGATAAGGATGGGATATTTGCACTGAAGATTAAGATGGAAATTGATAGAATCAGGGGAATAAAACGGGATATAAACACAGTTGAAAGCCATATCAGGAAGAGAGTTGCAGACGATGAGGATGTGAAACGTCTGGATGACATTCCCGGTATAGATACTGTCCAGGCTGCAACCATAATGGCAGAAATCGGAAACATAGATCAGTTCGAATCAGCAATGAAACTGCAGTCATATGGCGGTGTCACACCATCCGACTATGGATCCGCTGATTCGTACATATCAAGGCATTCCAGTGTTTCAAACCACTATCTTGCAACTGCAGTAAGCAGATATGCAGTAACACTTGTTTTGCACAACACAAGGGAGTTCAAGGATGTATATGACAGGGAAATGGATAAACAGAAAAGGGTTACACAGGCATACATAACAGTGGCAAAGAGACTTCTTTACCACATATACTCAATGGCAAAGAACAGGAAACCATACAGGGAAAGACTTCCGGAAGGGTATGGTGAATGTCCTGGCCCACAGACATGATCCGTTAATCTCTTATAGGTGTTACAGCAAAAAGTGGATATCCTATGTGTTTTCAAAAACATGCACAGCAAAAGACTGCATCAAGGCAGTTGAGAAGGCTTATGCCATCAGGTTCCCTGATGGAAATCATCATGATCTCATTCTTAGAACAGACAACGGTCCACAGTATGTATCAGAGACATTCAAGAACACAGTGAAAATTCTTGGAATAAGATCTGAATATATCCAGAAACATACGCCTGAAGACAATGGAGATATTGAATCGTTCCACAACTCGCTTAAGACGGATTACATATGGGTCAACGATCTGGAAACATTTGAGGATGCAGAGAATCTGATGGAACATGCGTTCATTGACTACAACACTGTAAGGCCGCATTCATCCATTGATTATCTTCCACCGGATGAGTTTGAAAGAAGACTGCGTGAGGAATATGGCTTCAGGGATAGATTCCTGGAAGACAGGAAAAGAAAGGAGGAGAGAATATTGAAGAACAGGATTGAGAAGAAAAGGAGGTTGATGGAAAATGTCTCATTGGGAGACGGAATATCTGTCCAAAATTAAGGGGGGCAGCATCCTATAATAAGTTTCCTTACCTAAATTTAATGTAACAGATCTATAGCTACCGCTCATCCATATGTGTTGTGTGTATTACCTTTCCTTAGTTTATTCTTGTTTCCTGAATTTTTCAGGTATCTCAAATGGTTTATTGTTATGCCATACTGACCATATGATGTGGCACTGTTTCCTTGATGCTGCAACAAGTGCCTTTCTCTTTGGCATTCCACCATCTACCTTGCGATGGTAGAATTCTGATATGACCGGATTTCCCCTGACTGCTGCAAGTGTGCTTTGATATATTGCAGATCTAAGTGCAGAATCTCCTCTCTTTGATATTGACTTCTTGGATCTCTGTTTTCCCCTCTCCTTTATTACGGGATCAATACCTGCGAATGCAACAAGCTTCTCTGCATTCTCAAAACGGTTGATGTCGCATATCTTTCCAAGAATTACAGACCCTGTAATTGGACCTATTCCCGGAATGCTCATTATGACATGATTTTCAACCACCGGATCAGATTTCATTGCCTTCTCAAAACTCTCTTTTTCATCCATGAGTACTTTCAGTATCCTGATAAGGGAGGATATCTCCATCCTCAGTGATCTTTCCAGAGAGAGATTTGCAGGCGAATCTGATGCGATTTTCATGATTTTGTCATATCTTCTCTTCGACACGTATTTCTCTATGTCATCACGGTCAGCTGAAATGAAATCTTCAGATGTTACATATTTGCTTAACATTTCAACGGTATCTTCATCGATATCAATTGCGTTTGACAGTCCAGGAAATATCATGTCTAATGCTCTTATGAGGTTGTTCTTTGATGTTCTTATCTTATCCGTAACAATGCTGTACGCTGTTATCATCTCCCTGAGATTCCTGAGATTCTCAGGAACAACAAACGTTTCCTTCTCTTCCCTTATCATGAGATACCTGGCTATTGATTCCGCATCTATTGTATCGTTTGTTGTCTTCCTTACCCTTGATTTCTTCATGCCTCTCACCTCAAGACCGTTTAAAATACGTACTGAGAATCCGTAAGCTCTCAGGTGGTTGTACAGTGGAATATGATATATTCCTGTGCTTTCCATTCCAATCTTCATCATGGTACTGGTAGATTTCAGTGTCCTGATCAGATCTGACAGTTCTCTGAATCTTTCATTCTTATTCTCCTTATTGCTTCCCCTGCATAAAATATTGAGGGTATCGTCCATTGCGCAATAATCAAATTTATCCTTGGCCATATCTATTCCGATATATACGTTCATGCTGTCACCAGCCAGTTCCTCTCCCAATCTCCTTCATTCACCACAGACTTGTCTTTTATCCGCAGATATACTGCAACATCCCATCCGGGTACGGAATGAAAGAAGGGAGACGCATGCTGCGCCACGAGGATTTATCCTCAAGATCAAGAACGCGTATCCCTGGCCAGACATGAGAGTTCATATCTGGTTAAAATAATATACAAGAGTTCATATCTGGTTAAAATAATATACAAGAGATCAATGGAAACGTTAAATAACGCTAACATATCCTAAATGAAGGCCGTGATAGCTCAGTTGGGAGAGCGCCAGACTGAAGATCTGGAGGTCGCTGGTTCAATCCCGGCTCACGGCATACCATTTTTTCCGGAAAATGCGTTTCCCTGATTCTCCCCCGCTTTTGTTTATGGCTAATGCATATTAATTTAGAAAACTCCCCCTGATTGACTATGTGGGTGCACAATTCATATGTCTATCTCTTGAAATAAATCTTGTCTTAACAAATCACCAGCATGGCATCGTAATTCAAATAGCATAAAACTCTTTAATGATCTTATCTCCAGGATAGTGAATGGTCAGAACTGCTTCACCGAGATTTGACTTGGAGAAGTCTTCAGTTGACACAGCGGCCACTCCAACTGCGATGAAATTTCCGCGGAGATCAGTAACAAAAACTGTATCACCTTTCTTTATGTTGTCTGAAAACTGTGTTATGCCTTTACAGAACACGTTGGCACCATTGATCACGTGCGAGACAGCACCGTCATCAACTACGACAACATGGCCTTTAGGTTTAATGTCATTGAGCAAGAATATTGTTGGGATATATCTGTCTGATACGTAGATATATGGTTTTCCTCCTACAAAATAGCATCTGGAATCTTTACGCTGATCGAGCTCAACATTGCGATCGCCAAGATCTATTCCCATAGAGAGAAGTTGATCCCTGACTACTTTCTGCTCCTTCTTTGAAACAAAATGCCTTGCCATGTTTATCTAACGTAAGCCTTAATTTTTTCTATCTCTTCGGTAGCATGATCAGGGCCAGCCTTTAAAATATTCTTTATGTGTGGAGAAATTTTCTGTGCAAGATCTGTTTCGGTTTCAGTGAACTGCCATTCCCTGTTCTTTCTTTCACCGACACTGTCAAGGAATGCCAGGAAAATCGCTTTTCTGGTAACAGACTCCCCTAATGATTTTTCAAAATTTCGGATTGTCCTGTCTTTGCCGTAACTGAAATAATTTTTCAGGATATCGACAAGAAATGCTGAGTCCCTAGTTGTACCTTCTGCAGAGATTTTGAGTTCGTCGATCTTTAGTCTACCCTTAAGTGCTATAATCTGTTCTGTTGGAGATCCTTTTGCAGAGTTCAGAAAAGAATCCGGCTCTGAAGGAAATATGGATTTCAGAATCTCCATTTTAAAGCCCGGCCAAAGCACGTCAAGGACTTTACGCTCGGAAAAGGTATCCATCCTTATTCCTTTTCCATATTCCTTAAGGCAGCGAGTGATAACATCTTTATCAACATAAATGAAATCGTGCGCATTCACAAATTCTTCTGGTCCAGGATAAACTTCAGTGCCCACCATAAAAGCACCTTTCTTGATCGCTTCCTTTTCTCGAAATTCGCTCGTTAGCTTAATCACTTCTCTATCATTTATTCTACCCTGAGAGTAAGATTCGAGAAGATCCGTTTGAGTCTCCGCAACCTGATCCTGAAGATAATCGAAGGAAAACTTGAAATCGGCCCATACATCCGGCGTAAGTTCATGTCTCAGCAGGGCCATCATCGTGTTATGATTTGAGTTCTCAAAAATCTTAAAAGTAACGGAATTCAGGTGGGTGATAGTCATACTATTGCCCATGGAACCGATTGTTATGGTATCGTCGGTAACTGTGACATCTATACCTTCATCCTTAAGTGCATCAATAAAGAATTCTTTTCCGGGCGAAGTATTCTTGCAGGAGGCTAAAAAATAATTAGTTGATGAATAAATTCTGACACCTTTTGATTTGGAGAGG
>DAHWLW010000129.1:0-15764 GCA_027343465.1 Thermoplasmatales archaeon | reverse complement strand
GACCTTAAATCCGTCGCCTTTAACCTGAACTGACAATTTCCCAAATGGGGAATCATGCATTCACTGATAGAGTAATAAAAGCATTCAAAACTGGACGAGGAACATTGACATTTTTGTTTCCTATAATTTTATGAATTTAGTAAAAGTTCTGTTAAAAAACAAAGAAACAGATCAATAGATAAGAATCATGAAACCATGTGGACATATATGGTTGGAATACAGGAATTATTCAATATAGATTTTAAATGTCATTGTAAATAATTTTTCTGTTGATGAGAAATAGCATTCGTTTAATCCAGTATGTATATACTGAATATTTTACACACTTTGTTATTGATTAATAATTTATATAATCGAGCAATGTGGAAGTTATGGTTCAGGAGAAATGGATCGCACTTTCCAATACCACTATCGGAGTTCTTATGGCAACCATCAACTCCAGCATTCTCATTATCGCTTTACCGCCAATATTCAGAGGAATAGATCTTAATCCCCTTTCCTCAGGAGCATTCGCATATCTGTTGTGGATCCTAATGGGTTACATGATAGTGACTGCAGTTTTACTCGTTACAATAGGGAGGCTTTCAGATATTTTTGGCAGAGTGAGGCTCTTTAACCTGGGGTTTGCAATATTCACTGCAGGATCTGTGCTTTTATTTCTTACCCCTGGAAAGGGTGATACAGGAGCTCTTGAACTGATAATCTTCAGAATTGTTCAAGCAGTTGGTGGTTCCTTTCTTATGGCAAACAGTTATGCCATTATTACTGACAATTTTCCAAAGCAGGAAAGAGGTATGGCCCTCGGCATAAACGCAATTGCCGGTACTGCAGGAATGAGTATTGGTATAGTTGTTGGGGGGATCCTTTCCGCTATTGATTGGAGGCTTGTATTTCTGGTGAGCGTCCCGGTTGGACTGCTTGGCACTGTATGGTCTTACCTTAAACTCAAGGAGACATCTCCAAAAATAAAGCAGAGGCTCGACATTCCTGGCAATATAACATTCGGAGCTGGCCTGATTATACTCCTTATCGGAATCACATATGGTCTCGTACCATACA
Source organism: Thermoplasmatales archaeon (assembly GCA_027343465.1). Taxonomy (GTDB): domain Archaea; phylum Thermoplasmatota; class Thermoplasmata; order Thermoplasmatales; family Thermoplasmataceae; genus UBA447. The sequence goes on along the minus strand of DAHWLW010000129.1, from coordinate 14,705 downwards.
AGACAAGTGCTATGGGCTGGGGGAGCCCGTTTGTGATAATTGCTCTTATAGTTGGAGCAATACTTCTGGTTGCATTCCCATTCGTCGAGAGAAAAGTAAAACAACCAATGTTCAGGCTTGAACTCTTCAAAATACGCGCTTTTTCAGCTGGTACACTATCCGGAATGGTTGCGGGAATGGGGATGATGGGACTTATGTTCATGATAATACTGCTATTCCAGGGCATATGGCTCCCGTTGCACGGATATTCCTTCAGCAGTGTTCCATTCTGGGCAGGAATATTCATGCTTCCAATGACAGTGGCAATGGGTATTTTCGGACCTCTAGGAGGTAAACTCTCAGACAAGCATGGGTCCAGAGGAGTTGCTACTCTTGGATTGTTTGTTGCAGCATTCGCCCTAATTATGCTCGTTACACTCTCATATGACTTCGCATATATCGAAATGGCAGTCCTCCTTTTCATATTCGGCTCCGGTATGGGGCTCTTTATGGCCCCAAATACTTCGGCTGTAATGTCTTCTGTGCCATCTGAAAGCAGAGGATCTGCCTCCGGAATGCTCACTACCATGAGAAACGTTGGGACTACAGCAAGCATGGGCATATTTTTCACAATACTGATACTTGGTTTGACATCAATACTTCCTGGAACAATTTCCTCCGGCCTTACAACTGCCGGACTTGGCTCATCACTTTCGAAGACAATATCAACACAGATTCCGCCGACGGATGCAATATTCAGCGCATTACTCGGAATAAGCCCAATGAAGGAAATAGTATCCCTTCTTCCTTCCTCAGTTTCTTCAGGAATCCCTTCCAGCGTAATATCAACAATTACAGCAAGGACATGGTTCCCCGGCGTTTTTGCTCCCGCCTTTATGTCATCCCTTCGTATAGTGTTCTATTCTGCGTTTTCAATTACAGTTACAGGTGCAGTTCTTTCATTGTTCAGAGAGCCGATCAAAAAAGGAACTAAAAATGAAGCATTGGACAGAAATGAACCAGATACCTCAAAGGTTACCACATCCAAGCAGGGGGATTAAAAAAATTTCTTTTAAGCCATAATTGAAAGATATTCGGTCCAAACTTTTCAGCCAGCACTTATTTAGATTCACAATCAAAATTTTTGCCTTGTGATTGGGCCGTATTGAATTGAAATTTACAATAAGGGAAGACCTGAGCGTTCTTAAAACAGCCTGCCTGTGCCATTCAACATTTTTGGACTTGAAGCGTATTCAAGATAATCAGAGGGGGCTCATAATTTCCTCTTTACCAGTAATTGGGCGCCTTCCTGCAAATCCATCTTCAAGATAATGCCAGTATTGCACATCTTCCTCCCCATATTTCCAGCATAGATAGGCTGGAAGGCCGTTTATTAATGCTGGGAAATCTATCAGACTGAGATTATTGTCTCTTATTTCAATTCCCTTCCTGTAAATTTTAGAAAGTATCTGATCAATCTGTTTTGAAATCTCATCAGCGGAATCAAGGTCTTTTTTTGCCATTGCTTCACCTTCTTTAATTCCAAGTTTCCGAACTTCCTCTATGTTCTGCTTGAGCCATTTGAGGGATGATCTTGCTTTTTTCAGGTCAAATAACAACTGTTGAGGCATATTTTTAAATGTCAACCATACATTAACAATTTTCCATTATAGGGCCCTGTGTTTAATTTGTTTATAGTAAGAAGAATCCTGGCAGATCTCTTTTATTTTCTGTTCCATAGAGAGCCGGCAAATCTGACGTATCATTTGGTTCAATGACCTGTAAGAATCGATCCACGCTGAAACTTAGAATAACCTGTCCTCGATGTTATTCAGGCCTAACTGGGCTGTTTTAAATAAAGGATTGCCAATCTGCCTTGAATATTTCAACGTTGAAAAGATGAAAGCCTTTACCAATTACTTGAATTTTTATTTTTTTAAATATCACTCCTTTGGTTTGCATAGGGGCCTATGATTTTCTTCTCAATCTGTGGCATATCCATCCTTCTGGGATTTTGTAATCATGTATCTGCGCTTTTGAGAATTTCCCATTTGTACCTATCATTGGGTATACTTTCTCTTCCTCCTGTATGTTGTGCACTTTCAATATTGATATTATTTCCTCGATATATTTTGGCGATCTTTCAATTTCCCTTACTGAAATCTCTTTGCCAACACGGTCAAGAAGCATCCAGATTGAAGCATGCTCCATTTCAAGTCCCTGTATTCTCTGCCTTAGATCACTATCATCCTGTGATAAGGAAGGAAATATTTCTTCCTCCTCTATGTATATGTGCCTCTTAAGGGAATCCGAGATTTGCTTGAATAATTCAGGATCTAGTTCACCCTTGGAAATTAATTCTGTGAGTTTTCCAAGATTGTTGTCCACTTCTCTGTGGTCATTAATGAGGCTGGAATCATCTACCATTATCTCATATACGTTCGGTCAATTTCTTTTTTTTGAAATCAGATCTCTGGTGTAACAATAGCTATACCGCCCCTTAGCCTGGAGATGGAGATCCCAGCAAACATTATGGTTATCCCCAAAATTGAAAATATTGATGGGAATTGCCTTATAATCACAGCTTGCAGTACCACAGCAAACATTGGAACTGCGAACGCAAGAACTGTGATTCTGTTCACCTTACTGATCCTTATCATAAGGTTCCACAATAGAAACTGCAATGCTCCACCTACAGTTGCCATCCATACCAGGTCTTCTACAAATGAAAGAGTGAATTCCAGTTTAAAGCCAAATGCTGAGGCTGCAAATAGAATGACAGAACCAAGAAGAAACTGGGTTGCGTTTACACTGTACGGTTCTTCGTCCTTAAGTTTTCTGTAAAGGACGGTAAAGGTGGCCCAGAAAATTGCGTTAACAATTGTGAGAAACAGACCAATTTCTGTAAACCCATGAAGCAGAGGGATGCCGTAAATCGCAACACCGCCAAATCCCACTATTATTCCTGCTATTTCTGCCCTTGTCGGCATTTCTCTAACAAGCAGGAATGCAATGGGCAAAGAAAATAAAGGCATTGTGTAACTCAGTACCGCTGATTGGGAGGGCGAAACATAGGAAAGCCCGAATATCCAGAAGGAGGTGCTTAGAACTGTAAAAATGGTCAAAATAATAACATCTCTGGAAATTATTATTCTTTTTGATATTGCGAGAAGAATCAGGCCTGCTATTGCATAACGCAATGCCATGAAAACAAGAGGTGATGCGAAGGCCAGGCCGTCTTTTGCAAAGAAATATGAAAGGGAGGTGAAAACAACATAAGGTAGAAGAAACTTGATTTCACGCAATTTGGACCGGATATTCAATAGGTTTATTAATCTCTCCAACCCTCTTCATTATGACTTAAAAAATCAGGAATCTGAATATCCTATGAATATATACAGTCCTATGAAAATCAAAATATAAAATTATATAACTCAGATTAAGTTATTGTATCGTGATAAAACACGGTTTTGTTGAAAAGGATATTGATCCCTCCCAGGTAAGGGAAAAGGTAAAGGAACTACTTGCCAAAGAGAATTTTACCATAACTTCCGACGAAGAGAATGATCAGCTCTACGAGATACATGCTAAGAAATCCAGCAGAGAGCGCATTGTGCTTGGAAAAGTAAGAGACGTGGACGTAATCATAGCAGGGCAGAAGGGTAAATTTGAAGTTCAGCTTCACGCTGGAATTTGGGGCAGGGACATAGCGGTACCAATTATCGAGGGTGTGGCAACCCTTGGAATAGCAGCAGGAGCTGAAATCCATTCTGGCCATGAATTTGAGAAACGCCTCTGGGAACAGATTGTAAAGACAATCGATCCAACCTTAAAGATCTGCCCATATGATGGGATGTTATTCAAGACGCAGCAAGACCTGGACAAACATATTCAGGCACATCAGCAGCAGGCCTATCAGGGAAACATGATGGGCATGGGAATGATGGGGATGGGCATGATGGGTATGATGGGCATGGGAATGATGGGTATGATGGGTCCAGGTCTCTGGATCTGAAAGAAAGATCATCAAGATATAAAATATTAAATCCCGTCCAACCTATAACATAATTCAATTTTCCCAAGAATCATGAAGCGTTCTTAGCTTCAATTTTTTGTTCAGGATTCATTTCATTAACCTGGGGATTCAAGCAAGTACAGTGTCCTATCATACATCTGTTGAGAACCATATTTCTTGCCTTGTTGTAATGAGCCCACCATTTACCCTCTCTGACAACCGGGTGCCCACAATTTTTACAGACTGCTTCTTCAACCATATCTCTAGTAAGCCACAAGCCCTATTATACATTTGTAATTCTATTAATATTATTATTTTAAATATTTTAAATAATTGGATATCTTCATGAAATGCACCCCCCCCAAAAATTTTAGCTGGAAATGCTTAAGTAATATTATGGACTGATTGAGTGATACATATGTCAAGACTGGTTCTACATGAAAGAAATAGACCCTATGCAGTTAAAGTTGGAGGCGAGGAAGTACACATATGCGGCTGCGGATTATCTGCAAACAAGCCTTTCTGTGATGGCACTCACAAGAAGACTCTTGACGAGAAGGATAAACTTTTCTTCTATGATAAGTCAGGAAACAGGGTTGAAATGGATAGTTTTTACAATAACCCGTAATTTATTTTTAGGTGTACATCCTTACAATATTCGAATATCTTGGGGATTCTATCGGATACGATGGGTTCCTTAAAAATACATATTTTGAAAATATCCTTCATCTATGTGGAGGAAGAAACCGAATATGGTCTCTTTAGTAATCGTCGCATTAATTTATGATTCAGTTTGATTTTATGAGCTTGGTCTCAATCAAGGGAAATATACAGGATATCAACATGTGTTTTCCCGAGTATCCTGATCTAACATTATCCAGAGTTTTACTCAAATTCAATTGCTACCAAATAACACAGTTATGATTAACACCCGGCCATTCTCCGCCAATAACATAACCGTGTTATATTCATTCTTTGATTATGGTACTGGGCAGAATCAAACCTTAGATATGCGCATATCTGCGAAGTGAATACCCGGATCTGGAAAAACTCTTTTCAACACTAACTACCAATCAAATGATTCTGATGATGCCTATACACAGCAAAAACCTAATCCAGCTGGAATCACATTCAGAGCCGGCCTTAATAACAGTGGGGTTATAGATCTCGAATTCTACAGTCCGCTCCAGATTGCGTTCAATCAATATTCCCTATTTTTGCGATATGACCATATTAATCTGTGCATATTCGAGACTTTTAGTAATTGCCGTAATTGCGTGTCTTTAAAGAATCAAATAATGGATGTTGAATATCGTATGTTAAAAATTTGAAAAATGGTTGGGACCATATGAATAGAGAAAGGATAGACACATTATGTTTAGATATTCTGAAAATTTTCCACAGTATATGGGCAGATGTATTTCAGGCTGACTTTTTGCCCAGTTTTTTCAGCACTCTTGAATAGATAGTTATAATACTCATGAACCTGGATGCTTGGAACTACAGATGTTACAGTTAGGCGGTTTCCAGTGAGGCGGGCAAATATTCCTATACGGATTATTGGATCTTCAACAAGTTTCTTCCGGAACTCGGTAAGCATATTGTTTCTAAGGGTTATCTGATAGAGATTGTCCACATCGACCAGTTTTTCTATTGAACCTTCAGACTCCACAAGTTTATCCTCAGAGTATAATATTGCCTTGAATCCGTTTTCGCCCTCTCCTGTAACTGAAAGTTCTGCTATTGAGCCTTCAGTAATGGTACCAATTTTTTCCCCCGAGTCCTCTTCAAGAAGCATATCAAAGGAGACAAATGAGAGCGGATACCTGCTGTCTATTCTTGAATATGTTGCAGCTAATCCGTCCGAAGGGCCCAGGAAATCAATCTTTGTTGTATCTGGATTCTGTAGGTATTTTTCCAATAGACTTGAAACCATATCCTGAAAATTGTGATGAAATCGCATATAAAAGTGAAGTGCGCCATTTTCAATATCTATCCTGTTTGGCACCACAGATGGTACATTGAACAGAGCATTGATGATTTTAAGGCTTTCCACGTTGTTTATCCTTGTTCTTACAACGTACGCTTCCCTCCTCTCCTTGATTTCCATTCTCTGCACCAGCAATTTCAGATGCTGATCCATTGTGATATCCTTAGGGAAGAATGAATCCATGAACACATGATCCCCTATGTTGAATACTGAAACCGGCACAGGAGTTTTTGAAGATTTTGAAAAATTGACAAGTTCAGAATCCTGTTTCAGAGAAAGTACAATTCTCCTGTCAAGCTTCGTGTTTATGTCACTCATGCGCATGCATCTTTTACTGCATCAAATATTATAAATTTAACTGGATTCTAAGTCATTTCAACTGAAACGGGCGCTTATGGTGGCAACAGTTCTGATTAAAAAAAACAGTTCCATCATAAATAAGCGTTAAGTATAGCTATGGACTATAATAATTGCCATGTGATTGCAATGGCTGGCAAAATAAGTTCAGAGACCCGGAAAAAGGTCATAGACCTGTATTCAGAAGGCAGATCGAAAAAGGCTATTTCTGAAGAAACTGGGATTTCTGTTACAAGTGTAACCCGCATTGTCCTTGAGGCGGGCTCTAAACTGAATGCCAAGACTGGTTTGCCTGAAGAAAAAGAAAACGTTATAACTCCAGGCACTTCCGATGAAGATAGAAATAATGCCCGGAACCGCCCTGGGAATTATTCGGTAGAGATCCCCTCAGATCGCATGGATAATCTTGTGAATGTAATCATTGAAGCCTTGAAGGAGAATGTACAGCAGTCTCTGGACATAACAATCTCCAGATTTACACCCGATAACGTAAGGAAATTCCTGACATTGCTCACGGACGAAGAAAAAGCAAGAACCGACTTAGAGGCACTGAAGGCTGAGATAGAAAGGCTGAACCATGTCAAAGAGGGCCTTGATTCAGAAATTCTGGATGCAGTTATGAGGATGTCATCAATCGAAAGCAGGATCATTAATATAGAGAAGAGGTTTGGGATGAGGCTGCATGAAGAATCCGAGGAACTCTGAAATTATTTTAAAGCTAACAAAAAATTAAACTATGATGATACTCTAGATAGATTATGAGTTATACTGCGGCAGAAGTTATCATAGACGGACTTGCAAAAGCTGGAATAAAGCGTATATATGGAATTCCCGGAGACTCGCTCAATCCACTCATGGATGCCATAAGAACATCTGGCAAAATTGATTTTGTACAGGTGAGGCATGAGGAGGGTGCTGCACTGGCAGCGGCTTTCGAATCTAAAGTTACAGGAAACCCTACTGTATGTATGGGAACCTCTGGGCCTGGTTCAATACACCTTCTCAATGGCCTTTATGAAGCGAAGATGGACCACCTTCCTGTCATCGCCCTCACCGGCCAGATAGAGACGGATCTGATTGGAACGGATTATTTCCAGGAAGTTGACACCATGGATCTTTTCAGCAATGTTTCTCTTTATAATGCTAGGGTACTGAATGCGGAATCAGCCGGAGTTCTAACATCCCGTGCTCTCAGAGAAGCAGTGACTGGAAGAGGGGTTGCGCACCTGGACCTACCTGTGGATGTCCTAAAAATGGAGTCTCACCCTCTAAGCGATGAGTGGTTTCATCCTCCTGAACCACCTGTTTATGCCCCGGATCTCTCCAAAATTGCTCAACTAATTGAAAAAAGCAGTAGTCCGGTAATAATGTTTGGAAACGGAGCCAGAGGGCATGGGGAAGAACTCCTCAACTTTGCCTCGCGAATAGGTGCACCCCTTATCTTCGCTCTTAACGGGAAAGGCATTGTAAGTGACGAAAATGAAATGGTCCTTGGTGGACTTGGACTTCTTGGCACAAGACCATCAGTAGAGGCAGTAAAGAAGTGCGATCTCCTAATACTTCTTGGAACCTCGTTCCCTTATGTAAAATTCCTTCCTGAAGAAGTTCCTGTGATACAGATTGACTCAGCTCCTTTGAGCATTGGAAAAAGAATACCACCTTCCCAGTATGCAATCTGTACGGTAGAATACTTCCTCCATAATATAAATGTGAGTGAAAAGGAGGACAAGTATTTCAAAAAACTCACAGAGATAAAAAATGACTGGGTAAAGAAGATGGAAGAAGCTGAAAATGACGATGGGGATTCAATCCGGCCCGAGGCCGTTGCATCTTCACTGAACCGATTTTTAAGAGATTCTGACACCATAATTGCGGATACTGGAAATGTTACTGTCTGGGCATCCAGAAACCTCAGACTGAAGAAGAGCCACCTGTTCCTAATGTCACCATGGCTTGGAAGTATGGGAGTGGGAATCCCGGGAAGTGTGGGCGCATCATTCGCCACTAAAGGTGATGTTGTGGCCCTTATCGGTGACGGACGCTTTGCAATGTCAATCATGGAACTTATTACTGCAAGGAAATATAACAGACCTGTAAAGCTCATAGCTTTCAACAACTCAAAACTTGGCATGATTAAATTTGAGGAGGAGGTTATGGGATACCCAGAATTTGGTGTTGACCTTCTTAACCCTGACTTTGCCGCTCTGGCAGAAACTATAGGAATAGCAGGTTTTTCAGTAAATAACATCAAAGACCTTGACAGTACAATGGAGAAGTTCTTATCTGTAAACGGCCCTGCCGTACTCTCTGTCAAGGTCAATCCTGACGAGAAACCCATGCCGCCAAAACTCAATTTCCAGCAGGCAAAAGGATATGTGACTTCCATACTCAGGGAAAAGCTTGAAAGCACAAGATAACTGATCAATTCCCCACCAATAGGAAAACATGAATTGGGAACACGATGCCTGAAACAGCAGATAAAGAACTGGATATTGCAATAGCGGGTGCTGGAATTCTAGGAACTTCGGTAGCCTACTTTCTGTCCCGATTCCAGGGACTGAGAATAGGAATATTCGACAGGGAAGATTCTGCGGCCAGGCATGCAAGTTCAAGAAACACTGGAGTGATTCATAGGCCATTTTACATTGATCCTGCCAGAAAGCCTTTCTTTGCTGAGGCTTCTTCCAGGTCATACCCTCTGTGGAAAGATTTTGCCAGTGAATTTTCCCTGCCATGGAACCAGAATGGAACTCTTGAAGTAGCAGCAGACTCCAGTGGGGAAAAGACAATCAGAAAATATGCAAGGTATGCAAAAACAAACGGCATGGAAGATGATGAATTCACTGTGTTAGAAGGAAGCGATTTGAGAAGGCAGTATCCTCAAATCAATGCTGTTGCTGGATTCTTCAGCAGAACGGATACAGGGGTAGACTACGGTTCTTTTTCTTCAAAGTTGCTAGAGCTTTCAAGGAAAGGAGGAGTCACATTCTTTGGAAATCATACAATTACCTCTGTGGCAGAAGACTCAGATGGTATTCTTTTCACCTGTAGAACTGTAAATGGTGTTAAACTTTTCAGAACAGACTTTTTCCTTAATCTTACCGGAACTGGATCACTTAAACTGGCTAACTCCATGGGTCTTGCCCTGAATTACGGACTGCTTCTGTTCAGAGGCGATTACTGGCGTGTAAGTGAAGAATATTCACCCGGCTTTTCTTTCAACCTTTACACTGTGCCAAGATATTCAGGTTTCCCTTTTCTGGATCCGCATTTCATAAACCGCTGGAATGGTAAAAGAGAGATTGGGCCAAATGCTTCACTTATATTTCATGACAGGGCATATTATGGAAGCGGAATGAATGCGCATAATCTGGTGGAATCTCTGAAAAATGGGGACATGAATTCCAAAATCAAACTCCTGTCTAATCCTGAATTTATAAGAATGCTAGAAACTGAATGGGAAAGCTCCAGAAGCAAATTTGCCATGGCAGCCAGACTGAGGAGATATATTCCATCACTCTCCAGTTCATATATAGGAAAAAGAGGTTTGGGTGGGATCCGTGGCTCTGTTGTCGATTCAGGAGGATTTGTCCCCGAAGCTCTGGAGTTCAGAACTGATCATTCGATGCACATGGTGAATTACAACTCTCCAGGGGCTACAGGGTCACCCTATGTCGCATTTTCCATTATTAAGAAAATCCTTAAGGAGGGCTATGTACATCTGAAAAGCGGGGAGGTTAAGAAATTGAAACCTGAAAACTGGGAAGTACTGGCTTCAGGCATTGAACTGCCTGTCTAATTGCAACATGCCTCATTGGTTAATGTTCAGCAATATCTTATCGATGCTTTATTTTAAAAAGAAATTAACGGCAGGGTAACTATGATATGTTGTTAAGACCTTTTTAAATACAATTTATCATAAAGGATAAGAGCAAATAAATAGAGATTTGCAATAATCCCGTAGCATGCAGGAAAAGCGGTTAAATCTCACTTTTACATCCTTAGGTCATTTCACCAATGACAGCACAAGTTACTTTTATCCAGTTCTCATTACCTATTACGAGGCATTTCCGGGCGCAAACTATCTTCTCCTTGGCTCCATGGTAATTATATTCAATCTGATTTCCGGATTCCTTAGTACTCCGGTCGCTTCATATGCAGACAGGAAGAACAATCATTCTGTGATGATGGCGCTGGGAATTTTCATTCTTGGAATTTCAGTAATCCTTTATGGATTGCCATTCCTATTCAAGAGTGAACTAACCCCGCTGCTTACTCTAGCCACTGTCTTTCTTGGTATTGGACAGGCATTCTATCACCCGCTGGGTGCAGCAATAATTTCAAGAAGTTATGGAAGAAATGCTCCGCCTGCAATGGGACTGAATGGTTCAATGGGGAGCCTGGGAAGGGCGCTGATACCCACAATAATTGTGTTTCTACTTGCAACATTTGGCGATTTCACAGGAATGATAGTATATGCTGCTTATATCCTTATAGCATCATTCGCAATATTTGCCGGCTTGAGCGGCTTCAGGAAGTTCACATGGAGAGGGGCTTCACAAGAGCAGAGAAAGAAGAGCCAGAAACAGAGTGAGGAAATTCCAGAAGGTTCCTCCAGCAAATACATGACTGTTCTCTATATTCTCACAGCTGCTGTTTTCATCAGATCTCTTTTTCTCATGGGTACCACAACTTTTATCCCCACATATCTTACCGATGAGTTCAGCAGCAAAACCATAATGTCTTACATAGTTACTCTTGGCCTGATTTCACCAGTTTTTGGACAACCTCTGTTTGGAAGGCTAACTTCATTAAAAGGTGGCCGCTACTCAGTTATTGTTTCGTTCGTCATATCGACAATATTCTTCGGGCTGTTCATATTAATAACAGGAAATTACATTTTAACAACAATTTTCTATTTCTGTTATGCATTTGGTGCCTATAGTGGATTTCCTGTATTCCTGGGATACGTGGGGCAGATTGTTCCACCATCCGTTCTGGGAAAATCCAACGGACTTGTCTGGGGAATAGGTCAGACAGTAGGGGGAGCAGTTGGTGCAGCTGTTATAACTGGGCTGGTAGTTATAACAAACGTAAAGATTTCAATAGATCTTATGATGATATTCGCAGTCGCATCCCTTTTCTTCCTTCCTTTGCTTCCATCCAGAGCCAAAATGGCAGCAGACGGAGCTAAGCCCTCATAATTTTAAGGCTCCTGTTGTTTACCCTATCATGGATAAAATGATAGACTTCACCGGTGATGAAGTTTACGTCCCCGACAATCCGGATAGAATCATCAGTTTCAGCCCCTCGATTACTGAAATCCTATTTGAACTTGGCCTGGGTAATAACCTGGTCGGAATTTCTGCATTCTGCGCCAGGCCTAAGGAAACCTCGGCGATTAGAAAAGTTGGAAGTTACGGCTCCGCAAGAATGGAGGTTCTGAGAGAACTTGAACCAGATCTGATCATGACAATTTCCGGATTCCAGAGCAAATTCAGTTCCAGGTTGAAAAAGGAGTTTACTGTTTTTAATTTCGAGCTGCCATCCTCCGTTGCTGGGATAGTTGATCTGGTTTCAAAGGTCGGAGTTGTAGTAAACCGCTCAGATGATGCAAGACTGATGGAATTTGAGCTTCTAAAAATAATATCTGGCCTCAGGAGACATACCCGCATAAGGGGATACTATGAAATCGACCTGGGTGGACCGGTAACCTTTGGTTCAGAATCATACATTACGGACTCACTTGAGATACTTGGCGTAATCACCCCATACTCGGGCAGGAAGAAGGAGTGGATTGAGCCTGATTTTGAACTTGTGAAAGAGTTTGATCCTGAACTGATAATATACGAACCGAAAATGTACCAATCTGTTGAGGATTATATGATTAAGGAAATGATGAAGAAAAGAGGTTGGGATGGGATCACTGCCATGCGTGAAGGGCATCTATTCAAGACCCCGGGGAAACTGGACTTCTTTGCCCATCATGGCCCAAGTTTTATCCGCAATGTCCTGCCATGGACAGTAAACATTCTGGATGGCCTGTTCTGAAATAAGCCAAATCTGTGACTGGAGATCTTCGATATACAGTCATAAACCTTGATATCGCATAGTGATGGATAAATAATTACGGTCAGTGGGATTACTATTGCATGCCAGAGGCGGACACTGAAATAAAGAAATTAATGCCGGAAATACTGGACATTTCCAGCAGAATTTACAATCTTGCAGAGCTGGGGAGCAATGAGGTCAAGTCATCACAGTTGCTTTCAGATTTCCTGAAGAAAGAAGGGTTCTCTGTTGAAAAGCCCTATGCAGGTATGAAAACTGCATTCAGGGCAACTGTAAATAGAGGCGGCCCCTCCATAGGATTTCTTGCAGAATATGATGCGCTTCCAAACGGACATTCATGTGGGCATAACCTCATTTCAGCATGGGCAGTAGGTAGTGCAGCCCTGCTTTCAAGAATATCTGATAATGTTTCCGTTACTGTTCTGGGAACCCCATCAGAAGAGGGAATTGGTGAGTATGCCGGAAGCAAGGCGATAATTGCAGAAAAAGGATTTGCTGGAGGAGTTGACATGTACTTCGGATTTCATCCAGACGACCGCTGGGGAGTGGGTTCAGGTGCACTGGCTGATCTGACCCTGGAATTAGTATTTACAGGGAGAGAAGCACACGGAGCAGATTCCCCTGAGCAAGGTATAAATGCACTGGATGCCGCCGTTTCAACCTATGTGGCAATAAATAGCCTGCGGGGCTGGGCAAAAAATGACAAACACCTTGTTGTCGGAATGATTATGACCGAGGGCGGAAAAGCGACCAATGTGGTTCCGGAAAGAGCGGTATTGCAGGTTGAGATCCGTTCCACCTCATCTGGGTTCGTTGAAATTTTTGCAGAGAAAGTTGAGAAAAGTGCCAGGTCTATAGCGGAGTCCTATGGGGCTACCCTCACCTGCAGGAAAATAACTCCCCTTTACAGGGATTATCTGCCAAATATGAAGCTGGATTCAATTATCAGTGATGAACTCCTAAAGATGGGAATAAACCCTTACAATACACATTCATCTGAATATATCCCGTCGGGAAGCACTGACGAGGCAAACATATCATGGGTTGCACCAACAGGGCATCTTGATATGCCAGTTGGCTACAGAGGAATATCGGGCCATACTGAAGAATTCAGGCTTGCTGCAGAACCGGAAAAAAATGCCGAAAACCTGAAGACTGCCATCCTTGCAACTGTTATGTCAGCTTTAAACGCATCAAAGCATATCCCAGATATCAGAGATGAGTTCAATGTACAGCGGAAACGCAGGGGAGAATTACAGAGAGATTAAGGAGACAGTAAAGCCTCCGTCATTGAAGCCCGGTGATGAGATAAGGATAATAGCCCCGGCCAGTGCGCCGGATATGAGGGCACTGTCGAGGAGTGTAACCAGGCTGACAAAGCTTGGCTACCGTATATCACTTGGGAAGAACATAAGGAAGCTGGTCCAGAGAAATTCACTTGCAGCACCAACTGCAGAAAGGGCAACTGAACTTATGGATGCATTCACTGATGATTCCGTAAATGCAATATTCTGCGCAAGAGGAGGTTATGGATCCATACATATACTGCCTATGCTGGATTATGATCGGATCAGAGAGAATCCCAAGATATTCGTCGGCTATAGTGATATTACTGCTCTTCACATGGCATTCAACAAACTCTCCGGTCTTGTGACATTTCACGGCCCAATGCCGGCATCAGACCCTGAAGAGTACAGCAAGGCCACATTCAAGAAATACATAGATGTTCTTTCAGGTAGCTCAACAGATCTGACACAGTTCATTGACAATGTGGTCAAGTATATTTTCAGAGGAAAGGTTGAGGGTAAAACTACTGGCACAAACATCTCGGTATATTCTTCACTTATCGGAACAAATTATCTCCCTTCCAGTGCTGGTAAAATATTCTTCATTGAGGATACTGGAATAACGTCAGGAGATCTGGACAGATACTTTTCGGTGATGAAACTTTCAGGAATTCTTGAAAGTTTTTCGGGATTTGCCTTTGGAGATTTCAAACAGATCGCCGAAGCAGAAGAGCCCATGCCATATATTGAGGATATAGTGCAGATGTACATCAACGAAATGCAGAAACCATCTGTTTATGGCCTTCCTTTCGGGCATAATGTGGATAGCCAGATGCTCATTCCAATGAACAGCCGAATATCTCTTTCCACAGAAGAACCGTATATTGAGCTAATGGACAACATTGTTGACTGACTCCTCTACGGCAGTGTTAAGCCGGAGGTATTCGATGCAGATTATTTATATACAGAGTGGAAATATGGAGCTGTCTTCCATACAGACAAGGAA
>DAHWLW010000035.1:0-3286 GCA_027343465.1 Thermoplasmatales archaeon | reverse complement strand
TTTAATTAGTAAATCATTAATATGTTAATAAAATTAGGGTGTATGTTTGAGTCCGTCTTTGAGAGGATTGGCAAAGGTGTATCAAAGAATAGCGGAAAAATTATTGTTATATGGATAGTTTTGATCGTGTTGATGGGTTATGGTGCGCTTCTAGTCTTTTCACACACTAGCTTCGATATTACCAGTGGGTTTGGTTCTAGTAAAACAATGTCTGGTAACGCCACTTCTGAAGTATCTAAATATTTTAGTCCATCTGCCGCAGGACAGTCTACCAACACATCAGAATTAATAATTGTTTCACAAAATATTACAACAACCACCTCTCAGGGAATGAATGCACTTATAAGTTTTCAAAGTGAAATGAATAAGTATCTGAAAACAACTAAAAATTATACAGGAACAGAAAACATTATTGTCACTGAGAGAGATACGCTACAAAACTACACTAACGGGATACTTAAATTGATTTCCGCCAACTATAATATTACAAAGAATATGAACGAACTTGGATCCGGAATAAACAAAACAAGCCCTATATTTTTGGGTCCAGAAGAGATCTATTTTCTGTCCTTAAATAACGCTAATATTAATGGAAAAAATGTGACTGAATCCGAATCCATAGCATATAATACAGTGATTCAGGAGTTGCCCTCGAATAGTCCTGTATTCAATTTACAGAAAGCGTACACCAACCTGTTCTCGGAATATGTGAATTCGACATTAACATCAAGCAATGTGAACCAATTAAATGCCATTATGCAGGTCGGCTCAGAACTTAGTCTTAAGGATTCATCTTTTAATGCATCCCTAAGTAGTTATGGTCTATACCCAATAGGTCAATTTATAATAGTTCACCAGAATCTAACCAGATACGTATCAAGCCCTTTAAGTGAGAATGTAAACCTTTCTATCCAACTTCTTAAGGAGGAATCTGGAAATTCCTTTTCTAAAATTAAGACGTTAATTGTTTCTACGGATAATACTTCAATAATTCAATTTGCCGGTATGGCATATAACCTCAGCCAGCCAGCAACTAAGCTACAGCTTGATTCAATAGCAAATATTCTTTCAGTCAGATCAACCTTAAAAGATTTTGCAGGAAACCCACTATTTGAGGCAAATAAAAACTTCCTATCGACTTATCTTAGCTCAGTTATTAATTCAACCTCCGTAAAGGCGGTTGTAAACCAGTTTATGTCCTCTTATCCATTACAGGATTTGCCTCTGGTTCCGACACCGTATCTTTATCATAACTTTGTGGGCTATAATCACAGGACATCCATATTCATTTATACCTTTAAGGGGAATTATTCTGCTAGGGTTGGTAATAAAATTCAGTCCATTGCTAATAATGCCTCCTCCCTGTATAAAGGAAGCAAGTTTCTGGTAGCAGGATCAAATGAGCTCGCAAGTCAGTTATCAGGAGAGGTTACTTCTGGTTTAATAAAAGCACTGGGAGCTGGTATACTAATTTCGATTCTGATAGTTGGACTGTTCTTCCGGTCTGTAAAGGCTGCCTTTATACCCATACTCATGTTTATGGTTTCTACCGTAGTATCCCTTGGAATAGTAGGATATCTCTATACCTATGTTTTACACACTGAAGCCTCTTTCATAACGCCCACGCTATTATTGATATTTATCCTTGGGCTCAGTAGTGACTATACTGTCTACATAATGGCCAGATACAGATCAGAGCTTCGAAAGAAAACGGAAAGACCAACAGTTATGTCTGCAAGATGGGCTGGTCACGCTGTCTTTACTTCCGGTCTCACAGTGATCCTTTCTGAAGTTGTTCTCTGGCTTGCAAATATACCCTTTTTTAGCGATTCAGGCTTTGCTAACGCAATAGGCGTAACAATTACACTTTTAGTAGCCAATACACTACTACTTTCCATTCTTCACAGGTATGGAACAAGAATATTCAAGAAAACTGCTAATGGAGAATTTCATGAAGGTAGTCATAAACATCTACATGCAATCGGTCTTTTTTCAACGAAACACATTAAAGCAATGGTAGCTATCTTTGTGGTAGTATCAATACTTGGACTAACTGTTTATGAAGTTACGCCTTCGGGAATTGACATACTTAAACTATTACCTCAAAGTCCCGCAACATCTGCCATTCAGGTTGTTAATGATAGCTTTAATGGAGATTTCTTCGATAGAGATTTTGAAATCGTACAGCTCCCACAACCTTTGGTGTCAAATGGAGTTCTCAACACTGCAGAAATGTCGACTGTTCTTCAAATAGAAAACGCAACTATTAATACAAAAGGTATCTCAGAAGTACTTGGACCTGGAAGACCTTTTGGATACTACACCGGTTACGTTCCATCCAATGTTCCATCTGCAGCGACTGCTACTTACATTAATCAGACAAATACTTTTATAAGTACCACAAACCCAAATTACGTCGAGATAGTATTTCAGACATACAATATAGGATGGGGCAATAAGGCAATTAACACTGTAACCAATCTCTATGGGAACATTAAAGCTGTACCTGATGCGAAAACGACATACAGTGTGGCGGTTGGTGGTTTAACACAGAGCTTATCAGATGCTTTGCACACAACACAGGTATCATTTTCTGAAATCCTTCCAATTCTGGCTATAACCATATTTTTAATACTGCTAATACAGCTCTCATCTGTCCTTACACCTCTCAGGCTAATTATAATGGTTATGGCAGTTGTACTCGCTTCCCTTTCCGTTTCCTATGTTATTTTCCACTATCTCCAGGGATTTCCAGTCGTTATATTCATGCCAGTGTTCGTTTTCATAACTTTACTTGCCGTAGGTCTAGATTATGATATATTCATGATCACAAGAGTAAGAGAGGAGGTAATGAAAGGGTCCGGTCTCAGAGATGCTGTGGTAACTAGTGTCACTGAAAATGGAAGCGTAATTATGCTACTTGGAACATTACTATTTGTGACATTCGCAGCACTCTATTTCAGCGCAATTCCACTCGTCCAGGAGATAGGTATTGGAGTTGGGCTAGGAGTTCTTATAGACACATTCATTAGCTGGCCATTCTTCATTCCAGCAATCATGACCATGATAAAGAAATATAACTGGTGGCCATCAAAACTTTCAGACAAACCATAAACATTTATTTTAAATAAATCTGATATAATTACCTAACTTTTACTTCTTTATAGTATCTAAATTAGGTTTTTCTAAAATACTGACTCGATGGAGAATAAATTTCTTCAATTTAATTTTCTCAAACTTGTTTTAACAGTATATCTGTCCTCGCTAATAACTATCAGGATAGATT
>DAHWLW010000028.1:0-4656 GCA_027343465.1 Thermoplasmatales archaeon | reverse complement strand
CAGGTGAGAATCCTCAGGCCTGTTGAATTTGAAACTCTAAGGGATGCAATGGACCCAAACACCAGGAGGATATGCACCTCCCTGCTGTTGACGGGAATGAGATACGCTGAATTGCAGAGGTTCAGGGAGAATCCGGACTGGCTTGACGGAAAATTTATCTATCTTCCTAGGGGATCAATGCTGAAGGTGAAGGCAAAGCAGAGGGAAAGAGCAATAAAACTGTCAGATATGGGAAAAACACTGCTTCCGGATCTGTTTCAGGTTCCTCATCCTTTGCCTGATCTCCCTGCCCTGGACATGAAACTGAGGAGACTATCAAAAAGGATCCTCGATGGGGCCCCCATAAACAACAAATCTTTTAGGAAGACATGGGAATCATGGTTAGTGTTCTATTATCCGGACAAAGCTTTGCAGATAGCATTAAGTCAGGGCCATACCACCACAACGCAGTATGAGCATTATCTAAACATACCATTTGAAGAAGATGATCGGAAAGAGATGAGGAAATGGGTGGAGGGGTGGATATGATCGATTCGAAAACTATAGACGATATCGCTGATTGGATTAGCAATTTGGCAGGGGACCAGGTAATCTATTCATTAGCCTTGCGCCATGATTGCGATATGAGGACGAATTTGAAATCTGCGAATAAGTGGACCAATGGACATGGCCAAGGTAAATTTCTTGAGTACTATGTCTATGAATTGTTGAAGACAAATCTTGCCAACAGTAGCCAACTATCTGCTCTTGTAAGAAAGGGGGCAGATTTGTCCAAAAGAGAAAAACCTGCTAGAGAGGCTCGCGAGGACGGCATAAGATATTCCCCAAAAGGGGAGATCAAGATCTATGAAAACGGAACCGATTTGGCAGAAATAGATGTTACAATGATCCTAACAAGCGGTGAATTGATTCTTTGCGAGGTTGTTCGCTCATGAAATAATTTAACCCACGAAGATGAGGAGTTCAGTTATAAGAAGCGCTTGTTATCATATTTATTCGGCAGGGACATCATAGGATTTTTGGTTTCCGTGAATGATCTGACTAAGAAAGACGTTGTACAGAGGTTACTTAAGGACGAATCGAACAGGTTTGTACTCCTCAGAAACCCCCCAAAAGACGATTTCATACGATCGGCTTTATTTCAACCTATCGCGGCTGATGCCACACCTAGTGATAAACTACTTGGATTGTCTCAACTTGAAATTAAAAACAACTCTAACTTCCACAATCTTCCAGAGGAGTATTGCAACAAGCTACTAAATGGCCTTAGGAACGGGAGAACGTTTGAGGACTTTCGAACCCTGTTATCTGATTCGCTGCTGAAAAATCTTTACCTTTTTGAAGTTGAGCCGAAGTTCTGGCCTAACTTTCTTAGCGAATACACTTTCAAAGTTAAAGATGAAAATGTAAAGATGAGTGATCTAATTGCATGCTCGGGAATGGCTATTATTGGGCTCAGCTTAACACATCTCCGCCCCACAATCTATCTGAAAGTGAAAAAAGGGATCGCATACCTCAAGTTTGTTCCAGCTGGGAGCTTTGAATTCAAGTTTGAAGGCACTGTCCCCCATTCAAAAAGACAACACATTCCAGCATATCGGGGGTGCATAAGGGTGGCCGATGAAGAAGAGGTTAACACTGCGAAAGATTTCATAAGAATATTCAATAGAGACGAGCTAAGAGACATAAAGAGAGATCAGATTCCTGACTATAACTGGATACAATCTCTTTGTCCAGCTTTTTCGAAATATCTATCTCTTCATAAATATCAATAGTTGATTAAGCGCGTTCCCTAAATCAGTAACTCTCAGTCATAGGTATCAGTTCCTTGTAGCGGACAACTTTCTGGAAGCTATGATACCAATCAGTTGATATCCATTTATACACGGCAATTAAACTTCCTTCAATGTATATTTTATTCCTCTCTTCTTGCACCATTCCATAGCAGCTTGGCTCTTTCTTCTTGTTATGGGATTATTAATAAGGTGACCACCCTTTATCTCAACTATTTCCTGTTCTCCATTCTTATATTCAACCAGAAAGTCAGGAGTATAATGCGCTAACTTATCATCTAGATTGAAGTATGGTATCCTTATGCCATGATTCTTGGTCCACTTAGCAATTTCATCCGACTTTTCAAGAAATTCCATGTATTGGTGTTCAGGCTCGCTTTCATAGTATTCGATGGAGTATGCGCTTTTCTTTGGGTCTTTGTAAATTCCGCTGTTTGCCAAACTAAACACCCCCTTCCATAAAAATTCCTTTCAATATTCCTTTGGAAAAGCTTCTTTTGATTTCTGGAATAAATCGAACTATGGTTTCCAGTTCCTCCTCATTTGCAGAAGATAACGGCTTATCGTTTAGGAATTTATGACAAACATGGTCCATAACGACATTGTAAAGCTTCTCTTGTTTGGTTATGTCATATGCATTTTCTTCGATCAACGACTTAACCAATGTTATCAATTCAACTGTAACGTCGCTGACATCAAGGTTAAAGCTTGAAGACCCTGTAAATAGTTGACCTTTCCCTTTATCTTCAACTTCTGAACCGAATTTCTTTCCCACAGATTTTTTTCTAATTCTATCCATAATGACTGCGGTGATTTCTATCGACTCAGAAGTATCATAGACAGTCGCTTCCAATTTCTCTCTCCAGTTAATAACAGTTTCCTCATCTTTCAATTTCTTTCTTATTTCCTCAAGTTTTGTCTGGAAACTGGTATCAACAGCCGGAGGTTTAACAATTATTAATTTGTCCGGATTTACGAGTTTTTGAATAAACTGGGTTCTAGCGGGAATTTCCTCCTTTCCTATCTCCTCACCTGGAAGAATATCTTGCCTTATTCTGCTGACGTTCATCAATTTCCACAGCCAGTTGTGATCAAGCTTCGGGTGATCAACAACGAAGAGGATTTCGGGGTCCGATGAGCCTTTCTTAATCTTTCTTAGACCACGACCAATGATCTGTTGGCCAAATACTTGTGATGATATTTTTCTGAGAAGAAGAACCACTGATACCTGGGCTACATCCCAGCCTTCTCGCAGCATGAATACGCTCACAACTGCTTCGTAAGGATTGCTAAGTGAACCTATCTTCTTTGCCTCTTCGCGTTCTTTATCATCAGATTCCTCGGTGATCAGCAATGTTTTCAGATTGAATTCACTCTCCAGGAAATCCTTAGTCCTTTTTGCCTCCTCTATGCCCATCGTCACTACGAAGAGAAGAGGTTTGTATTCCCCATTTGCTTCTCTTTTTTTCTGGGCGAGTGCATTGATGGAAATTGAAAGGAGCATCTTCATAGGTGCAGGATCCATTATCCATTGAAACGGTTTAACTTTCTTCTCGTATTGCTCCATCTCTTCCGGTGTGAAATCTGTAATCTTTCTTTTCTCCTTGGTTTGTGTATTTGTATAAGTGATTTCAACTATGTGAGATTCCGGTTGAAGTACTATGATATTCTTGATTATTGGGAATGTTGATTCCATAGCCGCAGTTATGTCAAAACTATAGATAAGCTTGGAATCCGGATAACTACCATCTGCCCTTTCAGGGGTGGCTGTGGTATCCAATCTCAGCAAGGTCTTGCTCTTTAGGATGCTCAGGACCCTGGTGAACTCATCTGCCACGCTATTGTGGGCCTCATCATTGAATATCGCTATGTTTCCAACCTTAGTAACCAGAAAGTCAAGGTTGCGAGCGGTGTTAGTCCCCGTTGTGTAGAGCTCCTGTATCTTTGTGATCACAACATCTGCGGTGAGCATATTTTGTGGATTGCCACCACTTTCCAGAACATTTGCACTTATATTTCTATTTAGGTTATCATCTGGAGTCAGTGACCATTTTTCAAAAACAGTTTTCAACTCGTTTTCTGTGGAACGGATAAAATCACTTTTTAACCTGTCTTTTACAATGAGGTTGGGGCAAACCAATATGAATTTATCAAAATCAATAGAATGAGAATATTTAAGCCACGCTATTATGGATGCTATTATCAGGCTCTTTCCCCCGCCAGTGACTATTCTTAATAGGTACTTGTTTCCTAAATTCCTGCTTTGAATTTCATATGAATATATAACTCGAAGAATCCCCTCTTTTTGATGAGCCCACAACCGCAATCCTCTATTCCGTTGGAAAAGATGTTCAATAAATTCCAAGGTTTCGGTTCTCACTCCTGGATACCCACTCATAACCCAGTTCTTGAATTCTTCTTCATATTGAATGAACGAATCAGGCATTGTACCGTAGTTTTGCAAATTAACTCACCTCAATCTCTTTTATTATAAGCGCTTCTCCTCCCTGATCATCTTCAATTTTGAAAGCTGCCTTAATTATGCCTGTTTCCTGAAATTCCTGAGTGAGAATTAATCCTTTTTCTGTATTTCTTCCACCCGTAATTGCAAATCCCGTTGTTGGAATAAATATTCCGTCGAAATTGAAATCTGCCTGAATATTCACTATTTTCCCATTGTTCAATGACACTGATTCGGAAAAATCAAATTCATATTTCCTGGTTGAGACCCTCTTCACTCTGATCCTGGCAGCGGGAGGCAGTATGAATCTAAGAAATCCAGCATAATCTTCATTCTTTTCCACTATATGTTTTTTAAAATTACTTGACCCTATGGGCACGAGGTCTATACTGACGAAATCAA
>DAHWLW010000025.1:0-5501 GCA_027343465.1 Thermoplasmatales archaeon | reverse complement strand
ATGGACTTCCACAGTGTCACCATCTCGCTCAAGCCAGTATGAATTGTTCCCTGAGATGTATTGATATAACTTTTCTGCATTTATCGAGGGTAGATTCTCCATGAGTTCTATATTGATCTTTTGCTAATAGCCTTTGCCGGGGATTATGATCCAATTGGTGGATGGATGCATTTAGCCCTGAATTATTCTGGTTCAAACCTCTCCGCCTTGAATTCTGTATACTCCCTGTCTTTGAATCTTACTTCAAGTCCAGAAAATACTCCCCAGGGATAAAACACAGCAAGAGTGATAGCAAATACAACAAATGGGCCAATACTGTTTGGAATAAGTGTGTATAGACCCTCCGATCCTATTGCAACCACAAGTGTGATGAACCCCATATAGCAGATGTACCAGACTGAGTTGAGAAGTCCCTGCGTTGCCTTTGAGTATATCCCGAAAAGAAGGGACGCTACCATTATGAGCAGCACTGCATATGGCTCATCAGGCCATCCAGCCCAGTATGCAATTAGTGATGATACCCCCATAGCTATAGGAGCAAGAATATTTCCACCTCTGATCCTCTGCAATTTTGACGTAACTTTCTGCCTGCGAGACACAATCATTGCAACCGGAATGGCAGCAAATCCAAGGTAACCTGCAGCAGTTGCGTCATCTATGAGATTGTATATGCTTGGGGCTGGGGCGGAGACAAGTGCCAGGAAACCGCCGACAACTATGAAGACAACAAGAGACCATACAGGAATTGCGTATTTTTCATGAATTGATTTTATCCTGTCTCCAACAAGGCCGGATCTACCCATAGAGAAAAGAGCTCTTGTTCCAGCACCCACTGATATGTATCCAGAAATATACGGGGAAAGAACGCTTACTATGAGTGTTATTATAAGCAACCATTCCAGGCCAGTACTTTTGGAGAATACGAGGAAAGGATTGGCAGCCAATCCCTTTAGAGAATGCCAGGATCCAGCAGCCAGATGGATAGCTGACCAGTTCGTTCCCAGAACAACTGCGACTGCTAAAAGCGTGTATATTGCCGTTTCCGTAAGGATTGCAATAATAATTCCAAGTGTAATGTAGCTCCTTTTAGTAGTCTCTTCAGCAAAATCAGGAATCATTCTGCTACCACCGAAGTTATACATTGCAAGAGGAAGGATAGCAAACATGGACCCAATTCCAAATGGCGCAAATCCTCCTTCGTGCAGCAGGTTGGCCGAATTGTGCACAAAAAGAATAAGAGCTATGGGAACCGTGAGATAAAGTGCAATCTTTACTGCAGATATGGAGTTAGTTGCCCTTCCGAACCTTGAAATTCCGAAGTAGTTCACAGGAAGCATGAGCAAGACTATTCCGAACCCCAGAATTGCTCCATAAATGGTTGGGTCTCCTGAGCTGTTTATGAAATAAGGGAAGAAAACATTCAGTGTATACGAAACAGAAATAGCCTCTACAGGTGGTATGAATAGATACCATATGAGATCTGCGAAACCATTGATCAGGTTCAGGGTTCTTCCATGTGAATAGAGGGTGAACCTTGTAACCGAACCAGCCTCAGGGTACACCCTGGAGAGTTCTATGAATATAACCCCCAGGGCAGAATAGAACAGACCTGCCACGAGATACGTTATTATTCCTTCAGGACCCGCTGTTGACACAATAGCTGTAGCGCTGAATAGTGCTCCTGTGGCCATATCATATCCAAGGCCAAGGAAAATGAGATTGCGAAGGGTCAATCTCCTAACAAGGGTCCGTTCATTGTTCAATGAAACGGACATCTAATATCGGAATTCTATATGATTTATATTATAAATAATTTGTTACATTTCAACGTAATTTGTTATTAAAATACTATAGATTACATTTTTAATGGCCCCAATAAGTATTTATTTATCATTCAATATGTAAAATAACATGCTAGAAGCTATACACTATATCATGGTAGTATATGCTAAATTTCAATTTTTGAAGGCACCCAGTTGCACTCTTTTTAATGGAACTTTTTAATGCCTCAAATGCATGATAGCCTATGCTTTACGTAACTGAAAAAGAAGTGGAAGAAACACTGGAAATGAAGGACACTGTCTCAATTTTAAGGGAGGCTTTTCAGGACCTGGGTGAGGGGCACTCTTCCGTGTCTCCCAGAGACAGACTTCATTCAGATGGTGCAGTTCTTAACTCCATGCCAGGCATTTTTGCAAAATATCATCTTGCAGGAATGAAGTGCTACATTGCAGGAAAGGGAGGGGCGAGATTTGTCGTCCTTGTATTCGACACAAGGTCATCAGATCTTATTGCGGTGATTGAGGCTAACCGCCTAGGACAGATAAGGACAGGTGCACTTCCAGCAATGGCTTCCCAGCTTATACTTAAAAAGAAGGAGCAGGAGATTGCTATACTGGGTTCCGGGTTTCAGGCTGAGACTCAACTGGAAGGCTTGCTTTCAGTATTCGATTGCGGGCTTGTTCATATATACTCCAGGCATCCAGAGAACGCCAAAAGTTTTGCCCGAAGAATGCAGTCAAAATTCGGGGTGGAGGCCAGAGCACATGAAAAAGTGAGTGATGCAACCAGGAATGCCACCATAATAAATACTATTACCAACTCAAATGAGGCCATTTTCTCGCGCAAGGATCTCGGTGAAAAGTATCATGTCAATCTGTGTGGAGGCAACCTCCCAATGAGGAGGGAAGCTGCGGAAGATGTACTTGCTGAAAGTGACATTGTGATAGTAGAGAATATTGAACAGGCTTTAAAAGAATCTGGGGAAATAATTGGATTCAGGAAAAATTACCCTCAAAAGGAAATTATGGAATTGAAGGATCTATTAATAAAGCCTCTTGCTAAGGAACCTGATAGGTCTGTGCTCAAAACAATGGGGGTAGGCCTGGAAGATGTTGCAGCAGCATATCTTGTGCTTAGAAAACTTGGGCACATTTGAACCGCCAATCTGATTCCATAAGTTAAAGTGAAAATGTAAAGTTCCAATTTACTCGGTTTTATATTACCATTCATAATATTCTAATATGGGAGATCAGAAAAAAGCAGTCGTCTTTGGTTCCTCTGGCCTGATAGGTTCTGCTGTCTGCAAGGAACTTATGAGGAGGGGCTATTCTTTAGTCGCAGTTGGACGGGATAAGGAAAGAGTAAGGCAAAAAGTTCCGGGGGCGTCAGAATATTTTGAATTTACAGGCACGGAAGGCTCGTTGGAGAAAATAATTAATGGTTCCATCGCTGTTTTCAATTTTTCAGGGGCCCCAATATTCAAAAAGTGGAAGGGCGACTACAAAACTGAGATATACGAATCAAGGGTGAACTACACATCAGCCATATCAGAAGGCATTAAAAAATGCCAGGATCCTCCTGAGCTTTTTGTAAATGGTTCAGCAGCCGGGATATATGGTTATGACAGTTGGGATGACAGAAATATAACGGAGGATGAACCTGCTGCTGAAGATTTCTGGGGTGTTCTTGTAAAAGAGTGGGAAGGGGCTGCAGAAAAAGCAAAATCCGATAAAACAAGGGTAGTCAACTTAAGGACAAGTGTTGTTCTGGATTCTTCCGAAGGTGCCCTTGAGCAGCTTGTCAAGGTTTTCAATCGTGGGCTAGGCGGCCCAATAAAGCCAGGAACCCAATGGTTTCCATGGATACATCTGGATGATGAAGTGGGGTTAGCTTTATTCCCACTTGAGAAACAGGACTTAAGCGGCCCGATCAATGCTTCCTCTCCACAGGTACCAAGGATGAATGACTTCTCAGCTATTCTTGGAAAAGTTCTGAACAAGCCTTCAAGAATAAAGGTCCCGATAACAATCATAAGGATGATGTTTGGAGAGGTCTCGGATCTTCTCATTAAGGGTAAGAAGGTAGTACCTGCTAAGGCAGAAAAATATGGATATTCTTTCCAGTTTCCAGACCTGGAGGGTGCTCTTGGGAATTTGCTGAAAAAATAGATTAAAGGATGAACAAATGCCTTGGTTAATACCAAAAGGCTTAAGCAGTAAGTTATCCATATAAAAACATGGAGATATTTAAAAAAACAGTACAGTTTCAGACATCAAAGAAGCTCCAGGACATAATAGACTCATTTACAAACTCTCTTCAGTTTAAAGGATGGAGGGTTCAGTCAAATGTCCAGAATGGCCAGGCGGTTATGCAAGCTCTCAAGGCTGGTTTCCTCAGGGATGTTATATCGGCCGACAGGGCACTTACCTTTGTTTTCAAACAGCCAGACGGCTCAGAAAACCTGGAAGTTGATGTAGGGGTTGGAAAACTAGTCCAGAACCTTGCAGTTACGGCAATAGAAGTTCTGCTTCTTTCGGACATCTTCTTATTCGTAGACATTCCCGAGATATTATGGACTAAACACGTAGAAACTGAATTGCTTCAGGAGCTGCGTTCCCTATTATGAATTGTTATCCATCTACAACATCAAATTTAAAAAAATCCAGAATATTCACTTTTTTATATTACATTGGAGTATGAGATTCAATGATTAATGAAATCGGAGTCGTAAGGGCCATCCTTGAAAAAATAAATGTGAACTGGAAGTGGTACGATGAAAAGAATGGCACTGTGCAGTGGAATTTTTCCAACAGTTCCTCTAAAAAAATTTCTGCAGTTCTATACAGATCTGGATACTACTTTGGAAATGCATTCTGGCCAGTGTACCTGAACAACAGCGGGTTCAACACATCATTTACGCCGACAAATTCTGCCCTTGTTGATAAAGGGGTGGCAGTAAATTCTCCTCCGCTTATGGTTGTCAATTTCAATAACGGAAAGAGAATTGTAGCTTTTGTTTTCACTCTGGCTCCGGGTCAGAAATGGAGCATGCTAGAAGGTGGTTTTGTTGGCGGGATGGTCCCAGAAAACCCTGCATGTTTCGCGTTGGGGGATCTCTCAAGCAGAGAATTCTGCATAAAATATGATGAACAGCAGGTTAAGGACTGGGACAGCCAGACAGGCACAGCACTGAAGGGCTATTCCCCTAATCCTTCCACATTTCTCTCACTTAATGGAAATGCCCCTTCTGATTCTCCATATGTAGAACTTTTCAAAGATCAGATAAATTCAGGAAAATGTACATAAAATATCTAGTGCTGCCCAGGCAGATCTGTTCCTCTGCCTCCAGAATTAATTTTTCTCATAGCATGTCTCACATATATGGAACTGCCAATTATTCCTGCGTAATATGATGCAAGTATGAGAATTACCATCTCTATGGAAGTGTATTTAACGAAAAGTGAAAGAAAGAAAAGAACAGCATAGAAAACTGAAACCGTCGCAGCAAGGATAATGATTGCATTCCTTCTGATCCTCTTCTCCTCGGGAGACGCATAAGATCTTGTTTCAGCAGCGCTCTCCTCAACATAGCCAAGCCCCCAGCAGCTATTGCATATGTCAAGGTGATCTGACTCATCCTTGATATAGCCGGAGCCTCTGCATTTGGGGCATATATAGTTCATCTCATCACCCCTAATTTATATATCACATCCAGCTAT
>DAHWLW010000005.1:0-6328 GCA_027343465.1 Thermoplasmatales archaeon | reverse complement strand
AAAACCGCTTTTCGCATGCTCTTTATGTATCTGTTCTTCTCTATAATATTATTATCATGGTGTTCCAGTTCTGTGATGGCTCGTGTCACACATCCTTGTATGTGCTATTTTCATAAGGATCATAGAGACCTGATCATAATCTGTTCAAAGTCTATGCGACACCCTCTCACGTATGGGGTCTGGCAAGTGCCTCAATGTCCATCTAAATTTCTGGCCATTCTAAGTGGCAAAAAGTTTGTGTTTACTCATCTTGATGCCATGGTAGAGGTCTTTAAAAATTCTCATTACGCAACTTAGATGAACGTTAAAAAATACGCATAATCATCTCCTCCTCCTTTTAACAGCAAACGCTGCGTAGCCAAGGACACCAGTAACAGCAAGAATTAGTATGAGAACGACCATTTTATCATAAAAAGGCAGTTCATTACCACTAAGATTCTTTTTATTGAAATTCATGACGAGACCTGTTTCATTTCCTGCAGTAATGTTAACAGTGGTATTGTTGGAAACATACCCATTTGTCGAATTAAACTGGATCGCATATGTTCCATAAGGCAGGAAAAGTGTTATTTCAGTACCATTTGTTGTAACTGTCTGGTTATCTACCCTAACACTCCAGGTTGTATTGGCAGGTAGTCCTGTTTCATTTATGGAAAATGAATACTCAGGCTGGGTTGAAGTTTCACTGGAAATATTAGGAGAAAATGCCCTCACAACCAGAGTGGAAAGATTCATGCCTTCAACAGAATATTCCGATGAAAACTGACCATAAGCACCTGGTATGACTTGCCCAAGAGTCTTCCAATTATTGGATTTATCAAGGTATTGAATTGATACAGCTCCACTGTCAAAATATCCTGAACCGGTTATATAGAGCATTCCGCCATTAGAAGATGCAGTTATCGAAGGTGGCATTGGTGGTAAGGACAATGCAAGGGTACCATTTGTGTCCAGTGAGAAATTAATAAGGTAACCTGAACCTTTTATGTATGTGAGGTTGAATGGATTATATACGCCATTGAGCTTCAGAGAGAATGCACTGCTATTGGTAACATCCAGAAACTCAGGCACAAATATGCTCAAATTTGTACTGCTAGCGTTCGAATCCAGAGACAGATTCTCAAGCAGCGTGTAGTTTGATGGCAGGAATGTGGTATTTATTATTGTAACGTTTAAACCAGTAGTTTCGATTAATGGTGTAAAGGGATCATTTAGTGTGGTTGTGGCAGTATACGCTCCCCCAAATAAACTTGCCAACCATGATTTCTGGAGATTGAATTTTCCTATGAATTGACCTGGAGTAACTGGAATACCTGCCTGTCCATTGAAATTCTGGTACCTAGCTAATCCCAGTGAACTCTGAGTCGTGAAGGCATCATATCCACCCACAGTAAGTTTAACTGAACTGAATCCAGAGTCACCATTGTATACCAGACCTTTCAATGCAAGTGTCAGTTGCTGTCCGGAACCTATTATGTAATTCGGATAGAACCTGACTGCATTAAGGCTGTTGTCCATAAACATTTTGATATTATTCTCTATTATGCTTTTCTCTGCAGTCTTTGATATGGTACTTGTTAACCAATTACCCAAATTGGCAACAATTTCAGGGGGATTTGGCAATTCATAATCCTTCAATATTTTGAGCTCATCAAGTCCAAAACCTGCTAAGGCATGTCCCTGAAGTGCAAATTCACCAAGTGTAAGGGCAAGATCTGGAGTACTGATAAGTGTATCAAGCATGTCTAATGCCTGACTGTTAATAATATCTGTAGGCGTAATTGCAACCATCAAGCCACCGCTTGAACTCATGGAAAATCCCGAATTTGCAAGACTGTTCAGTACAGTCTGAACGAATTTTTCTATTTGATTCTGACTGAACATAATATAACCCGGATCCTGCGTCTTCATTGTTACTATGAGATAATAGGTATTTTCTTTAGCTTTACTGAGGCTGAAGCCAATGTTGATCTGATTACCGGTGCCAGAAGTCTGTGGAAGAATATTTATGCTTGATACAGTAACAGGAATGTGGTAATTTCCCCCATTGCTTTTTATGTTCACCACATCCAGATAGTTTCCTGGCACAGTGGGGGCTGTGAAGGTTATTGTAAATTCGGCGTTGCTCCCAGATGCAAGATTTCCGCTCAAAGATGAGCCGGACACAGAGTTGGTTTGGTAACTCATGCCATTGCCTGGAGGGAGGTCCCATGACACTATTCCTCCACCCGTATTCTTAAGTTCCAACAGTACAGTTCCCTTTCCGCCAGCATTTATCGCAATATTTTCAGTATTTAGAGTGGCCTGGAGGTCTGGTACATCTGAACTCGTCTGTATTTTGGTGAATACTGCTGTCACAGACCCCGGAGACCCAATGTATACAGAAGTATTACCGCTATTTGCACTCATTACACTCAATGAGGATGATGAGGATGTCCAGTGATTGAATGCATACCCATTCTGTGGTGCTGCTGATAGATCTACCACAGTCCCTGCCTTGTAATATGTTGCACCGCTTGGGTTAACTTGTCCGTAACTGGGTGAAGCTGATGAGACCTGCAAGTCATAATATGTGTTAAATGCGACAGTTATAACTTTTCCACTATTGACAATGGAAAACGTCCCCTGACCGTTTACTGGGTTATACTGTGTACCTGGAGGTGGTGATACGACATCTGCATACCAGCTGTAAGAACCACCGTAAAGTCCGTTGTAGGATATTTTCTGGTTTGTAGATTGAATGGTATCACCAGAAAGATCTACGCTCCACTGAGTTCCGTAAGGTAAACCAGTTTCTTCAAAGACAACCGAGTATGTGGTCGAAACAGATTGAATAGACTTGAATTGAATGGTTTCATAAACGGGAGAACCAAGAACAGTAACACTAAACTTTGAATATGTTGCATGATATCCAGACGGAGGGTTCACTGTAAAAAAGTAAGTGCCATTCTGTAGAGAAAAGACAATGTTTCCTGTTGACGAATACGTGATACCGTTATAGGTAACAGACCACTCTGTTCCGGAAGGTAATCCCGACTGTTTCAGAGTAACAGTATAATTTGCATTGTGAATGGAGGAAATCACTGGTGAGGAACTAGAATAGTTGAAGGAATAGATCTGTCCATTTCCTCCATTGCCACCGTAGTTACTGGCATAGCTAACACCTGAAGCCTTCCCGCTGCCACCCATAATTGAATACTGACCAGGTACGATTCCACCGGACCCATACGCAAGAAGAATAGTGCCTCCGCCACCTCCTCCAGATCCAGCCCCACCGCCAACTGTCCCCTGTCCGGATGCGTCTATGGTTCCAGCGATTATTCTTTTTGCCTGAATATACACTCCCCAAGCGCCTGAGCCGGGGATGGAAGCCCCAGTGGTTTGGAGGTTTCCGCTATATCCACCTGTGGCACCGGCAAGATACTTAGACATCCCTTCAGAGAATCCCGCCAGGGCCGACGAATTGAACCACTGGGAAATTGTTGCGCTGGTTATTCCTTGAAGTGATGGGGTAATACCACCAGCACCGTATAATTGCGAATAGGATATACCTCCTGGCTGTCCTCCACTGGATAGTGTTGAAAAACCTGCCTGGCCTGAAGCCCCGTTGTAATTATTTGCATCATAAGAAAATCCTCCACCTCCTCCAGAACCACCATAGGAATAGGGAAGATTTTCATACAGCTCTGTATAACCGGTCTCAAGGGTGCCCCTGTTATCAAAGGTACCTGTGAGTAAGAAATTATAACCCTCCGTTTTTACAGTTACACCTGGTTCGATTGTTACATTATTTGCATAAACATCAGAAGTGAGAACAGTATTTATGCTGAAAGTGAAATTCCCGTATGAAACATTTCCAGGAGTGTTTTCGGAATTTGTACTTTTGATGCCTGTATTGATAACACTTATGTTATCCGATTGAAAATTGCTAACATACACATAACCATTGGAGGGATCGTAAACTGACCCGTCTGGTCCTTTACCAACTGTTAGATTTCCAGTTATTTTGTTGGAACTTGTGTTGACGAGAATTACACCATTCATGGGCTGATCACTGATCATGGCATATCCGGGCACATACAGGTAATTGTTTACAGGATCAAATGCGGCGGAATTTGGAAAATCATCTCTCATTGTAGTGTTGAGTTGGATTGGGGTTTCCAGAGTATTGGTTGAACCGTTTATAATTATGATGCTGGAGTCTGTTTCACCATATATCAGATTGTTGTTGGGATCATAGGTGAGCCAAGAAACCGATCCCGTGGTTAGACCTTTTAAGATTTTTCCATTAGTCGGATTTACAACTGATACATTGCTGGACAGGAAGTTGGAAACATAAAGAAGACCATTTGCATTGTCATAAGCCAGGCCCGTAGGGTCAGAACCTACAGGAATATTTCTAACAAGTGTGGAAGTGTTGAGGTTGAAAACAGATACATTACCCCAATTTGATATTCCGCCAGATACCGTCACATAAAGCATATTGCCTGTTAAATTGAGCGCAATTGCTAGAGGGGAATAAAGTGAATAATTGTTGAAAGCAGTGGTATTAATGTAAAGGTATCCTGTAGCATTTGTTTTTGTGTTAATGTATGTAATACCTGCCCCTGTATCCAGATACAAATACGAATTAACTGGATCGTACTGGATTTCATATGTTGGTTGTGCACCCGTTACATTCCATGCTATAGTGTCTGAACCACCAATGACAGACACATTTCCATTAAGGAAATTAATGGCATACACGTTGTTGTTCATTGAATCATATGCCAGGCCAATTGGTCCGTCCAATCCAGAAATCGATCCAATAACTCTTCCGGATGAATAAATGTAGTTTTGTGTTTGGTTAGATCTCAATACAGGCTGTGTTCCTCCCTTTATGAGTTCCAGGAATTCCCCAGATGAAGCGGTCCCGGTGAGAATAATCTGTCCACCGTAGTTAATTCCACCGGACACAGTTAATGAACCTGGTACAAGTAAGCTGTCATAACTCTGTACTGTCATAGATTGGGGATTGAATGCCACCAGTTCTCCTGACGAGTTCGAACCAGTTCCATATAAAATGAAATCAGTGCCGTTTGTTGTTATACCGTGGACATTTAAGCCTGGAAACAGGGAAGCAATATTCGTGAATGTATCCTGGGGACTCATCAAAGCTATGAACTGGGATTCATTCTGGGAATACACACCTGAAAGAAGATAATCGCCATTGTCATACTGTTCATAATTTATTATCCCTATCCACGAAGGAATTATTGGATTTAGATTTTCAAAACCATTCTGTCCTGTTAGGCAACCCATGAAAGGTGGAGTTCCAGGCTCTAAACCCTCATAGCCGGGCATAGCCCCTCCCAGAAGGAAAGAGTTTCCATTCCATGTTATTGTGCTTGTGGCAAATGGTGAAATCCCTGTTACCAGTTGTCTGAATGTACTGTTGGCTGGGTAATAAAGTCCCAGAGGCGAAGTCGTATATGACCAGCCTCCAATGAGAAAAGCCTGTCCGTTCCAGCCTGAAGCATGAATCGATCCCTGCGAACCAAAAGCAGATGTAATCTGGTTAGTTATATCATTTATCAGTGGCGTATTTGAAACGTTTGGCGGAATGAATAATGCGGCAAAGCCCTCCTGGTTTCCCTGTGTCGAACCTGTAAGCATTACCATATTATCGCCGAAACTCAGGGACTGGATACCTGATGCCTCTGATGGGATTAGGCTGGTTTCGTTTGTAAAAGACTGTGTTGTAATGTTATAATAACCGAATAAGACAGATCCAGAAGTATCTGTGCCTGCCAAAAAGACATCCCCATTGCCTGCGGTCATGGCCGAGACGGAACTCCATCCTGGAAGATAAGAAATATTACCAGCATTATTTCCATATTCACTATTGAAGTTGTTTTGTGCAGAAATATTTACACCCTGAACAGAAGGTGACATGTCCACCATCAAGAACAGGATCACAATCAATATGGGAATCAAGGTAAATCTCAGCCATCTCGAGGAAAACATGAGAAAACCAATCTCCGTAGATATTTAACACATTATTTTTCGAAATTGATATAAACGATTAGAAAATGATTTAATATGTCTAGTGCAATATTAGTTTATGGATAGGGTGATGAAGACTATTTTCCGTTCATGGAACTGGCCCTCTTATGATTCGGATACCTTTTCTCAAAGACCCACACCTTATCATATATCGAAAAACAGTTATTTGAATCCTGGTTCCGTTTATAAGGAATGGAACACAATTTTTGCCCGAAATTTTGTAAAGAAAGTCATATTTCTCCCAAGTTCAAACATTGCACGCCGTAGTACTGTAATGGTAATA
>DAHWLW010000102.1:0-13260 GCA_027343465.1 Thermoplasmatales archaeon | reverse complement strand
ACTGACTGTTCCATTTGAATAAATTGTAACATTCCCATTATACGTTCCAATACTGCTAAAAATTGTATGATTGAGGATATCTGGCATTGCATTGCCAGAGGTTGCAATAGCTGTACCGGATACAAGGAGGAAAGACACAACAACAAGATAAACCATGAGTCTGCTATTCATTGACATAGTAAAATTATCCCAATATATTAATTCTTGTTAAAAGTATAAAAAAAGAAAGTTAAAAATTCCATTTCCGCCTAAAGTGCTTCTTTAGAACCTTTGTCCATATTGAGGTTAGAATTGTGCTGGCCTGCATTTATAATTCTTTCTGGGTGAAGTTTCCACTCTACAAAAGTCATCAGGCCAGAAAGAGGAATCCAGCCTATGCCAATATATGCCGCAAGGTTATAGGGATATGATGGAGGAGAAGGATAGAGTGAGAAAAATATAACTGCTCCAAGTACTCCGATAGCAATTGCCGGAAATAGGAGGTGCTGTACTAATCTAAACTCACCTTTTCGCCTCATGTAAAAAGGTAGACCAACAGATGCGATAATATGCTCGGTATAGGCTGAGTAAGCGTTGGCATAAAGCATAAGCAGTCCACCGGCCTCAGGACCATAAATGAGACCGAATATGATCGCAGGAATCAGAGAAAGTAGAAACACAAAGAGAGCGGACATTGCCGGTGAGCCTATTTTCTTGTGCACCTTGCCTATTGATTCCGGCAGAAATATTATTCTATCCTTTGCGAACCTGTAAAATATCCTTGCGTTCCCGTTACTGACGGAAACATTGTATCCCATGAAACTGTTGATTGTAAAGACAATAAGAAGGATAAACAGGATATAGGACACATTTTTGAAGAGAATAAGTCCCGGATCTGGCTGTATGGCAAATGATCCCATGGATGCGGGACCATATCCTACAGTGAAGGCATAAGCCACAAGAAGGAGTGTCCCACCAGCTACAATTACAGTACTTAACAAAGCTCTGCCCACTGCTTTTGTAGGCTCCCTTGTTTCTTCAGCCAGTGATGTTATTGAAAGAGTGGTTCCAAAGAACAAAACAACTGAATATATCATTGAATAGAACAGTTGAGGTACTCCTCCGGGAAGGAATTTGGTTGTAAAAACGAGGAGGGTGTTCGCAGAGCCTGCTTTGAAAATAATCAGTACAGAACCTACGATCAGAATTAGGACCTCTATCAGCCCACCAATAATCTGATACTCTGTTGAAACCCGGATTCCAAACCATGTGAACAGAAATGCAACTAAAGCAGCTGCGATAACTATAGGCAGCCAGAATATTAGACCAGAATATGCTGGATTAATTAAAGTTATAAATGCAGCCAGACCAAGGAACCCGAATCCTGAATACCCAAGCGTACTATAGAAAATCATGTTCCATCCCTGAAATGTTGCGACCTTACCTCCCAGGCTGTTACCAGTAAAACTGTAATAACTTCCCGAAGAAGATACGTATTTCGAAAACTGATAACCAGTGTTCATTATGAACAGATAGAAGACGATTCCAAGGAGGATTGAAAGTGGAGTGGCGCCAAGGGCAAAAAGGGCAACCCCTGTGAGAAGATAAGCAGCATCAGCTGCTATAGACATAGTTCCCATTGCCTGCCAAAGCAATCTAAACACTCCGATCGAATTCCTTCTTAACTCTGTGTAACCTTTATTTTCATCAGATAGAGCCATTTCCTCGAGGTCATGTCTTCTTGCTATTTAGTATTTCGTATTTGTAGTACGAAGTACGTACTCACTTGTTCATGGGCATCTTAACAATTAGCCTCCCACGCTTTAGCAGACTTGAGGTTCAATCTGTGGGATCTCATTTTCGTGCTCAATCTTAATATCTGGATTATGTCATCTTCTTTTTTTGTTACTATATTTTCTGTTTCAGCTTTTCAAATCAAATTCAGCAAAGTTTTAAAGAGGATTATTGGCATAACATAAATGGAGTTGACATAATTTGGCAGCTTACAGCAGAAGGATTCAGACACTTCAGTTCAGAATTGACACAATGAAGGCTAATCCAAACAGCACAGCAAATTGTTCGCAGATCGCAAGGATGGAGATAGAGCTTGCCCAGCTTTACAATGCCCAGGGTGAAAAGGCAAAAGCTTCAGAACTGATTGATGATGCTTACAAGAGGCTGGATGACCCGGAGTGCATTAAAAACAGAATGACAGACAGCATGCTCAACTATCTTAAACAGTATAAAGAGAACCCCCGAATGGCTGATGTCAAGCCTATGCCATCTTACTATAGATATATTTCACTCATAATTCTTCTTATCGGTTATGCAGGAATATATGCATTCTCCCAGTTTGTTAAAATATCCTCAAATGACTACTTCATAGGCATAATTATAGTATTCATATTCAGTATGATCATCAACTCAGTTCTCAATTCTAACTACAAGAAATATGTTCAGAGGACAGTAAGTGGTGGTTCATCAATGACTCAGGAAGCATCATCTACATCCTCATCAGATGGAAACACTATTTCAACACCTCAGGATCCGCGGCTTCTTAGTAATGCGGACAGAGATCTAATGTCCGCAGGAAATATGTTAAGAAAGAAAGATTATACCGGAGCACAGGGAAAGGTAATGGAGGCTATCAACACCCTGAACGACCCAACCTGCCCGCAAGGTGAGGCAAGGGAAATGCTTCTTCAGAAAGCTCATGAAATGGAGAAGCAGATTCAAGATACCCAATCAGGTTTTGGAATGAGTTAAATGTAGTCGATTCATTTATCACACACTATCGAACAATTTTGTGTGTTCCATTATAATGAGCTATCTTTTCCTCCTCATTACTACCACGCCCAGAGAGATTAAAGCAACAATGATCAGCGAAATCAGGAGATAGAAGATAGCAGGAGAGTATGCCTTTGCCCTCTCGTTTATTGTCTGAATAACGGAAGTACCGTTAACAACAAACGACCCATTTACAATGCTGTATCTATTGCTTTCTGGAGTGAATATGAATTTGTATTCTCCACTGTTAAGAGATGTGTTGGCATAGGAGCCGTTTCCAGTTAACGTTTCTATTACTGTGCCATTCTGATACATAATCTTTAATGACCATGCTGTTCCTGATGGATGGTGGATCAGATCGAATGAGATTCTTTGCATTATTGCCGTAAACTGCTCAGAACCATTCAGCGAACTGCTACTATAATCATAAGCAATATCCGGTTCCTGAGTATATGAATGATGTGTTGTTTTATTGCTTTCGGATGCAAAGAGCATAGGTGAAATTGCCGCAGAGGAACCGACTTCAATGGAAATATTCTGGCCAGCAGAAATGTTCGTGACTATTAGCCCTCCTGATCCCGAGACCACTGCATATGTCCAAAGGTTGCTGGATAGTATGACACCATTAGAATATTCGTAAAGGTTTGATCCATTGCGGACTTCAATCCATTCGTTCCCTATTGATGAGCCAACGGAATTGCTCTGTATATATGTCTCATCAGTTATGAATAAGTTTACAAGCCATTTCCAGCCCGCTGATACCCCATCGCCAATATCACTGAAGAAACTTATTGCACCGGAGGAGAAGTCTGAAAGTTCCGAATAAGCATCAGAACTGAATGTTTCAACACCATTTACAATATATGCACCAAGTTTGGTAAGGTTTGAAAGAAGTTTTGAGGCATATGAAGTAACGTTTGACCAGGCATCGTCGATGTAATTATACACTGCATCTGCGATTGCTGACAGCTGGCTAGGTTTAATCACATTATATACACTGAACTCATCCAGAGTTAGCCTTGATGTCCGCTCTTTGTAAAAATTATTTACCTGGTTTGTGTAAATGGGCTCGGTATTGTTGTTAAGAATGTTCCCGGCAAGAAGATCCAGAGTTCTTAGAAACATGGTCGCATTATACTGATTCCCGCTAAGATACTGTATTATGGTATTCCACTGGCTCTGTTCTGCCGGCGGAGAATAGTCTCTTCCATTCAGCTGCGAGGCTATGGAATACCATTGCAGCCATGTTGTTTTAATCATCTGTGCTATATATGCGGTGGCCATTGCAGAAGATAAGTCTGGTGTTTCCCCGTTCATATCTGGAATCAGTGAATTAATGGCATTGTAGAAATCGGATAATGTTTGCTGTGAACCTGTAATGGATGCAAGCAGCTGTCCCTGCGGCACAAGGAAATTTTGATTCAATGCATTTGCTATCCCAAGGACAATACCTGGCCCCAACTGCAATGAAAACTGAGAATCAGCTGTATTGACATCACCAGTAATTTCCTGTGTAGTTGAAACATCCGAACTCTGAAGCCCGGCAAAATACTGATCCATAATAGAACTGGCTATGTCCGATCCAACGTCACCTGCAGCACTGGAGGCTGAACTTTCATCTGCATTATGTATTAAGGAGGAGGCATCTGACACAACAGTTGCTATGGAATCTGAAGGAGAGATCCCATAAAATGGCGAATACTGTAGAAAGTCGCCAAATGCATTTGTAACATCATTTAGAGCAGTATTGCCAGAAATTGAGGACGAGGGGCTAGTATCACTGTACAGACTTGAAAGAAGCTGCGAAAAATCCGCAGACGATAGATGAGACAGATTTGAAAGAGCTGTTGTTGTATTGAAGGTTGCCCCGGAGACTATGTTATAACTCTCGAGTGTTTGCAGCATTGTTTGTGCAGTTTGCTGAGAATATTCATCGCTGGCCACTTTGACTCCATTAAGTATTGAATAAATTGGGCCGGCGAGGGATGTAAGGGAAGAGATATCTCCTGAACCTGCCTCCGACGCAATTGTGCCAATCTGGCCAGCAACTATAGCAAAATTAAGGATTTCAGGCAGGATACTTCCAACAGTATCGGACCATTGGCCATTTATAAGGGTCTGAAGGTTACTATAAAACTGTGAATTGGTTCCAAAACTATTCTGCAGAGAGTCATAGTTCAGCTGCGACCAGACAAGGATGCTATCCAATATATTCCTAGCCTGCGCGCCATTGATCACTGCCCCGTCAGACTGGCTAATGATAGAAACATTCCTAATGTACACATTTTCATATGTGAGCGAAAGGCCAATATATTTCTTGAACAGATCAGCCTGTGTCATTGAAGTATTTGGACTACCAAAATATTTGTAATTGATATCTGCAGAAAAATTGTAAAGATTCCCATCATATGAAACAGTCATAGATTCGTTTTTCGAGAAGGACACGAATGTGAATTCAATAGTGACGGAAACTGGAGAATTAAGAACAGCAATCGTACCTGAACCGGGGTTCGAAGAATATCCAAAAGAGTATACAGTGTAGGCAAATGATCCCTGTGGAAGTTCTGCGGTAAGATTATTTCCAAGTGAAGAGTAATTCCGTCCGTTTATATTCACATACCACTCATACCCTTGGGAAAGGCCATTCTCATTAAATGTTACATTCTCACTCTTAAGAATCACAGGACTGAATGTTATCTCAATGTCAGTAGATGAAGGCAATGAGAAAATTCCGGACTGGATAGAAGGCGTAAATCCTTCGGAATAGACAGTGTACCGGTAAGTTCCTGACTGAAGGCTTACGTTCAGAGTACTGGAAACAGATGAGAAATTATTTCCTCCTGTTATCTGAACATACCACCGGTCACCAGGCTGCAATCCAGTTTCCTTAAATGTCTGGTTATATACAGGAATGCTGTTTCTGTCGAATTGAATATCTACTGTATTATCACCTGTAAGATCTATAGAACCTGATGCCGGAAATGGTGTATATCCTGGGGAGTATAATTTATAAGAATAATCGCCACTATCAAGTGATAGACTTATTGATGGCTGGCTGATGCTATAGTTACTTACCCCTAAAACATTAACATACCAGATTGTACCAGAAGGCAGGCCGGATTCAGAGAAGGTAAGGGTGTAGGCCGTAGTTGCTGTATAGGTAAATGTTATGCCAATCTCTGACGACGATGAAACCGTTATTGTGGAACTTTCAGGATCTGCAGTATAGCCAGTAGGGGGATAAACAGTATAAGAATAAGTGCCCGCTGTGCTTGTAAAGGATATTGTGCTTCCGGTTGAACTTTCTGTCGAGCCGTCAAATGAAACACTCCAGCTGGTTCCAGAATTAAGCCCTGACTCCACAAAAGTTGTAGTATACTCAGTCTGTTGATAATCAATCTGTACCCCTGTCGGACCATTTACATTAACAGTGCCAGAAGAGGAGGTCTGAAATTGTAGGCCACCCTCATTTATGGGTGTGTCCGGTTCGTATGTATAACTGCCGTCAGCAAGGTAGAAGGAAACAGTGTCTGATGTGGATGAATTTGTTAATCCATCGATTGTTACAGACCACTGAGTTTCATATGGAAGACCTGATTCTGTGAAAGTTACTTGGTACAGAGCCTTAACTGAATATACATCAACAGTATCTGACTTAAAGTTTGCAACGTATAGATAATCTGTTACAGGATTGTAAAGTATCCCCTGAGGAGATACACCAGGATCTGATACAGTTCCAGTACTGTACGAACTCGAACCGGCCAGACCAACAACATCTATACTGTTTGTGCCATTCATTGCAATAAAAGCATCGTTTCCGGGTCCTGCAGCAGCAGCGTAAGGATAACTTGGAACAGGCTCATCCTCACCGTTTACATCCGGAGGGATTGCGGTAGATTCTCCACTTATTGCAGACAGGCTGTTTAATCCGAAGTCGTATATCATCCCATTTTGGTAGAGTAGTGTTCCTACAGGTGCACTTACCGACCCCACTGCTGAATTGGAAGATGTGCTGATAATCGAGACCGTAGCAGGGTTCTGGTCAGTGGATATTACGTATGCATATCCGTTTTCCGAATCATACTCTATCCATTCTGGACCTTTTGGAACCTTGATATCTGTTAAGTTTGATGTGTCTTTTATAACATCAACATAATTACTTAATGAAAGTGAAACAAGGGTGTACCCGTTAGGAAGTGAAGCTATTCCAGCAGCCCCTGCAGCATTTCCAAGGTATAAATAAGAGACCACTGTTCCAGTTGGTGTCATTACAGCCACATCTCCAGATGTGGATGAATACATTGATACGTAAATCAGATTATAATAGGAATTGTAAGTTATCCCATTAGCGTCATAACCTTCCTGTAAGGCATAGGTTGCTATCGAATTGGTACCATCAAGAACTGATACACTATCAGTTGAATAGTCAGCAACATATGTATAGCCGTTATTTGGATCATACGCCATTGCATTTGGGGTGTTAATTCCAGATAAAGTATATGGGGATCCAATACTTAGGACAGGATTGCTGCCAATTGAAGATGGAGAGAGAAATTGAGATTCACTATAAAAGCCATGTATTGAATCTCCGGTAGAATCATGATTGTACAGGGATGCAAATGAAGTGAATATTAAGGCAGACAGGAGAATGAGAGACACAATTTTTTTCTTAGTCAGGTTCCGCTTGAAATACAAATCTTTCCCCCATTTGGCTATTTATCGTTAGTTCGACCTTTTCGGTCATCCTTTTTTTACAGGGTCTGTAATACAAACCAATAAAAACGCGAATGAAAGGCAACTTTGCTCAAATGCTCCATACATAAGATTTGAATAAAACATTTATTTAACATTAAATATGATTAAAGAGTCAATATTTGTTTTTTATGACATTTAGAATTAATTTAAAACTGATAGTTATCATAATTCATTCAGGATAAGACATTAAATAAGTTCCTTTAATAGAAAAAGTGGCTATTTTCACTTGATTAAATTCATCTGTTCTCATTCCCATTGGAAAGCATAAAACATAGATACCTAATTCACATACTTTTCCTTGAGCCTGTCAAGGAATAACTGAGAAATAACGAAAACCGAGAGAATAACAAATAGCGGGATAATTGCGAAGCCCTCCAGGATTGATTTAAGCATAGAGGAGG
Organism: Thermoplasmatales archaeon; assembly: GCA_027343465.1. Classification (GTDB taxonomy): domain Archaea; phylum Thermoplasmatota; class Thermoplasmata; order Thermoplasmatales; family Thermoplasmataceae; genus UBA447. The sequence goes on along the minus strand of DAHWLW010000102.1, from coordinate 5,338 downwards.
ATATGTTAAGGACCAGAACAGATAAAAGCGCGACTAGCAGCGCTGACAAACCGGATACAATAAAAGAAAGTTTCAAGCCTCACGGACACCCCTAATATACAAATGTATCGTGGATTATTTTGATTTCCTTCCGAAATATGGGACAGAAATGCCATAGAATAAATTTATCTGTCATATTATTTACATATGCATATGGACATTCCAACAAGGACAATCTTCCGCTCATGGAACTGGCCATTTGGTGAAAATGATCGTTTTTCGCAAAGGCCAACCCCCAGCCATATTTCAAAAGTGTCCTTCATCTCCCCAGGAAGAATATACAGATCATGGAACACTTTATTTCAGAACGGATATGTTAGGAAGGTGATATTCCTGCCTTCGGAAAGTGTGGTTCAGAAATCTACTGTCATAATTCCTGAAGGCAGCTATGAAGACTTTCTGGAACTGAAAGGCAGGATTAATGATCTGGCCTTTGTGGAGACAATACATTTTGGAAGGATCTATGCAAGCTCAGGATCCTTCTCAGGAATATTTACTCCGGGAAGAAATACGATTTCACTTTCAATAACGGAAGCATCCCATGATGAAGTGGAGAAGATATCCCGCCTCATACTTGGGAACAAAAGCAAAAATATGCTGATATCAGATCCTGCCAATTCAACAAATATTGAAAGGACGAAGATCAGGGACTTAGCGTTAGTTAAGGAACTGGCCTACAGAAGCATATACGATATTCAGATAAGCAATATTTCCAGGAAGATGGGCATCAACCTGAGAACAGCCAGAAGGAGGATTGACCGGTTAATATATGAGAAGAGTGTTTTTTCATATCCTCTTCTCAACCAGGTTGCTATAAAAGGTTTCAACCTGTTCATGGTTTTGATTAATTCCCAGCTGGATCAGGATGAATTTTTCAAGATTCTAAATAGAGGCTTACTGGGAGAGAGATATCTATTATACATGGTAATTGGCGGAACGCTTGCCACAATGTTTTATTATGAAAACCTGGAGGAGATGGATCATCTCGTATCTGAGATCAGCAAAATATGGGATGATTATGCTGTAATCACAAGGTTTGACAGTGCAGCAAGAGACCCTTAAAAGGAAAGGATGAGGTAAGACTAAAGCTTTGCTCCACAGTGGGGGCAGAACCTCATACCTGGGTCTACCTCATTGCCACAGCTCTGGCATACAAGTGGTACGGACTTTGGCTGATCAGGCTGCTCAATTTCGGTAGCCTGCTGGCTTCCCCCCTCCTCAGATTGAATATTCCTTGGTCCTGCCTGTTCTTTTGATGCAGAATCCTTTCCAAAATAAGCCATGCCTATATTGGTGCGGGGAGCTTTTGCCTTTGCCATCTGAAGGTCGCGTCTGTACTTTTCTTCATCCTCGCGGCTCTTGTTATCCTCGTGGTGCCTTCTGGCATCGGAAACCCAGCGGGAAATCTCATCTGCCCATTTCTTCGGGTCAGGGAGCTGAAAGTCGTACTTCTTAACTGTACCGTCCTTATCAAACTCTATAGAAAGTATTTTCTTTCCGAACAATAGGGGAACGGCCGTAGTAACGTTTTTGAGTTCGTGAAGGTTAATGTCGAGGAATATCTTTGCTGGAGTAGCATGAATTATACCTCTTTTTCCCTTCTTCTCATAGATTAGTCTCCTGTCTGTAAGATAGAGAGTACCATCCTGAATTTCAGCATCTCCGTCGTGGAGAGTGCAATCATTACTAAGGAGCTGGTGCTCATCACTGGCATATATTGGCATATTTATTTGATATGTAGGACGGATTTATAATCTTTCTTTAATGTTAAATAAATAAGATGGAGAACAGTTAAAATCGATTCAGACCCCCATTAAAACTTGATAGCATCCTTTTGAAGAATCGTATATCCTTCAGGTTCATTGACTTGAATGTTACCAGCGCAAATCCAAAGAGTGTAAGTGCTGGAAGATAGTTTCTGGAAAGAGCCATCATCATACCAAGCATAAGCCCAAGACTGGCAACGGCAAATTCAAAGACAAGGAGTGGAACATCTACTCTATCTCTTATTTTCATAGCTTCAGACTCCTTCTCATTAACACCCATTTTAGGAGTCCTGTAAAAATATCCAGACTTGCCAAGGAGTCCACTCATGAACCCATAGGCACCTAAGACAACGGTACACGCACCAATATACGAAAGTGCTGGGAGAAGTATCAGATCCTTTGGTTTGAAGAGCCCTTCAAAATAAAGAGCATATGCACCTGCTACAAAAAACGGAATGGACGGTGTGAACAGGAACACAGAATAGAAAGGTCCACCCAGGTCAAACGGAAGTCCCAGAAGAAAGGCCCAGAAAGTGAATACTGAAGAGAATATGTTGACGATTATCCAGGAAATATTTGAGAAAGGAAGGAGAAGCAATAGGAAAATACCTGCTTTCTCTGAATATGTCATTTTCCTGCTTCTGAAAATGTTAAGCCAGTGCCTTCTTACAATGAGCCCCCAGCCCTGTGAAACACGGAGGCTTTGTTTTTTCCATATCTCGAGATCGAACGGCGCTTCGCTTAGAATCTTCGAATAACTCAGATATGTACCTTTCTTTCCATTGAGGTTCAGAAGAACAGTAATCTCAGTATCCTCAGTTATTGATTCAAGTTTGTACTCCATTACCTGATCGAGATCTTCCTTTCTGATCAGGGTAAAACCGCCCTGTATGGAGAAAGGTTTCTTCAGGAAAGCAGAACCCTTCTTGATTGATGTATCCATGAGATCCTGAGATAATGCAAAGAGTCGCGTTATGAAGTTGTATGATCTGTTGTAATAACCAACCCTGAACTGTACAAATGAGAGTTTCGGGTTTCTCTCTAGAGCCCTTATTCCATCAGATATTGTTTCAGGCTTGAGCACTGAATCTGCATCAAGCAGAAGAACCAGATCGTTCCTGACGAGATGAATTGCATTCTTCAATGCCCCTATTTTGAAACCCGCCCTTCCAGATCTTCTTGATACAGTGATATTCAGGCCTCTTCTGGAAAGTTCAGCAGATTTTCTATCCAGTATATCGGTAGTTTCATCATTTGAGTCATCAGCAACTACAACTTGAATCCTGTCAAGTGGGTAATCCACCTTCATGATTGCTTCCAGGGAGTTCTCTATGACAAGCTTTTCATTGTAGGATGCGTAAAGTAGGGTAATTGGTGGGCATTCAGAAGGTTTTTTTTGGGAAAAATTTTCATTATTTCTGTGCTCCTTTATGGAGAATATGGCAAGAAGCAACCAGTATATTGCCGTTGCAAACACAGGCAGCTCGAAAGATATACTCAGAATTAGTGCAAGTTCCTCCATCCCTAACATATTTACACTTAGACCTTTCTGTTAATGAAAATATGCAATTATTATTTTAATCTTGCCTCAGAAACTTATGGAAGAATTTCTCCTGATTAAGGAAATAAAAAAAATCTGAATCTCAGGGAGAAGATACAATGCAAAACAAGATTTAATCTTCCTTTAGAACTTCAGAAATATCGTCATAACGGTTATCTTCTTCTCCCCTGAATGTATTCAATATCTTTCTTGGTGAGAAAGATCTGATAATGGCAATTAACCCTTGTAGTGTTATTTCTCCCATCGCTACAGAGACTAGAAAATAGAGGATTATTGACACAATTGTGATGGGGATGAGGACCAATATGTCCCGTACATTAATTGTTCGGGAGAGAATGTATAGGAATATCCCCTGAACAGCCACGGCAGGGAGCTGCCTCAGAATTGAGATGTTGAAGCCTACGGATTCAATCCTTGAAACTTTATACCTGTACATCAATGTTGATGTTATCCCAGTCAGGACAGCAGCAAATGCTGCGCCTGAAGGGCCTACAAGGTAACCTAGCCTTCCAGGGACATGGAGAGGTACCAGCAGGACAATAAGGATGATGTTTGAAATCACCACTATAATATCGATTTTGGCAATAGTCTTCAGCATTGATCTGCTGGCGATAGCACTAGAATATGGAGAATTAATGGCCGAAATGTATGCTCTGATAGCTAGAAATGAAAGTATTGGATAAAATACGAAGTACGTGGCACTGAAAAGATTAAGGACGTAGGCAGATAGTACAATTATGGGAACTGCAATTGGAAGTATGAAGAGAGAGATCTTCCTCTCAAATTCAAATATGTTCTCGTTGTGAATGTCCTTTGAGAAATTCTTCATCCGCACCAGCAGCGGTAGAAAGAACGCACTCATCGAAGCGCTGAGGGAGGTTATTATCACAGAAATAGTCTGGCCTGTGTAAAATGCACCTGTTGGGATAGCACCCCAGAAAAACTGTATAATAACTTTATCTATGTTGCCATTGAATGTAGACACAGTAGTAACCAGCATAAGTGGAAGGGCAAGAAACGTGTAGGATCGTATCATTCTCCTGGTAGGACGCTTTATTTCCCATGGACGGCCAAGTGAATAACTGACAATGAAATAAACTGTGTAAGACAGGCTGTATGTTGATGCCAGAGCTATTGCCGCATACTCTGTTATAAGAGAAGAAAGGTGAAAGTGCAGAATTACTGCAAGAATGATGAATACGGAATTCCTCAGGATAGCCTCAATCATAGGTGGAATTGCAAACCTGACGGATTTCAGCTTTGCATTAAAGTATGTTCTCGAGAATGATGAAAATGAATTGAAGAAGTAATAGGGAATAAGAGCAAGGGCAACATAATACTCTATTGGCGACTCAAAGCCCCTGTGCAGTACGTCAACCCATACCACAAGCGTTCCCACAACGAGAGCAATGAATAGGAACCCAAGGACGAGCTTGATGAAAAGAAACGTGCCATTGCACAGCCCAATGTCTTCACCCTCGGAAACTTTTATTGAGTGTGCTGTGGAATAACCAAGATCTCCAAATATGGAAAGTATTCCTACAAATCCTATTCCGAAGGAGACAAATCCCCAGTCTGTAGGCCCTATATATCGTATAACGAAGAGTAACCCCACATAGCCGATCAGAGCACTTACAACGTTTTGAATGAGAACTATGGGAGACCTTGATCTGAACAACAGAACCCGATACTAATCCATTATAATAAATAAATTGTGGGAATTATTAGTGGGCAGTTTCCTCAGCTAAATGTGCAGAAGCATTGGAGGTTTTGCAGGCATTGAAACCTTCAATTGCCTTCTTTTCAACCATTGTGAGCTTCTCAAGAAGCATATCTTTCTCTTCCCCGGAAAGTATGTCAAGTGTTTCATCCACATACTTCTTATGAACCTCTTTTACTGCATTATACAGTTTTGTCCCTTCTTGAGTGGATTCTATGGTAACTACCCTTCTGTCGTTTGAGCTGCGTACCC
>DAHWLW010000075.1:0-12148 GCA_027343465.1 Thermoplasmatales archaeon | reverse complement strand
ATTATGGTCTGGCTGCTGTCATTATAGGCGAAATAACTTCAAAATTTTCATATTCCCTGTCAATTGGTTTATTCCCCCCAATTGGTGAGGGGTTAGCCAAGAGATTCTCCGAAATATACAGGAGTGCAGTTGCCAGCCCTATATTGATCAACATCATACCGTTGGTTGCAGTTTGTTTGATTCTGGCTCCATCTGCTCTCATAGGTGTGATCGTTTCCCTTATGGTTTATTCGGTTTTATCCATTCATCTGAAGAGAATATTCGATGGTCTAAATGGTGATCTTATGGCGCTGCTTGGTGAGGTTTCCAGGGTTATATTTCTGATCTCCTTTGCCATTATATTATCCATCCCTTTATTCAGGCTCACTATTGTCTGATATACAGCAAACCGCATGTCATAAAAGACTCTCGTAAAGATCATCCACTTCACCATATATGCCACTTTCATCTCCAGTTATGGAGCTCGCCAGCATGAAAGCTGCCCCCATTCCCGCCCCTTCCTTAACATGCCCTTTCTCATACATTTTCAGACCTTCATGCCTGCTTCTATCCAGTTGTATTTCGGCCTTCACCAGGAATTTTTCAGGAACGAGTTTCCGGATAGTTGCTCCTGAACTCTCTATCACCCAGGATGTGGTGCAAAGATGTGGGATTCTGTGCTTCAAAGCCTGAACCAAATAAGAGCATGTGGCCATCTGCGTTCCCCCGGCCAGTATTAGATTGGAATGCTCTGTAGTTTCTGCTATTCCCAATGATATGGGCATTGAATAGTCACCGAATTCTGATACAGCCTCTTCAGGCTTCACAAAATGGTTTTTTCTCTTGACAGCCTCTTTCCATAGGCTTCGTTTCATCTCTTCAGGGTTTATTGGAAGGCTGCTGCTTGTCATAAGATCAAACCCGAGAGCGCGAAGGACAAGGTAACTTGTTGTTGTGCCACCTGGAATGCTCTCGCCAACAACAATATTCCTGTATTTCCCATCTAGAATTGAGCCAATATATTGACCCAATTTTACCGCAGAATCAAATTTTGGAAGGGCTGTTTCTATTGCAGGATCATTGGCTTTGCCGAGTCCTGAATATATGTATGGAACAGCAGGGACTCTTTCAAGGCCGGCATCAATTACCAGGGAACTGATTCCTGCCATATTCAGAGAAGCCCGTGTTACTATGGAAGGTGTAGGAATGCCTTCCGGAGTCATAGGAGGGTCTCTCATGCTGAGGCATTTTCCTGTCATTATGATCTCTGAATCAACAACAGGAGTCATGGCCATGAGTTCTGGTGAAGCTCCTGCTGCAGATATCCCGGGGCGATTGGCCACTGATGTTGTTCCTGCCAGAAGGACGAAAATGAATTCATCTGAGGAAGAATTTTTCAGGTTACTCTCAAAATCAGAATCATAAAAATAGACCGGCATTCCTAAGGATCAACTCCTGTACTAAAAATGCTATGAGAAGGCTGAACGCCATGCCTGCCATTACTGAGACCTGGAATATTCTCAGCGCAAGCATTACGTCTGCTATTCCAGGCGCCCTTCCTTCTCTATTTAGAACATAACTTCCATTCTTCTCCAGCCTTACACCAAGCATAAACGCCATAGTGGACATTGGCCAACCAGCGTTGAGGCTTTCTGTCAGCTCAGACTCTTTCTTTATTTTCCATAGTGGTACTCTTTTCCTGCCAAAGGGATGCGAAATGAGAAATATGAAATAGGAAAGGCGGGCAGGGATGAAGTTTATGACTGTATCTGCCCTGGCCGAAGGTTTACCAAATCTCATATATCGTTCGTTCCTGTATCCAACCATTGAGTCCAGTGTGTTTATCACCCTTGCTGCAACAGAACCCAGAACACCAAAAAAGCCAAAATAGAATAAAGGGGAGAGGAATCCATCGACATATCCTTCTGAGATTGTTTCGATCAGAGCACTGCAGATCAGAGCCTCAGGCATACCTTTCGTCTCTCTCCTGACCATCATTGACAATGCTTTCCTTGCCGATTCAAAGTCTGAGGATTTAAGATACCTGACTACCGGGATAATATGATCCCCCATTGAGCGCGATGCAAATGTCATCTTGAATATTATGGCAGATACAATTATCCATGCCACTATATTCAGCTCGGAAAGCCTCAGAATAAGGAAAGCAACAGAGATTGAGATAGTTAGGACTAAGGCAAGAAGAAATGCCCCAGAGAGAACGCTATCGGATAAAGAATGGAGGTGTCTGTCGAGGAAACTGATAATATGCCCAAGCCATGCAACCGGATGGTACCTGTTTGGCGGTTCCCCTGATAACTCATCGAAGAGCAGAGCAAGAATTGATGCTATAAGGAAATAGAGAAATTCTATGGAAATCGCCATCATTGTTCCCTTATATTTTGTCCCGGATTAATCATATATTTCTTAATGGCTGACAGCAGAACCTCATTCTTTTCCCTTCTTTTGACAGAAATCCTTATAAAATCCTTTCCAAACTCAGGGAAATCTTCCAGCGTCCTTATGAGGATACCATTCTTCTGGAGGAAATCACTTAGTTCATTAACGTCCAGGTTACTGGGAGTCCTGAAGGTGACGTAATTTGCTTTCGGATTGCCTGAAACCTTAAACCCAAGGGAATGCATCGACTTGATAAGGAAATCCCTCTCTTCCCCTACCAAACCTGAGTATTTCGAAACAGATCTGAAATCAACATTGCTAAAGGCCTCAATTATATGGTTCCCCAACGTCCATGGTTCCATCAGGTCCCTGATCCGATTCAGTATATCCCCTGAGTTTATCAGATATCCTGCTCTTAGAGACGGAGTGGAGAATATCTTCGTCAGGGACCGGCCAAGAATTACGAATTTGTTTTCTGACACAAGTTCTGACGAGAATCTTCTTTCCCCGTCTGGAAGGAAATCAATAAACGCTTCGTCTATGAATAGAAATGCCTTTCCCGCAATGCATGCCTCCGACAGTTCCAAGAGGCTTGATCTGTCTAGCATATCCCCAATAGGGGTGTCAGGCCTGTTTATGCAAACAAGCGAATACTTCTCTTCTCTGATCTCTGGAAGCAGATTCGCGATATGAGACACCGGATATTGAGAAAACACCACATCATGTGTGGAGAAAGCCCTGGAATATTCTGAGAAAGCAGGCCTTATAAGTAGGGCCTTCTTATTCCTGAAAATCTCAGATATACGATAAATGAAATAAGAAAGGCCAGGCCCTGGAAGTATATACTCTGGAGGGACCCTGTTATATTTTGCCAGGTTGGCTCTGAGGGGCTCATCAGATCCAGGGTATGTTCCAAGTAGATTTTCCTTGACCTCCGGGATTGTATCTGACTCAGTGATAAAATCATTCAGGCTTGCGCTGAAATCAAGGATATCAGAAATTTTGAAACCATATTTCCGGGAAAGCTCCGATACATTTCCACCGTGCCTGGCTTTTTCCAATTCACGACAACTCCGTACAGTCTTTTGTAAGTGATGCTTTCACTGCATTATAAACCATAACAGATGCTATCTGCCCAATCTGAGTGAGGCGGCCGCCGTACCTGAATCTTTTCCCGCCACCTGAAAGGAATAGCGAGACTGAATCCGTGGATGTTCCCGGAGCATATTTTCCTGTCTTTCTATCCCTGATTCCGAGGTCACTAAGTGCCTGTGATTTGGCCTCTGTAATCCCCATGAAGAGATTCATTGCCGCATCATCTTGCATCTCTGCATCGGATATCACAGCAATGTTAATTGTTCCTGGCGATTCGAAACCAGAGGAACCTATGGAGAGTGCATTGGAGGACCCTCCAGTCACTGATATCAGTACCTGAATTTCATCCTCCTCTTTTGCAATGATTGCGTTCTCTATTTTGCAGGCAGTCAGTGTAACAGTTAATCCAGTAGGTTCTATGCTATTTTTCCGCAGGAACTCAAGGGTTTCAGATACAGGATCGCTTCTATAATCCTTAGGTACACTCCTGTTAAGATATCCATTAGAGTAGCCTGTGCCACCACCATATGCGGCTGAACTGAATTTCCTGAAAAGGGATGGAAAACTTAGCATGTAATATGATTCTCCCCTTACAATTCTGATGTCATCTATCAACTCAATATCTTTAACATTTGAAAGATATTTAAGTTTAAACTGAATCATGCCACTTCACATAAGCAGACAAAACTTAATCCGGTGATTATAGCTGAAAATGATACAGGTCCTTGGAACATCTTCCTCTGCAGGAAAGAGCACCCTTACAATGGCACTGTGCAGGTATTTCTCCAATCTGGGCCTGAGGGTTAGTCCATTTAAGTCAGTAAATATGTCCCTGAATTCTATAGCAATTGGAGACGGCATAGAGATCTCAAGGTCGGTATGGCTTCAGTGCAAGGCTGCCCGTGTTGATCCCATTAAGGAGATGAACCCGTTTCTGCTCAAACCTGAAGGCATGGGAGGCAGCCAGGTTATAACCCTTGGGGAAAGCAAAGGAGTGATGGCTATCAGTCAGTACAGAAAATATATGTCTGAAGTGGCACCGGATGTTATAAAGGACTCAATTCTTAAACTCTCAAATGACTTTGACATAATCATCGCTGAAGGGGCAGGTTCCCCTGCTGAAATAAACCTTGAAGGCTACGACTTTGCCAATACTTTTGTCTCCGATCTGTTTGATACGCCGTGCATTCTTATAACAGACATAGACAGAGGCGGTGCCTTTGCCTCATTATATGGAACTATGTCACTGATGAGGGGGAGTGACCATGTCAGGTGGTTTATCATAAATAGGATGAGCGGAGATTCGGGAGTCCTGAATTCCGGGATAAGTCGCCTTGAAAATATTACAGGAAAACAGTCCATTGGGGTTATACCAAAAATGAGGTATGTGGACCTTCCGGGAGAGGATTCCCTTGACTATTTAACATACGGTCAGAGCTCGGAAAACATAGCAGTGATCAGATACCCATACATGGAAAACTACAGCGATGTTGATCCTCTGCGTTTATCTGGAATCGGGTTCTCATATGTTGACAGCAACAATTCCTCCTTGCTTGAGTCCTCATCCACGATCATACTTCCAGGTTCGAAGAACGTAGCCAAGGATCTTGAATACCTCAGGGAAACAAGCCTTGAGTCCTCCATATTGAAGCAGAGATCGAAAGGATGCAGAATACTGGGAATATGTGGCGGCTACCAGATGTTGGGAAAATCCATAAATTTCAATGAAGAGACCGATAATTACCTGCCAGGGCTTGGGCTTCTTGATTGCAAGACGGTTTACCAAAAGAGTAAGACTGTGAGAAAGGTTAATGGAAAACTCAATCCTGAGGTTTTCATAACTGACGATAATTTCTCTGGATATGAAATACACTATGGATCGGTTGAAAGTTCCGAAAATAGATTTGTTGCCATTACAGAATCACATAATGAGGGTGCTGTATCGGAAGATGGATTGGTTATAGGAACAAGCATTCACTCGCTCCTGGAAAACAGTACATTTCTTAAATATGTTACAGGAGTGAAAAGTGCTTATTTTGATTATCCTGGCATTCTAGAAAATAACATTGAAAAAGTTACGGAGAACTTCATTTCACACATGAATATGGGGCCACTGGTCTCATATATTAAAGAAAAATAGTGGAGGTCACTGAACTGCGGCCTCCCTGAGGAGCAGTTCGGGCTTTATGGGTGTTTCATTAAATTCTCTCCCAAGGGCTTTCTCCAGTGCTCTGGAAAGTGCGATGGGCACACCTATTGTGGGAGCTTCCCCAATTCCCTTTGCCTTTGATGGAAGTGTTGACTCAGATTTGTAGTATTTTATTGTAAATTTTGGCATAAGATCTGCAGTGGCAACTCCTGCATCAGAAATAGATGATGTCAGCGGCTGGCCATCTTCATCAAAAGCAAGTTCTTCATAGAGAGCCTGAGAAATGCCCTGTACAGATCCTCCAGCGATCTGTCCTGCAGCGTTGGCTGGGTCCAGTACTCTTCCTGCATCATAGTAGGATATGCAGTCTCGGATTTTCACCTTGCCAAGATCGTCCACATCTGCTGTAACAACATTAACTCCAAGGCTGCTTTCCATCTTTGAATACTCAAAGTTGTGGTATGCATCCCAGTCTTCGCCCAGCAGATGATCCACAGAATATTTGCCGTATTTCTTCTCGACCTTTTCTCTGATCATTCTGGCAGCCATTATGACAGCTGATCCCGCAACCATTGCGGATCTGCTTCCCCAAGCCCCTATTCCAGCAGGTATCTGATCTGTGTCCCCGAGCTGGAAATCCACAACTGATTCATCAACACCAAGCTCCTCGTTTATGAGGGTCCTGGCGAAGACATCGTGCCTCTGCCCATGGGCATTTCCTCCGATCCAGACCTTAACTCTTCCGTCCTTTACCTGTACTCTTGCAGATTCTCCACCACTGGTGGCGTGATAGAGAATGAGTAATGAGAAGCCTGTGTTGTATTTTTTGGAAAGTTCTCTGTATCCTGTCTCTTTTATTGCGGCCTCAAGGAACTTCTTTGACGGCTCCACTTCAAAACCAAGAGGAGATCTGTATCTCTCTTCAGCAGCATTCTTTAGCCTTACATCTACCGGATCCATATTGAGTTTATCTGCAAGGTGATCCATCATTTTCTCAATGAAAAACATAGCCTCTGGCCTTCCAGCTCCTCTATAAGGACCCTGAGGAGCTTTGTTGGTAAGCACAGACCTTGCCCTTACGTACGCATTTTCAAGATGATAAGCACCTGCAAGCTGCATTGCTATGAATGCCGGTGAGAACTCACCAGAACCTCCAGTGAATGCGCCATTATCAACGAGAACCTCACCTTTGAGTCCTTTAATTTTCCCTGATCTGTCAGCGTAAAGTCTGAGTTTTGCAACTGCCCCTCTTCCAGGCCTGCTTGCAAGAAGGTGCTCCCGTCTGGTTTCTATCCACTTTACCGGCCTTTTCTCCTTCATTGCGAGCCAGGCAGCCACTACATACTCGGGGAACAATCCACCCTTCAGGCCGAAAGCTCCTCCTGTATCCGTCTGTATAACCCTTACCTTCTCTGCAGGGAGATGCATAGCCTCACAAATTCCTGACTTTATGCTGTATATGCTCTGAGTACCAATCCATATGGTAAGTTTATCACCATCATATGCAGTAACTATACCTCTTGGCTCAATGGGGTTTGTGGCAATCCTGTTATTTACGAACTTCCCTTCTATTACAATATCTCCAACATCGTCGGAAAAGTCCTTTCCAAAATATCTGTCAACTATTACGTTTGACTTGCTGGCAGGGTTAATAGGTTCAAAACCAATGGCCTTCTCAGGATCTGAAACTCCTTGGAGAGGCTCATAGTCAACCTCAACAGAATCTATTAGATCCTCTGCCTCATAAGGATCAGTTGAATAGACAGCAGCAACTGGCTGCCCGACATAGCCAACAAAATCCTTTGCAAGGACCGGATGTGCTGTTGAACTGAATGTCTGCTCCTCGTCAGAGCCTTCGCCCACAGCAGCAATATCGAAATTAACATCTTTATGAGTTATCCCACCGCTGATCTTTTTGATTTTTGCTCTTGGATATGGGCTTCTGACAAACCCAAGATAAAGCATTCCTGGCATGTGTATGTCATCCACGAATGTTCCATTGCCCTTTACGAATTTCTCGCTGAGATCCATATTAAATCACTTCCTCACAGTAACAGTCTGCTCTTCTTCCAGTGAATCGCCTTCCTCTTCCATTCTTTTTTCTGCGTCCTTTATGGACATTATTATATTATCGTACCCAGTACATCTGCACAGGTTTCCTGATATTGCCTCACGGATCTCCTGTTCGCTTACATTCTTTTTGTGCTTAAGCAGCCAGTATGCACTTATGATCATTCCTGAAGTGCAGTAACCGCACTGCAGTCCATGGTTGTCCACGAAGGATTTCTGTATTGGGTGCATTTTTCCTGGTTCTTTTGAAAGACCCTCTATTGTGGTTACTTTCTTCCTGTCAGCCTGGACAGCAAGGATGGTGCATGATTTAACTGCCCTTCCATCCAGAAGAACGGTACATGCTCCACAGTTTGTAGTGTCGCACCCTACGTGTGTTCCTGTTGAGCCTCCAATTTCCCTTAGAAAATGAACAAGAAGCATTCGTGGTTCTACATCAGCCTCTTTTCTTTCGCCGTTAACAGTTATTGAAACGTGTCTCTTTTCAACCATTTTAATTGCCTCCTTCCTTCTTTATTGCTTTCTCCATAGTTTTTATGGATAGCCTCTTCAATATTTCTTTCTTGTATTTTTCACTGCCATACTGGTCCTCTAATGGCTGTGATGCACTTACGATCAGCTCTGCCGCATGTTTCAGGACCGAGTCATCAGGTTTCTTTCCTGTCAGGTACTTCTCTGCTTCAGTGCACTTTATTGCCTTTGGTCCCATTGAAGTTATAGCAAGCCCAGCTTTGCCAATCTTTCCTGATTCCATTGAGAACTGCACCGCTACTCCTGCCACTGAGAAATTCCAGGTCCCCTTCTTGAATTTTCCATAAGCACCATATGAGTTCGGCCCCCAGTATGGAAGGATTATTTCCTTCAGAACCTCATCATGTTTCATGCTTGTCTCAAATGTGTCAACAAAGAAATCCTCTGCACTGATTTCCCTAGTTCCAGATTCGCCCTGAACAACAAATTTTGCTCCTATGGCCAGCATTACTGAGGGAAAATCATTGCTTGGATCAGCGTGAGAAATATTTCCCCCTATTGTTCCAGTGTTCCTAACAAGAGGATCTGCAACCTGGGATGCACAGTCCAGAATCAGAGGGAAATATTTCTTTATAATGTCTGAGAACTCGAGATCGCTGTCCACGGTCATAGCTCCCACATGGACTCCGTCCTTCCTTTCATCTATGTAGGAAAGTCCCCGAACCTCTGACAGTGATATGAGACAGGGGATTGTTACTACCCGTGACTTGAGAAGTGGAATAAGGCTCTGACCACCAGCTAGTATTTTGGCGTCATCGCCGTACTTCTTCAGAAGTCCGACTATCTCTTCTATACCTGTCGGTGCATAGTATTCAAAACGTGGTGGATTCATAGTACTCAAACATTTTAGTCTAATATTTAAAATAATTTATATGTGGTTTTCAGTATTAAACGCCATATATCTTAATTCCTCAGTTCATGTTCAACTTTAATGCTGTGCCTCTCCCTTACAATTTCAGAAGCAATGCTGAGGGCTATTTCGAATGGGCTGACCGCATTTATGTCAATACCGATTGGGGTGTGAATTGATTCAAGGAACTTTTCACTAATACCGTCGCTCTTCAATACATCAAAATCATGTTTAATTCTCTTCCTGCTTGCCAGCAGCCCTATGTAAGCCGGACTCTTTTCAGAAAGAGCCTTCAGGGTAGTAATATCCCTTTCCCCCTTTGTCAAGACCACAATGAAATCTGAACTGCTGACATCGAGCGAAGACAGATCGAAATCCATGTCCTTTACAAGATTGTCAGGCTTATTCTCCAGGGAAGGCGCGTGATCAATAACTGTGACCTTGAAATTCAAATGTTTGCCAAGCATTACAAGGTAATCCTCTATCTCATCTCTGCCACCCTGGCCTATTATGTATAGCTTCTGCGATGGCAGGTATGGTTCAAGGTATATCTCTAGAGTCCCGCCGCAGAATGTTTCTACGTATATATCATCATCCTGCTTTTTCCTTACCATGGCATTCAGCCCCATTCCTGCATCCTCCAGGTGAACTCTAACTACCTTCGGCTGCCCTGATTTAAGAACACTGTCAGCAGCGTCCAGAATAACATTCTCTGGACATGCTCCGCCAAGTGTTCCATAGGCAATTGAGCCATTCTGGATTATTACTTTGAACCCCGGTTTGGCAAGAGATGAGCCTTCTGTCCGTATTACAGTCGCTACTACGAATGCCGATGACTTCTTACCCATTTCCCCAAGTTTACCAGCGAAGTCATAGTTTTCCATAACTTAATATTGCAACACATCGCTTAAACGTTTCCGATTTGCTCAAAAGATTATAATTGGAGTTAATGATTGGAAATTATGAAAATATCTCCGGTGATTCTTGCTTCAGGGTTTTCTAGAAGATTTGGCACCGACAAATTGATGGAGAAAGCCCTGGGGAGCCCTCTAATAGATTATGTGATCCGGGCATTGCATGAAGCTGGTTTTGCTGAAATTTTTGCTGTCATCAGGAAAGAGCAGGAAGAGCTCAAGAACCATGCCGGTGAATACCTGAAATTTATTGAAAATGAAAAAGCAATTGAGGGGCAGTCATCCGCCATAAAAGCAGCCGTTTCACACCTCAGGTCAGAATCAGATGCGATAATGTTTTTACTGGGGGATCAGCCACTCATCAGAGCTGATACCATTATAAGGCTCTGCCGAACACATACCTCTGAAGAATATGGTATTTCTTCATGCCAGATTGATGGAAGGCTTTGCCCTCCAGTAATATTCAGTTCTTTTTACTTTGATGAACTCATGAATCTGTCAGGAGATACCGGGGCTAAACCTGTTCTTATCAGACATACTGACAGAATAGCTAGAATATCGTTCGGAGAAAGGTATGAAGCGGAGGATGTGGATGTCCCGCAGATGATTCCGGTAATTGAAAATTTCCTGAAGGTTGCCTGAGGATCTTTCAGTCACCTTTCAGATTTATCCTTCCTATAATACGATCTGCTGCACTGTATGGATCAGTTGTCTTATTTGAAAGCCTCGATACTGTCATGCGGAATGCATCCTTGCCTGAAAATGATTCTTCCACTCTGGAAAGAATTGAGTTCTGGACAATTGCTCTCAGCTCCATCAATATCCTTCCGTCCTTGAATCCAGGATCTCCTGAGATGTATTCCGATCTCTGATCCAGAGTTTTCAGGAGCTCTTTATATCCTTCGCCGTTAAGTGAATTCAATCCTATAACCGGTATGTGCCATTTTTTCCCTGGGGACATTGCCAGTGTATCCTCTATGTCTTTAATTGCAAGGAAAGCACCTTCCCTGTCTATCTTGTTTACAACAAATATGTCTCCAATCTCCATAATCCCTGCCTTAACTGCCTGGATCTCGTCACCCAGGCCAGGCCCTAGTACGACTATAACTGTATCAACGAGGTTACGTACTTCGAGATCCGCCTGCCCAGCCCCAACTGTCTCCACTATGATGACATCACTGCCAGCAGCATCCATAATCTTTACAACATCCCATGCTGACCGGGATATACCTCCGCTGATTCCCCGGTTTGCCAGGCTTCTCATGAATATCCCCCTTGAAGATAGTGTCTCCTGCATCCTGATTCTATTTCCAAGGAATGAACCTCCTGAGAAAGGGCTTGAAGCGTCTATGGCAAGGACAGAGACCTTATTGCCGTTGTCATGGAGCATACCTGAGAGCCTTCCGATTAAGGTGCTCTTTCCTATACCTGGTGGCCCTGTAATACCAATGACATGTGCATTTCCAGTGCGGGGATAAATCCTTGAGATAATCTCCCTGACATTGTCATTAACACAATTAGTCTCAACAAGTGAGATTGCCCTTGAAATTGAAAGATGATCACCGTTTTTTATGCCTTCCACAATGCTATCAATGTTCATATCAACGCAGTCCGGACATCTTCTTCTCCCTTGCCTCTGCAGCTCTTTTCATTACATGGTCTATTATGGTTTTCATGGGGGTTCCTGGCCCATAGTTCCCGGATATCCCCATTTTTTCAAGCGCCGGCTTATCCTGCTCTGGAATGGTCCCCCCACCCACAAGGCTTATGTCAGTTATTCCTTTCTCTTTTACAATGTCTGCTACCTTCTTGAATACAGTCATATGCGCCCCGTTCAGAAGGCTCAACGCAATGACGTCAACATCCTCATTTATGGCTGTATCAACTACCTGTTCAGGAGTTGGGAGGAGACCTGCATATATTACTTCCATACCCGCATCCCGGAATGCCCTTGCCAGGACTAGAATGCCCCTGTCATGGCCGTCTATACCGGGTTTTGCAAGGAGAACCTTTGCAGGTTTGTCCTTAAACAATGACAGGTTCTTTCCAGCTTCCGAAAACCTTTCTTCCGACATTTGAGATTTCTTCGAGCGTGGCATAATTCTCAACTGCTTTGAGTATGTAAGGCATAGTATTTAGCTTCTCGTTCCTCATAGCCTCTTC